>DSAB01000051.1 GCA_011388275.1 bacterium | reverse complement strand
CCAGGTAAAAGGGAGTCAGTCCCAGGGTGAAAGGTACTTTCTGCGAACCCAGATAATTCGCCACTGCCCTTATGTCCTCCGGATTGGACAGCGGATTGACATCTTCGATGCGGACCAGAGCCGTTTTCTTTTTGCGATGATCTTCACGCAGTATCTCGTGGAGCAGCTCCGCGAAGACAATATGCCGGCCTCCTTCCTGCACATAATTGGTGGGCAGATCGGCAAAATACCAGAACTGCCTGTTGTAAAGCGCATAGGGGAACTCGAGAGTATCCACCATGGCCGAGGCCAGAACACGGCACGCCTCACTTTCCGGTCCGATATAATTGAGAGTGGGATCCTCTTTGGGAAATCTGATCCCCCGGAAATGGATTTCGGCAGAGACCTCGTTACTCACACGGTCGAAACCAATCCCCAAATTTTTGAGAAATTCGGGCGGCATCAACTGAATATTGTAATTCAGCCAGCAGATGACTCCCGAATAATCGGTCATAAAACGAACAAAATCTGAAGGAAGGGCCCCTCTCTGCTTTGTACCGACATAAAAAACCATGTCCGGTCCGGATGTGCCGGGAGAAACGAATGCATTATCCAGAACCACCTGTGTGATATGCGTATTGAAATGTCTCAACAGGGTGGCCAGCTGTCTCGCATCGTTCTCTCCCCCTTCATCGGTGATTACCCAGACCTTTTTCAATGGATTGTAAGACAGAGCCTCCGCGATAAGAGGCCAGATGCCGCGTTCATCCGCCTGGTGCGAATCGTAAAAATCAACGCCCCACGCGCCTCCTTCCCAGGCGGTTTGTATGGTTTCCAGGACCTGCTCATCGTTCATCACTTTACCGCCGAATGCAGTCAATTCAACGTGAATGATCACTCGAACCCGCTGATCCACCTGTCTTATCACCTCTCTGGCGGCATGAAAAGTCCAGTGGGGAGAAAAAGTCCGATGATCATCATACAGATGGGCCCACTGCTGCCAGATTAACTCCACGTTGATTAGATCCGGCGGATCGGCAGAATCCAGCAGTCCGTCCAGGTCGAAACCGGTCAGGGCCCGCTGTTCGTCCGGTGAAAAAAGACGGCCGTCGGCATGGGCTGAAGCCACGGTCGTGACCACGGCACGCTTTTCTCTCTCATGAGCAAGCCTGACCGATTGAACAAGCAGATCGGTCAGAGGCTGGGAACGAATAAGCCGCCGGACCCGCCCTTCGGGGAACGCATTATGATCTTCGAGCGCTTTCAGACAGAAATCACAAAAACATCCTTCATCATCATTCCAGGAAACCACGGGTTCAGCCAGATCGATTCCGTCCAGCTCGGGATAGCTGTCAAGCAGATCCGCAATAAATCCCAGCCACCACTCCTGAAACGCCGGATCCCGCTGACATAAAAAATAGCTGTCCGTGGAATGTTTGTAATCATTTCCATCCCGGGTTTTGATCCGCCATTCCGGATGGGCTTCCCATGCCTGTTTATGCTGAAAAGCCGGTATCCACGCGATGATTTTAATTTGATAAGGCGCGGCGGCCCTGAGCATCGCTTTCAACAGATCCAGACGGCCGTAGTCGGTTTGAATGGTATGCGGATACCGGGTTCTGTAAACCGCTCCGTGTATGGGATCGTAGACTTTCAAATAGACCGCGTTGATACCAGCACCGGACCAGGTTTGAATGAGGTCCCGGCAAAGTTCGGCTGCTTCCGTATCGCGATCGTAGTAATAGGAGGGATCGAATCGGACGGCTTTCTGTCGCTCGAGCTCTGTATGGATGGAATGAAAGCGGCTTTCCCCGGAATACGCCGGAATGACGGAATTTAATAAAAAGACAATCGGCAGCAGAGCCGGCCAAATCCGGTTCGATGCGGGCATATTCATTTCCTTCTTGTTCAATAATGTCTCCGTTACAGGAAGAATCAGGGCCGGACCGGCTTTTTCAATGAACCTGAAAAGGATCAAGCGGATAGTACCTTCTGTCCCGTATTGGTTTTATTTGTCAACCACCTGACCGAACGAATGATGAAAATAAATCCTTAAATGTTTTTTATTCCAGCAAAATTTATTCCACTGAAATAAATCTACGACTCCCCATGATCAAGGAGGGCTTCAGTAAATACCGCATTCTTTATTTGTTTTTACGGGTGTTAGAGGTTGATCCAATGCCAGATTTTCAATGGTCGTTATCGATGGGCCGCTTTTCCGGTTACGTAAAAAAAACCGCAAAAATGAGGAAAATTCTGCCGGTCCAGCTGTGCGAAACCCGTTCATCGGGCAGTATCCACTCAATGTCCCTTAAAACCCCTTCACCGCTGGTAAACCATCTTGCCCACTGCCTGATGCATCGCCCCGTCACTGGTCCGGGCTTCGATTCGGTAAAAATACAGCCCCGAAGCACGGACTCCCGCGTCCCAGTGCCATTGATGGCTTCCTCCCTTTTTCCAGCCCGGAGTCCACGAGGTCACGGCCTGTCCCAGCAGGTTGTAAACCGTCACCGTGACAAACGCCTCAGAAGCCAGTGTGCACACAATATCGGTCATTGAATTGAAAGGATTCGGATAATTGGCCGCCGTAAGAAACGTGAGGGGAGTCTTTTGCGCCGTCTCATCGACGCCGGTATTAAAGAGAGCATTGCAGCTCCAGCTGGATTGAATAACCTCGATCATGGGACTTGAGGACACTTCGATCCGGTTTTCCGGATCAGGACCCAGGCGAAAATTAAAGTTATCACCCTTCGCCACGGCCGGTTCCCAGGTGCTTTCCCAGATCCACATGAAATGATCGGCCCCGATCAGCTCGAACCGTTCAAACTGATCCCGCAGACAATCGGCTCCTCCGGACGCCCATCGGGCAATGCCGACCTCTGTGACAGCGACCGGGGTTCCCCGACGCGCGAGAGTGTCCAGCGGAGCAAGAAAATCAACGATCCAAGCCCGGTTGAAATATTCCAGTTCTCCATTGCCGTTGGTATCGAGAAAACCCGGATAACACAAACTGTCTGAAGGACCCTGATAGGCATAAGCATAGGGATCATATTGATGCACACCCGCGACAACACGGGAATCGGCCGGCACGTCCAGCCACATCAGCCACTTGACGCTGCCGTAACCCATGGATTCCATGATGATCGGCGTCTCGGTGTCCACAGACCGGATCGCATCCACAAGCCGGGCTCCGAGCCGGTTCCAGTCATACAGGGTGCCTCTATGTTCGGCATAAAAGGCGGCAGGATCCCACATATCCAGCCGGCCGTTCAGCGCGTCACTGCCAACCTCATTCGAGTTGGGCCCCACCATCAGATTATAGGCGACGACCGAGGGGTTTGAGGCATATTTCCCGGCTGTATACTTCCACATCTCCACCCATCCATCCTGCGCATCCTCATCTCCCCAAACCCGGTCGTTGAGATAATCCGGATCGGCTGTCGGCCAGAAAAAAGTGAACTCACTGCGCCCCGGACCGGTGCGAAAACTGATGATGACGTACAATCCGGCATGTCCGGCCCACGCGACCAGGGAATCCAGACCGGCTTCGATTTCCGGATCCGGCCAGTAGGGCGGCGTTTCGGTAAACAAACCCGGATGGCTGATATTCACGGCATTGGCTCCCCATTCGGCGAGTCGATGAAGATCGGACGGCGTATAGGGAGGCCCGGTCGGACCGTCTCCCAGATAAACGGTGCCGTCCAGTTCGGGATACACGCGGCGCTGAAAGATATTGGCACCGCGCAATGAGACGCCGTTCGACCATAAAGACCATTTATCGATGCCTTCAGCGGCGTATACGGAAGGTTCCGCTCCGAATGCGCCGGAATAAAAGGTGTCCGCGTTGTGAACCATCAGCAATCCAGTCAGGAAAACCGTGCAAATTGAAATTCGATTCATAAAAAGAAACCCCTTTTATAAGGAATAGTTTTCAAAGAGGTTAATTGCATAAAATGTGCCAAAACAGAAAGACAGGAGTCGGTTTATTCAGTGGAAATTTGAGGGTCGAATCTCCATACGACAGACCATCGATCCTTTACTCGTTCCATACAGAGAACAGAACCGGTATTGAAACGAACAATCTCTTTTTCGGTATCGCCGGTGATTAAACAGGAGACCAGACAAGATAAAAACGGCATATGGCTTACCAGCATGAATGAACCCGTCTCCCGGTGAATTCGTTCTCCCCAAAAAGCGGCATCATCCGAAGGCGAAAGACCATCAACGGCCTGAAGCCCCATTTCCGGATTGAGAACCGCTTCAAAGATTTCCGCGGTCTGCAGGGCCCTGAGCTTCAATGAATGTCTTATGACATCGATCCGGGCAGGGGCGTTTTCCGCGACAAACCGGGCGGACTGTTCCACCTCGGCTTTCCCATGATCGGTCAGAGGTCTGCCTTTTCCAAAATCCACGGGCGCTGCCTTGCCGTGCCGTACCAGATAGATGATCACTCACGGCCCCTTCGAGATCATTATTTCACTCCTTGTTCTTGAATACGGTCTCGTCAGTGATGATATCCCGGCGATGCCATTCCGGTAGTTTCAAAGACCTGGCTGGACGGCGCCCGTAAAAGAAATCATCTCCCAGAAGAGCCGCCCTGCGATTCCAGGGGTTCCTCGCTGTCACCCGCCGGATCACGTTGTGAATCGGAGAAGCCGGATGTGAATAGGGGCAAACCCGGACACAAAGTGAACAATCGGAACCCTGTCTTCTCCAGAACCGGTAACAGCTCTCCTGGACGCTCTGCCATTTCTCAATCCCTCTGATATTGATCTTTTCCTCGCGTGAAATGGCTCCGGACGGGCAATTGACCGCGCATTTCATGCATATCCGGCAGAAATCCTGAACCCCGAAATGAACGGGCGCATCATGGATCAGAGGCATATCCGTTGTGACCACCGCCAGTCTGACGCGGGGCCCGAACTGCGGAGTAATGAGAAGCCCCAGACGTCCCAATTCACCCAGACCGGCATCCACGGCCACAGGAACGCAGAGCACGCGGTAATTGGCGTCCACATGGGCTCTGGCCCGAAAGCCCCATCGCTTTAGAATACGCGCGATGACCAGCGCCGCCTTTGCCGCGTCGAAATAACGGCACGCAGATTCCGTGGTAACCGCGACATCCGGGGCGTACCGGATCATCTCATGCTTCATCTCGACCGCGATGACGATCGCGTTGGAATGATCCAGAGTGACCGCTTTTCCCCAAGGACCCGGCGACCGGCCGATATGGGAGTACACATAAGCAGGATTCAGCGGAGCGGCGCCCACCGAATCCGCACCCAGATAACGGGCCATCCCCTTCACCCTCCTTGTGTACTCCTCAGGGGTGAACAGCCGGGATTCGCGGCTGACGGGATCGGGATCATCGCCGTCCGCCCCGCGTGTCAGATCTTCCAGAACATCGAAGATGGAAAGCGGGTACAAGGAAGAGAGCGGATGCCAGGAACGGGACCCCGGCTCGCCCAGATTCGGTAAATTCCTGATTGCGTTATCAACGTATTCAAGGTCAGGGTGAGTCCGGTAAAATATTTTATATTCACGGGAACCCGGCTCCAGTCTGTAGAAACGATGGAACAGGGCATCACGCTCATCGATCCGGGATTCGGGTCCGGGTCGTTTCATAACCGGCGGCGGAATTCGAATCAGAACCAAAATCAGAAGCATCATCGCGAAGCCCGGAATGAGCGCATCGACCCACAGGGGGATATGTCGGGCCGAAAGAAACAGCCAATACCCTGTCAGCCATAACATGCTCAACAACAGGGACCGCAAAGCAGGCCGGACACGTTTTTCAAAAAGGGAACAGGCCGTAAACAGGAAGCCGGCTGCCGCGACCGAGCCCAGTAAAATACGGCTGATAATCGGAAGAAAAAATCGGGCCCATTCCATTAAGAATCACTCATTCAAATTTTCAACAGCGTCCCAGCGGATAAAGACACGTTTGACCTTCAGATTCAGAGAACGGATCACGGGCTGATCGGTCATGAAAAAATCATCCCCCATTACCGGAATCAAGGTCTCCATAGGCACTGAATCAGCCGGAACCAGGTCCAGCTGCAGCTGCTGCGGCAGAAATCCATGCCATTCCAGAGTCCGACCCGGATAATCCCAGGCGAAACCCGTGATTTCAAACGGGCCGCCGTTGGCGGCTTCGACCTGTTCGAGGGAGGATCCCACACCGATATTCTGTTCGGTTTTCCACTCGGCACCCGTGATGGTAACAGAAACCGGATTCCGGAACGCCTCTTGCCACAGGATGGAAACCTCGCTTTCCTTTCCGGGAAACAGGACGGTCCCCTCCGCAAGCTCGCCTTCTCCCAGGTGTATGGATACACGCTCAACATGCTCCTTTCCGAAAAAACGAATCAAATCGCTCTCCGAAGTTCCCGAAGTGATCACGCCAACCCGTTTTAAAGGATCGATGAGTCTGTCATCGGCCGAAATCCTTTTCTGACAGGCTGTTTGACCCATAAAAACAAGGCCGGTCAAAACCAAAATAGTCATTTTTTTCATGTTTCTCCCTTCACAGCCATTTCTTTTTCCTGAAAAACCAGAGCATGATCACGATGACCAGACCCATCAGAGACAGTGTCGCGAAATAACCAAGCTTCCATTTCAGCTCGGGCATAAACTCGAAATTCATGCCGTATATCCCTGCGACGAAAGTCAGCGGAATGAAAATCGTGGCGATAATGGTCAAGACTTTCATGATCTCATTCATTCGATTGCTCACACTGGAAAGGTAAAGATCGGCAAGACCTGTATTCATATCACGCAGGGTTTCCACCATATCCACGACCTGAACCGTATGATCCAATATGGTTCTGAAATAAGGCAGGCTCGCCCGGCTCACCCGACCGCTCTCTCCGCGGCCGAGCACGGAAGCGATCTCGCGCAAAGGCCATGCGGCTTTCCGTATGTAGAGAAGCTCCCTCTTGATCTCCTGAAGGTGGCTCATGGTATTCTGATCGGGATGCTCAAGTATGGATTCTTCCAGGGTTTCCACCCGGTTTCCCAGAGTCTCTATCGCGGAGAAATATCCATCCAGCAGGGCGTCGATCAAAGCGTAGAGCAGATAATCCACCGTCATCCGCCGAATCCGCCCTTTGCCATGGCGAATACGCTGCCGGATTGGATCAAAAACATCTCCCGGTTTTTCCTGAATGGTGATCATCCAGTTCTTTCCCATCAGCAGGCTCACCTGCTCCGCCTGCAGGTCTTCTGCATTGGAATTGACGGAAATCATCTTCAAAACGATCAACAGCGCCTCATCCGAGTCTTCCAGTTTGGGCCGCTGATCGACATTCATGATATCTTCAAACATTAAGGGGTGTATGCGCAGTCTGTGTTCCAGCGGCCTGAACAGTTCAGGCTGGTGAATTCCGTCTACATTGATCCACGTGATCTGTTTGGAATCGATCATATCCAAACCCTCTTCAAGAGACAGAACCTCTCTTTCCTCCCAGTGCTCCGCATTGTACCGAATCACCGTCAGCCCGGGCGGCTCGCGGTTCGTATCTCCGTTGTAAACAAGAGAACCCGGAGGCAGATCGGCTTTCCTCTTTTTTCTGTAGAGAAGTCTTTTCATACAGAATCCCCCTGTTCGGAAACACGATCGTGATCAACCCCCATCACACGCACGGGCGGAGCGCCTCCGTCCTTGTCCTGCCCCATATACAAAGTCACGTGCTGGAAGGGAATCTCGATGCCTCGCTCATCGAAGACTTTTTTCAGGCGCCGGTTGAATTCCCGGGCGTACCGCCATTGTTTCAGCGGTCTGGTTGTGGCTCTCGCCTTGATGATGAGGGCCGAATCGGCAAAACGATCCAGACCGAATATTTCCATCGGTTCCAGCACATCATCCTGAAAATCCGGATCCAGCCGAATAGACGCATCCACATTCCGCATGATTTCCATGACTTCATCCACATCTTCCCGATAGGCGACGCCGATATCGAAAACATAGCGGGAATATTCCCGGGTCATATTCGTGACCACATCGATCCGTCCGTTGGGAATGAAGTGAACATTTCCCGCCAGATCTCTGAGAATGGTCATCTTGAGATTCATTCGTTCCACAATACCGGCTTTTCCGGCAATGTCCACCACATCACCCACACGGATCTGATCTTCCAGAATCAGGAAAAAGCCGCTGATCAGATCTTTAACCAGACTCTGCGCCCCGAAACCGACCGCGAGACCCAGAACACCCGCGGCGGCCAAAAGGGGGCCGATATCAACACCCAGTTCACGAATCACCATTGCCGAGGCAATGGTGATTACCGCAATATGAACCACATAGTTCAAAATCGAACTTAAAGTCTGGGTTCGTTTCTTAAATTCACCGTCCTCTTTGTGTTTCTTTTCGAGAACAGACTGAAAATATCTTGTTGACAAAGCGCCGAAACACCTGACAAGCAAAAGAGCGATAAGGCCGATCAGAATGATACGTAATCCGCTGCCGGCCAGCCATCCTCCCATTGATCGTACAATCAACGTCATATCCATAATCCGAAACTCCCGGTTGAATAAAATGTTCATTCCTCATTTCAGGCTTTTAGTGGAGCCCGGCCATGATTCAGGCTGTTTTTAAGAATACTCTTTTTCCACGTTCAATGCAAGGGAAAATTTCGATGCAGATTCTGAAGAGGCAAGGCAGTAAAATCTAAATCGGGACGACACACGACCCGGGGCAATCCGGTCAATTTAAAACAGGGAAGAAGAGTGACAGGTGAATGGCTTTTTCTTCTTCATTCCTGACGAGCATAACCGCGTTGTTCATTTTCAAGAGTGTTTCTGCTGCCGACAGATACAGACCCACCGATGGATTTTTTTTGTACTGATAGACTCCTTTCCCGGTGACGCGTTTCAGGTCCCCCCTGGCAAGAGAAACCATTCTTCCCAAATCGATTCGCTGGATCGTCTTTGTTTTCAGTTTCAGCCCGGGATCAGGAGCTCCCTCCTCCATTTTGATGAGTATATTTCCGTTTGCCTCTTTCACTGAAATCAGAGACTTCAGCAGCAGCGTCAAAGCCATCATGAGCAGACTTTCGTCAACCTCGATATTCTGAATGGATTCGGGTCGGTCAAATGCAATTTCACAGGCTCCATATTCCGTGCCCACGATATCCAGAACGTCTTCCATCGTCTCGCCCAGATTGATCGATCTTCGAGCTGTACGATAGACGGTTTGGTCAAAATCCGCAAAATACTTCTGCAGGTCTTTAACCATTTCGCTGCATTGTGACGAATTTTTTTGCCCGGATTTTATTTCTTTGGCCAGTCTGGTCAGCACTTTCTGCCCGCTGCGTACACTTTGATCGCAAAAAATCATTTGAGCCGCCATATGCGAAGATGCCGACAGATGCCTTACAAATCGATTGTTCTGTTTTTGAAGATACTTCAATTCAAGCTGGTTCTGTACGCGCGTAGCGATCTCCACCAAATTAAAGGGCTTGGTAATGTAATCCGCGGCTCCCAGTTCAAATCCCTTGACCTTGTCTTCCACATCTGCCTTGGCCGTTAAAAACACGACAGGTATATCCCGGGTTTCCTCTTCCGCCTTGAGCAGTTCGCAAACCTCATATCCGTCGGTTCCGGGCATCATGATATCCAGCAGAATGAGATCGGGATGATGATGAATAGCCGCTTTAAACCCTTCAAATCCATCTTCGGCTGTAAGCACACGATATCCCTGTTTCTCGAGGTAATGAGTCAACAGCCGAATATTGGCCGGAGTATCGTCTACTGTCAAGATGGTTTTGGTCTCAGGCCTCATGCTTGACTCCGATAGCTTTATATTCTTCAATGATCTGATCACTCAATTCGCTGACTTTCTTCCACTCTCCCTTTTGTCCGGCTGTTTCGATTTCACCCCCCAGTCTTGAGAATTTGGGGAAGCCGTAGGATCCAGCCGTTCCTTTCAGTGAATGCCCGAAACGGATAATCTCGGATTTGTTTCCTGAGGTCAGATCCTCTTTAAGCTGCTCAATCCGCTGGCCCAAATCGGACACAAAAAATTCGGTCAATTCAGCCATGAGTGGATCTTCTTCTTCCACGCCCTCGGATTGCCCGACGGTCTGCGCTTTTTGGATCGGCCGCTGCTTTTTACCGAGATACTGATTGAGCATATCATTCAGCTTTTCACGATTGACAGGCTTTGAGATATAATCCGTGCAACCGGCTCCCAGGGTTTTATTTCGATGCTCTTTCATGGCATGAGCGGTCAGTGCGATAACCGGCAGGTCCTTGTATTTCTTTTGTTTGCGAATCTCTTTGGTAGCCGTGAATCCGTCCATCACGGGCATCTCCATGTCCATGAGTACCACGTCGAATTCATCTTTCTCGAGTTTTTCCAGCACCTCTTTTCCGGTTCTGGCAAGTTCGACCTTATATCCAAGCTGCCTCAGGAGATGGCGCATGAGTTTTTGTCCGGACGGATCATCCTCAGCCAGAAGAATGCGGCCCTCGGAATCCGCGGGCAATGTTTTCGGCTGAATCTCAACTTTCTGTGAAATCAGCTGATTTAGCTGGGCCAGAAGGGTTTCCGGCGTTTCATGGGTCTTCTCGAGAAGCAGCTCATAGTGTTCGCTGAGCTGTTTGCGGTCCTTGGGAGTGAGTTTTTTGCCTGTATAAATCACCACCGGAATATCGCGGGTCTTTTCCGATTCCTTCATCTTGTTCAGTACCTGAAAACCATCGACTCCAGGCATCAGCAGATCGAGAATCATCAAAGCAATACGCCGGTCATGCTCCAGATACTCGATGGCGTCCTTTCCATTATCAAATGTCTTGACCGGAATTCCCTGGCGCTTGAACATTTTCTCAAAAAGGACCAGCACCGTACGGTCATCATCGACGACCAGGACTTCCTGCGTTTTGTCCGAGGGGAGCCCGATCGAACGGTGAAGGGTTTCCAATAGAGTCTGTTCCTGTGCGGGTTTTTCGATATATTCCACCGCTCCCAGGCTGAAAGCCTTTTTCTGGTTCGACAGCACTGAGCAGACAATCACCGGAATATCCCGGGTCAGTTTCCCTGATTTCAGTGTTCTTAGAACTTCCCACCCGTCCATTTTTCCGGGCAGCAATATTTCAAGAATAATCGCATCGGGCCGGTAGAATTTGGCTTTCAGAACACCGTCTTCACCCGTAGTACTGCATTGTACCGAATAACCGTCTCTTTCAAGATACCGCTGAAGCAGGTCCAGGGCGCTGCCGTTATCTTCTATGATCAAAACATTTGGATTTTTTCCGGATCCGGATGCGGTTGTTTTCTTTACCCGCCTTCTGACCTGAGACATCACGTGATCGCCCAATCCCGCTTTGTCTCCTTCTTCTTCCCACTTTGCCTGCTGCTGCTTCTTCTTGTCCCGAATCTTGACGGGCAGGCTGAAAGAAAATACACTGCCCTTTCCCAGCTTGGAATCGAACCAGATTTTTCCTCCAAGCAGTTCGATCATCTGCTTGCTGAGACTCAGACCCAGACCGGTTCCGCCGTAACGACGCGTGATCGAGGCATCCACTTGTGTAAAGGATTCGAAAATGGCGGCCGATTTCTCCTCGGGAATACCGATCCCGGTGTCTTTCACATGAATCGTCAACAAACCCATGTGATTTGTCCGCTTCTCGAGAATGACCTCCAGGCTGACTTTTCCTTCATCGGTGAATTTCACCGCATTGCCCAGCAGATTGACCATGATCTGACGTATCTTGACGCTGTCCGATTCAATTATCGGCAGGGGGTCGGGATCGGTGACCACCTCAAAGGTGAGGCCCTTGTCCAGTACACGGGGACGAAGAAGCTGGGACACGGTTTCCGTCAATTCTCCCAGATCGAAATCCACACAATCGACATCCATGCGTCCGATTTCGACCTTGGCCAGATCCAGAATCTCATTGATGATCTCCAGAAGTCCCTCGCCGTTGAGTTTAATGGTCCTGGCGAAATCACGAAGCTCTTCAGGCAGATTCTCCTGCAGGAGAAGATCGGAGAAACCGATAATCGAATTCATGGGTGTGCGGATTTCATGACTCATATTGGCTAAAAATTCACTCTTGGCCCGGTTCGCCTGTTCCGCCACCTCTTTACTCAGTTTCTCGCTCTCATAGAGACGGGCGTTCTCCATGGCCATGGCCACCTGATCGGCCAGCATGGTCATCATCGCCATGTCTTTGTTGTCAAACTGATGGGCGCACGCACTCATCAGATAGATGACCCCTAATAATTTATCACCCTTTCGAATGGGGATGGCCATCTCCGATTGCACCTTATCCACGATCGTGATATGTCTCGGCGCTTCTTTCACGTTGCCGATCAGGATCTCGGCTCCCTTCCTCGCGGCCTTTCCGGCGATCGTCTTCGAAAGTTTGCCGATTTCAGATATCTCGTTTTTACAGATACCGCTTTGTGCCAGTATTTGCATGTTCTTACCGGTCTCATCGGTCAGCAGCAGAAGAATATGACTTTCCTCGAACCGGTACGCGATTGAATCGACGACCAGACGGCTCAATTCATCAATATCCAGAGTGGATACTGCCTTTCGAGAGATCTCATTGATCAAGGAGAGCTGGCTGGCCCGCCGCCGTTCATCCTGAAGCAATCGGGCGTTCTCCATGGCAACCGCCGCCTGTCCTGCGAGAATATTCAAAGTACGGTGATGGCTTTCACTGAATTGATGGAGTCCCTGCTTGGAAAGGACAATCACCCCAAGAATTTTATCTTCATATTGCATGGGTACCACGAGCAGGGATTCATCGGACGGTTTAACACCCTTTGCATGAGGTGCCTTGGGATGTTTGGACACATTCCCGACGATCTCCGATTTCCCTTTGGCATAGGCCAGCCCCACGATGCCCTCGCCTACCTTGATTTTCGGTTCATCTTTGATATCGCATGTCTTGCCTGAACGGCGGCAGAAAACAGGAACCAGGATTCCCTGCTCGTCATCGATTCGGTAAACATAACAGTGATCATAATCGATCAGCTTTTTCACGCCCACGGCAATGGCCTCAGCCACATCTTCGGGCATGAGCATTCGATTGAGTTTTTCCGTGACGTCGTTGATGGTTTCGATGGTTTCGAGTGCTTTTCTCAGTTCTCTGTTGGCTTCTTCCAGTTCCTGATTCCTCTGAACCGCGTTTTCGAATGTGGAAAACAGGAGATCGAGGATCTGCATTCTGTCGGAAGTGATAAAATGTTTTTGACCGGCAAATATGATCTCTATCCCCATCTCGGTGATGGAATTTCGTCTCAACTCCTGATTGGCGAGTATATATTGAATTCTGGAGATGAGGAACTGTTCGCTGTAAGGTTTCGTGACAAAATTGTCCGCGCCGCTGAGCAGACCCCGGATCACATCCCGCGGATCAAAGAGCTGGGTTAAAAGAATAACCGGAATGTATTTCAGATTTTCATCAGCCCGTATCTGACGGCAGAGTTCATATCCATCCATTTCAGGCATGAGAATGTCACTGATGACAATGGTCGGCTTTCTCTTGGCCATATAGGCCAGAGCGTCTTTGCCGTTTCGAGCCACGGTCACCTGATAATCATTTTGCTGCAATATATGTTTCAGATGCATGGCCTGAGTGGGACTGTCCTCGACAACGAGAATTTCCACACCAATGTTAATTGAACGCTTTTGAGGTGACATAATCTCTTATCCTTGTTTCGATAATTCGGACGGTCACAGCCGGACAGTTACTTATGAATCAGTTCGGCCAGTTTTTGAGCGATTTCGCCTGGTGTCAGCACAAAATCAGCGGCTCCGATCTTTGCGGCCTCTCCGGGCATGCCCCAAACCACCGAACTTGTTTTATCCTGAACGATGGCTGTTCCGCCCTTATCCTTTATCAATTTCAGTTCCCTGGCTCCGTCGCGTCCCATTCCCGTCAGAAGCACGCCCACACTGTTTTTTCCCAATGTCTTCGCCACAGATCGGAAAAGGAAAGAAACCGCGGGACGAAGATTATCTTCAGGATCTCCTTCATCAAGAATCGCCCTGAATTGAGAATCGATTCCAAGATGAAATCCATCCGGAGAAAGGAAGACGTGACCGGCTTTGAGGGGCTGTTTATCGGCCGCGATGTGAACCGTAAATTGTGTCGATTTCATCAGCCATTCCGCCAAACCCGCCAGAAAACCGACAGCGATGTGCTGAACAATGAGAACGGGTACGGGAAAAGGTTTGGGCAGAGCGGCAAGAATCGACTGTATAATCACCGGCCCGCCCGTGGAAGCACCCATGGCCACTATTTTGACATCTCCCGCAGGCACACGCCCGGCTTTTGCTTCGGCTGCCGGCCTGGGTTGAACCGGTTTTTCGACGGCTTTTCTTCTTAAACGGGACCAGCGCCGCACAACGCTGACCTCGGACATCAGTTTGACGGTTTGAAGCAGTTCGCGGACCGACGCTTCGGAATCCGGATGACCCATTCCGCGCGGTTTTTCAAGTGCAGCAACGGCACCGGCCTCCATGGTCCGAAAAGTCTTGTCAACCTCCTCCGGATTCCAGGAAGCGCTGCAAATCACGATGGGAACGGGATTGGTCTCCATGATCCGTCGTGTCGCCTCGAAACCGTCCATTCGCGGCATATGAATATCCATGGTGATCACATCCGGCTTCTTCTCTGCAGCCAGTCTGACGGCTTCCTCGCCGTCTTTGGCGGTTCCCACCACTTCAATATCGGGATCGGAATTGAGCACATACTCAAGAAATCCACGGACAACCGGCGAGTCTTCAGTAATAAGCACTTTGATCACGATTCGCCCCTAAATGAGTTTTTTAATAACCTGCAGCAGATTGCTTTGATCGAAACTGCGCTTGACGATGTACGCGTTGGCTCCTACGTCGATGCCACGTTCCCGGTCTTCTTTGGATTCCAGCCCCGTAACCAGGATCACGGGAAGTTCCGCTGTTTTTTTATTCTGACGAATTTTTGTGACCAGTTCGAATCCGTTCATTCTGGGCATTTCGATATCGGAAACCACCATATGATACTCGTCGGCCCGCAGTTCAGTGAACGCATCGACTCCATCCACCGTGGCTTTGACGTTGTAACCCGCTGATTCCAGAATATTCTTCAGCAGGGTTCTCGAAGTGATGGAATCTTCCGCGATCAGAATGGACTTTCTCAAGGCTTTCTCCTCCTCCATCAATTTGGTTTGTCTCGGCGCCGTACTCACCTTCATGGCTGATTTCATCAGATCAATCACGTTGAGCAGCACCAATACCTTTCCGGTTCCATAAATCATGGCTCCGGCCACATTGCGAACTCTTGACAGTTGCCTGCCCAGTTTCTTGACCAGAACTTCCTGTTCGCTCAACACTTCATCAACACCGAAGGCGATCCGCTTTTCTATTGCGTTCAGCACCACAACCTGAATATGGTCGCTCGTCTCATCATCCGTGTCTTTTACAGGTATCTCTAAAACATCAGCCAGGCGAACAAAGGACAAGGCCCGACCGTTCAGAGAGATCGTTTCCCGGTTTTCCACGGTTTTTATATCCTCTTTCAGTACTCGAGTGACCCGGTCCACATTAATCGTGGGCAACACAAAGGTTTGATCGCCCGCACGAACCATGATGCCGCGAAACGTTGCCAGAGCCACAGGCAGAACAATTCGAAAAGTCGTTCCTTTGCCCGGCTCACTTTCCAGCATCACGGATCCTCCCAGCCTTTCCACTTTTTCCCTGACAATCGCCAAACCGAGTCCACGCCCGGAAATATCGGTGATGATGGGACTTGTCGATATTTCCGATTGAAAAATCAGCATTCGACTCTCTTCTTCCGAAAGCTTCGCCGCGTCTTTATGTGAGATCAGTCCTCTTTTTACCGCCACCTGTTTGACTTTGGAACCATCGATTCCCTGTCCGTCATCATTAACGAGAATTTCAACCTTGTCCGCTCCCAGCTGCGATACACTGACCGTGATCGTTCCTCCGGAGGGTTTCCCAAGACGAACGCGCTCATCCGGTTTCTCGATTCCATGGTCAACGCAGTTTCGTAAAATGTGAATCAGCGGATCTTTCATCTCTTCAAGGATTCTCCGGCTGACTTCAACCGTACTTCCCTTGACGATTAGCTCCACGTCTTTACCCTGATCACGGGATAGATCGCGGACCACTTTCGGCATGATTTTCAGCAATGTGGAAAACGGCAGCATCAAAACCATTTTCATGTCATCCAGGAGTCCGTCCACCATCCCACCAAGCTGTTTGCTGCTTTCTTCGGACATCTTGATGATCGGAGCGAAATGATCCTCCAAATTCTTTACCCGCTCCATGTGCCAGTCGAAAAAGTCCAGAAGTCTCTCCATACGCAGATAGGCCTGACCCTCGATGAGGGTTTTTCCGCGTGAAGCCATGAAACGTGAGACGGCTTTGATCTCGGGATAATAAATTTCCCATTCCTTTTTCCACACATCCAGGAAATTGAGTATTTGCTTCAGCTCCTCGACCTGCTGCATGGAAGCCAGTTTGGCCGCCAGCATCTCCTCGGTCTGAAGCAGAATAGAATCCAGTTTATGAGTTGCAATTCGGACCGTCTCTGAAAGCAGTGTCTTGTCCATGCCGACTGTTGAAGACGGAGGATCGGGCGCGTAAGCCTGAGCTTGCTGATCCGGCTCATGAGAAAGAGGTTTTTCCTTTTCCGGTTGTTTGTCACTTTCTTTCGATTTCGTATCGGCTTTGGAAACGATTTTCTCTGCACCAACCATCTTGCGGCTGGAAATATTCTGAGTGGCTGCGGTTTTTTTGGATGTCTTTTCCTCTTCCTTGAGAATATCCTCCAATCGGTGGATCAGTTCAGAAGTTTCGGTTGTATCGGGTGATTCAACCAGTTTCGGCAGCAAATCAACCGCCTCGTGCAAGGTATCGAATTGATCGGTTGACGGAAACAAGACCTCCCGTTTCATGGCTGAAAACACGCTTTCCAAAGACTGGCACATGGTTTCCACGGCCACCAGATTCACCGCGCGTGAAGCGCCTTTCAGGCTGTGGGCTTCCCGGTATACCGTTTCTATGATACCGAGCCGGGTCGCTGCATCGGATTTCTTCTCATAATCCAGCAAACCGGAAGACATGGCCTTGATATGCTCTTCGGCTTCGATTTTGAACATGGCCAGTAATTCTTTGAGAAAGCCTTTATCGTCTTTTAACATTATGGCTCCGGTTTTTCAGCATGGAAACACTTCGTCATGATTTCAGTTCGGCAATGCGGTCATTCAATTCATCCATCAAACGCATGGCTTCAGACTTGTCCCCTGTGACTTTGCCTGCTTCATCAATGGATTCGATCAGGCCGCCGAGATGATTCAGGATATTGTCCAGGTGGACCCGGGTCTGTTCGGAAATCTGTGTTTCCTGTTGCTTGACCACTGAAAAGAAATGTTCGAGAGTTTGACCGATTGTCTCGATATCAACCACACCCACCGTTCGGGCCGCCCCTTTCAAACTGTGAGCCGCCCGAAAAATGGTTTCCATCCTCTCGTTCCGCTCCTCGCCGTCAGGATAATCATCCAGATACTTCAGACCCTGACAGATGGATTGAAGTTGTTCCTGGCTTTCCATTTTGAACATGCCCATCAATTCCCTGAAAAATTCAGCATCCGTATCCATGAGAATTCCTTTCAAATCATTTTATTGCATATAGAGTCGACACACACTGTGTCGATCCTCAGATCTTGTATTGTTCGATTAGCTGTTTCAACTCCTGACCCAGTTCGGATAAAATATGCGTCGCGGATTCAACCTGTTTGGTGGCCGATACGTTCTGATTGCTGGCCTGTTTGATACTCTCCATGGCAGAAACCACCTGATCCATACCGACCAGCTGTTCCTGACTGGACACCGCGATCTGTGTCGTGGCCTGAGCCGCTTCGGTTACACTGGAAGCCAGACGCTGAATGGCCTCGCCCGCTTCCATGGATTGTTTGACTCCGGATTCGACGGCCTTGCTTCCCTGTTCGGTCTTCATGACTGCTTCGCTGGTGGATTTCTGAATATCATCCAGAATACTCCGTACGCGCTGTGTGGCCTGTTTGGATTGTTCAGCCAGATTCCGGACTTCCTGAGCCACCACCACAAATCCCTTGCCCTGTTCGCCGGCCTTGACCGCTTCGATGGAAGCGTTGACCGCCAGGAGACGTGATTGTTCCGCGATATTTTCCACCGTTGCCATGATGCCGCCGATGGCCTGACCATGTTCGCTGAGTTTCATAATGCTCTCGGCTATGGAAGCCATCTGGGCCTCGATCTCGTTCATTCCTTCAACCGTTTGATTCACCGCCTTTTCTCCGGTCTGGGATACATCAACAGCCTTCTGCGCGCTTTCGGAAACATTCTTGGCTTTGCGGTTGGAATCCATGGCTGTTTGCCGGACTTCTTCAACGGTCGTACTGGTTTCTGTGGAAGCCGAGGCGGTTTCCGTGGCAGCCGCGGCAATCTCGGTGACGGATGCCGATATCTGGCTGGCCGCAGCAGCCAGAGAGTTGGCGCCCTCCTTGATCTGGGCCGTCATTTTTCGCTGATTCTGCATCATGCTGTCAAAACCGCGAATCAGCATTCCGATTTCATCCGTTTGTTCTGGAATCTGTATATCCGCTGAAAGATCGCCCTTCGCCATTTTTTCGGTGATCTCGATCGCCTGCTGCAAGCCGCGGAGAGTCGGCCTGGAAATATAATAGGCATAGATCAAGCTCGCAACAATGATCAGAAAAACCAGCAGGCTGACCAATGTCAGGGTTCGAATCCGGTCTTTGACCGTACGATCCAAAATCGCGGCCAGTTTCTGTTTTTCACTCTGCATCAATGTGTCCAATCGCTCTTTCAGAGAGACGTACTCACTGCCGCTTCTGACCGCATCCGCACTCCCGGATTGTCGTACCATGTCTGCCTGACTGATCATGTCTTTGGCGTTTTCATAATAATTCTGAACCATCACATTCAGGGAGTCCCTTCGGGAAGCCGGCACATATCCTTCCTCAAACGCTTTTCGGATTCGAGCCTGCATCTCTTCGGCCATAGACCGGGATGCAGAAAAAACAGCGTCATCACCCCGATACCGAATCATCCCCATGCTGTGATTCAGGCCGGTCAGAGAGTTGCTTAACGATTGATACAAATCCCATCCCTTTAAATGCCGATCGATTCGAACCTCGTTCTGTCGAACCTGCGAATAGGTGATCAGCTGCGTGAAGATTTCACCAATGATGAAAATGGCAAAAATGGTCAGCGGGATGCTTAGAATTTTATACTTCAACCGAATATTCTGAATCATGGCCTTCTCCCTGAATTATTTCTGTAAACAAGGTTTATTAAGTTTCTCAGACATCCACTTCCTCATGAATAATTATTTTTGAATCATTGAGTATTTTCTCCACATCCAGTACAACCATTCGATCTCCCGTCACTCCACGAAGATAATCAGCGCGAATTCCGGTCAGTGTTGGTAATTGACTCTGCAGATCCTGTATACGAATACGGCGGATGCCGTTGATCCGGTCCGCGAGTATTCCCAACTCCATCCTGGGTGTTTCTACAATGATCACACGATTCAAATCAGTCAATCCCTTTTCCGGAAGACCAAAGAATTTCTTGATATCGATGATGGATAAAATCTGGCCCCGTATATTGGATATACCGACCACAAAATCGGGCGTGCACGGGACCGGAGTAAATTCCTTTAAGGGATGCACTTCCCGAATGAAGGAGGAATCCATTCCATAGTGCTCCCAGCTCAACACAAATTCCACAACCTCGATATATTCCAATTTCTCATCTTTATCGATCTGTTCTTCTGCCAGGGCCCTTGCGCGTTCTTTCAGCAGCTGTTTTGTTCGCGGATTGATTTCCATTTCATTATTCAATGGTATCTTCGCATCCTTTATGCCCGAAGGAATCTTCTTGGACCTCGGAACAGATGGTTTTTCCGGTTTGCTCTTTTTTGCCCTGGAAGAAGTCATGCGAGTTCCCCGTTTTTAACGAACTGAATGATTTCCCGCAGCCGTCCCACAGTCATGCCTTCCGAACCCGGAACTGAATCATCCTGATCATGCGTTTCCAGAAGACTGAAGGCATTATCAAAATGTTTTTGAGATTCCTGCGTTTTTCCTTGCTGAAGTGTCAAATGCCCCAGTGTAAAATACGCAAGAATAAATTCAGGATCCAGATACAGCGCCTTCTTCAGAGCAGCCGAGGCCTGATCGATATTCCCCTCTTCCTGATAGATTACCGCTTTTAGATGATAAAAGCTTGGATCAAGCTTATTGACTCCGATGGCCTGATTACACCAATCCAGAGCCTCTTTGATTCGTCCCTGATTGGCAAAAGCCTTGGAAATCAAAACCATGGCATCGGTGTTTCCGGAACTGCGTACAGAATGCAAATCCACGGATTGAATGGTTTCTTCGTAAAAACCCTTCTGATAAAAACGTTCCGCTTTTTTTAGGGACGAATCGTTGTCCGAAACCGTTTTTTCCGGTACCGTCTTTTCCCGTCTGCTTTCCGATTTCAACGGGGTCGACTGCACAGGAGTCGGTACCGGCCCGGACTTGGAAGGAACGGTTTTAATCGGCTCTTTCAGATTTTCCTTTACGGGCTCGCTTTCCGGAATATAAATCTTGAACGGTTCCCTGCAATCTTCATCTTTCCGGTATAAAATGGCACCCGGAAATGTCACGTTGACATACTGTGGAAAATAGGCATGAGAAGCTTCGCTGGAACCGACGATGAGCCATCCATGGTTCATCAGGGTCTTAAAAAAGCGTTCTCCCGCGCGTTTGATCTGTTCCATGGTAAAATACATCAGGACATTTCGGCAGAAAATAATGTCCATGGCATGAATCTCGTTATAAAATGAAGGATAGATATCTTCAACGAGATTGAGGTAGGAAAATTGAACGAACTTCTTGATCTCCTGCTTCAGCACATACAGGCCGCCGTCGACCCGGTCAAAATACCCGTCCTTCACCCAATACGGTGTACCGCGAAACGACCAATCCCTGTAAACAGCCTCCCTGGCTTTTCGTAGAAACTGGGGATTGATGTCCGTTGCCATAATGGTAATATTCCACTCTTCATGATCGGGAATCATCTTTGTCAACAAAATAGCGATCGAATAGGGTTCTTCCCCCGTGCAGCATCCGGCACTCCAGATACGCAGACGTTTACTCAAACGGGCACGGCTGCGGATCAATGGGGGCAATATCCGCTTTTCCAGGGCATCAAACATCTTGTGCTCTCGAAAAAAATAGGTTTCACCCACGGTGAGGTACCTGGCAAGGGTTTCGATCTGACTCTTGCCGAGCGGGGCCGACAACAGCCAGCGAACGCAGGGTTCCACGCGCTGAAATCCAAATTCTCTCGAAGCCGAACGAATTCCCCGAATCAGCTCATATTTCCGTTCCGGAGGAAAATGCAGTCCCATATGGGTGCTCAGAAATTGGCTCAACTGGCTGAACAGAGAATCATCAATGGATGTGGAGGATCGGTTCATTTCTTTTCCGGTTTCCTGGCGGTTTTCCGTTTTGGTTTCCTTTCTGAAACATTCTCCTTCAGCGCAGCGTTCAGTTTCTTCTCTTCATCCAGAGAAAGGAACTTCTCCAGATCATGAATCAGAATGATTTCACCCTTGACTTTCACGGCTCCTTTGACAAGAGGCATTTCGGACAAAATGCTTTCCCGCTGTGTAATTTGATCGTCATTGATTCTGGATATTTCTGTCACATCGTCAACCAGCAAGGCCACGGATCGCCTGTCCGTCTTTCCTATGATGAGATGATCTTTTAATGAAATTTCCCTGGGAGGCAGATTCAATCTTTTTCTGAAATCGACCACCGGGACAATTTGACCTCTGACATTGATGACTCCGATCACGATATCCGGAGCCTGCGGCAAAGGCGTTATCTCCACAGACCGTGCAATGCGCTGCACGTTGGAAAGGGGAAGGGCGAAAATCTGAGCGTTTAATTGAAAAAATACGAATTGTTCGATGTCACTCATGGTTGATCCCATTTTTCTCTACAGGTTCGTGAAACAGACCCGAACAAAGCAGATTACGCCTCTTCCGCGGGCAACAAATCCTTGACAACATCGATTACCTGATGGACATCAAAGGGTTTGGTAATATAAACCTCGGCGCGGGCTTCCTGGGCCAGCTCAATTTCCTTGGCCGCATCCTTGGCAGTCAGAAAAATAATGGGAACTTCGGCCATGGGTTTGTAAAACTTGATGAGCCTGGCCGCTGTCAGACCATCCATTCGCGGCATCACGACATCCAGGACAATGAGATCCGGATGATTCTTTTTCGCCATTTCAACACCCTGAAGCCCATCCTCAGCCAGCAGGATCTCATATCCCTTGCGCTGCAGGAATTTGGACAACAGCATGCGAATGCCCATATCGTCGTCTACAATCAGTATTTTCGACGGCAAGGTGCATTCCTCCTGTTTTTAAACACATCCGTTTTCATGTTGCATCGATTTGTTTCAAAAAGAAACCAAATGCTTGTTTTTTACAGACATTTATCAGCCTCTCAAGGGTTGTGCAAACCTTGTGCCTGTTCGATTGGAAAATGGTCTATGGAAGGAAAAAAATTCCCGGTTATGGACGAACACAACCTCGATCTCCGTTTCGATCGATTTCCGAATCGTCGCATCTTTTCAAATAAACAGGCCGGGAACCCTGAAGATTCGAAAAACCGATTCATCAGATTATTGGATGCGTATCATGTAATAGACTTGAGAGGTGTGTCGGTGATTCAAATCCGGGTCGGTTTGCCGCATAATTCAGGTCAGGCGGGTTCTTTCAAAAAGTTGGACATATACTCACAAAGAACGGCTCCTGATGGAGCCGTTGGGTTTTAATCACCGGCAAATATTCTATTGCTGAAACACGTCCGGTCTGCGGCAATCCAGATAGGCAACGGGTTCTCTGGCTCTTTGCACTCGAGAAGGATCAATATCCGCAACAATCAGCTTTTCGGTTGCCCCCGCTTCTACCAGAACCTCACCCATGGGGCCGATAACAGCGGATCTGCCAAGCCTGACATTATCCGCGGAAGCCGCATTGCATCCTGCAATATAACATTGATTTTCGACGGCTCTGGCTCTGAGAAGCAGACGCCAGTGTTCCAGTCTCGGCTGCGGCCAGAATGCGGGAACAGCCACAAGCCAGGCCCCTTCAAGGGTCAATTTGCGGAACAGTTCCGGAAAACGCAGATCAAAACAAACGGCAAGTCCCCATCGCCCCCACGGAGTATCGACAACCGTCGGACATTTACCGGCCTCCAGATATCGGTCCTCACCCATCGAAGGGAAAAGATGGATTTTGTCATAAACCCCCTGAATCACACCCTGCTCATCGATGAACAGAGCCGTGTTTCGTATATTTTGACCTGTTTTCCGGGGTCCCCATCCAATCACCGGCAGACGGTATTCACAGGCCCATTCACTCAGTTCATGAAACAAGCCGCCGCTCAGCAAAGAAGCTTCCTCTTTAAGACGGAAAGGTTGAAATCCCGTCACCCAGTATTCGGGAAGCATGAGTAGATCCGCGCCTCTGTCTTTGGCCTTCGAAAAAGCGCGCTGTACTCTCTTTCGGTTGATCCGGGGATCTTTCATGATCCGCATCTGGAACAGGGCCAGGCGCATCGGTTCCCCCTATGAACGTTCCGGCCGAATTTGATACGACGTAATGATTTTCACGCTTTGGCGGAGCATGGCCATAACCGAACAGTATTTGTCTTTGGACAGGGCAACAGCCTGCTCCACCTTGTCTTTCGGAATATCCGTTCCGTAGAATAAAAATTCAATATGAATCCGCGTAAATACTTTCGGATGGGTCTCCGCCTGTTCCCCCTCCACAATGACTTCCATATTCTTCAGGGGCACCCTCATCTTCCCCAGGATGGAAGCCACATCCATTCCCGTGCAGCCTCCCAAAGCCATGAGCACCATTTCCATCGGTTTGGACGCTCCTCCATACCCACCGAATTCCGGAGTATTGTCCATTAGAACCCAATGGCCTGTATCACCGATACCGGCAAACGTGATTTGTTCCAGCTGTTTGATGGTTACTTTCATCGTCACTCCAGGTCAGATTCCACGGAACCCGCCTCATCCAGGTGAATTTTCCAGGGATAAATCACAAACAAAACAGGTTGTCAGGAAAGTCCGCACCGCCCCGAAGAACAGGGCATAGCCGGAATACCGCAGCTTCCGTCAGAGCATTCGATTCCTGATTCCGATCCGTCCGATACGGCAAAAGCCGAGTACACGCGCTTCATTTCACGGCTTCCGCACTCGCAAACCGGTTTGTCTTGTTTCTTGCGGATGAAAAACTCGCTTCGTTTTCTGCATTGTATGCACTCATATTCATAAATCGGCATGATTTTCTCCGTTTTTTCAGACACCCCAGGCCATCAGTCCTCCGAGCAGTGCTCCGAAAACGATGCTGGCAAAAGGATTGCTCGTAATGGGGCACGCGCCCGTACGGCATCCCACAAAGCGGAAGTAGAGAAAACCCAGCAAGGCGCCCAGGGCGATTCCCGCAACCAATCGTATAATCATTCCAGTCCTCTCTCGCGTCATTTTAACAGCGCATCCAGTTTCTTTTTAATGGCTTCCTTGGGAACCGCTCCGATAATCTGATCAACCGGCTTCCCGTCTTTGAAAAAGATCAGTGTGGGAATACTGATGATTCCGTACTCTCCGGTGATTGTCGCGTTCTCTTCGGTGTTCACTTTACCGACCCTGGCTTTTCCATCGTACTCATCGGCGATCTCTTCGACAATGGGACCGACCATACGGCATGGACCGCACCAGGAGGCCCAAAAATCCACCAGCACGGGAACCTTGGATTCCAGAACTTCCGATTTGAAGTTGGCATCGGTCAGTGTGATCTCTTTCGACATAACGGTGTCTCCTTTTACTGTTTGTTTTTAAGATATGGCATCCAGCAATTTCAATACAAGCGGGTTTTTAATTCGATAACAGACCTGATTACCCTCTCTTTTCGCTTCGACGATTCCCAGATTGCGCAGAATGGAGAGATGCTGGGATATGTTCGGCTGGGCCACGCCCAGCTCCTCCTCCAGCACTTTTACACACGGATTCCGATCACGGATCAAGCCGATCAGGTGAAGCCGTGTCGGATGAGAGAGCGCCTTGAAAAGACGGGCGTGTTCCTGAAACATGTTCAATTCCATGACAAGGATCCTTTAATCTTTTCCGCCGGATTCGAGAAAGTGCAAGGCGGATTCAGCGGCGATGGTTCCGTCTGCAACAGCTGTTGTGATCTGGCGAACGGTCTTGTCGCGCACATCACCCGCGGCATAGACACCGGGGATGGATGTCTGCATGGCGTCATCGGTGATTATGAACCCCCATCGGTTCATATCCACCTGACCTTTCAGGAAATCGCTGTTTGGAAGCATTCCGATCCAGATAAAGACCCCATCCGCCTCAAGGCTCTTTTCTTTGCCGGTTTGCCGGTCTTTTACGGTTACTGACTCGACTTTTTGGGAGCCGTTGATGGACAGGACTCGATGATTCAGATAAAAACTGAATTTGGGATCGTCATGAGCCCTTTTTTGAAGTATCTTTTCCGCGTTGAGATGATCCATGAATTCCACGAGTTTGATGGATCGAACAAACCGGGTGAGATAGAGGCTTTCCTGTACGCCGGAACTGCCTCCTCCAACCACCACAATATCCTTGTCCTTGAAAAACGGTCCGTCGCAGGTCGCGCAATAGGAAACCCCTCTTCCCTTGAACTCTTTCTCTCCGGGAACATCGAGCAGTTTGGGATCATTGCCCGTCGCGAAGATCACGGTTCTGCCCTCATATTTGTTCTCTCCGGCATGAATAATTTTCGGGTTTTTATGCAGATCCGCCTTGTCGATCATTACGCTGATGATTTCGAGACCGAAACGGCGTGCCTGTTTTTCCATCTTCTGCGTCAGATCCGCTCCGCTGATGCCCTCTACAAAACCCGGATAATTCTCCACCCAGTCGGTAGCAGCCACCTGTCCCCCCGGCATGAGACGTTCAAGCATGGCTGTCTTCAAATCGGCGCGCGCCGCGTATAAACCGGCTGTCAGCCCGGCCGGCCCCCCTCCGACAATCAGAACGTCATATACCGACATGGTTTTTCTCCCTGTTAAAAGGTTATTAATATATTCGAATGTTTGAATATACTAATTTTACCGATTATTGTCAACCGCTTTTTTATTTTTTTCATCATCGATGATTTATGCGGACCGTAATGATTCATCGGCTTTTTCTTCTATCCCGACTTATTCATAAATAGAAAAGATAGGATTGAAAGTCGGGATAACCCGAATAATTCACGGAACTGTTGAGAGTCAAATAAAATCATATAAAACAATGATTTTATTTGACTCATAAT
>DSAB01000029.1 GCA_011388275.1 bacterium | reverse complement strand
GATCGCGTTCTGGGCATAAGCGATGGCCGCGGCCGTTTCAATGGAAGCCTGGTTCTGTTTGCAGGCTGCGGCTTCGGCGGCGCTGCTGAGGTCCATGAATTTCGGCACGGCCACTGCGGCCAGAATGCCGACGATCACGATCACGACGATCAGTTCTACGAGTGTGAATCCTTTCTGAGACATGGTGTGTTCCTTTCTTTCATAGGGTGATGTAAACAGATACCGGCTTCGGCCTTCACTTCATAAACCGGCTGATAACCGGCACGTCCTTTCTCGCAAAAGCCTTTCCAGAATCACCGGCTTCCGGACTGAAATCAGACTGCGGCCCGGTTGCCATAAGAACGGGAAACACTGTCGCCCATTCGGCACGCCGGAAAGGCATCAAATTATCCTTCGAAATATTCGCCCGAAGGACAATCGGGAATTCCGCTGACGGCATTGCAGCCGGGTTCACTGGCGCCGCGCACAGAGTGGCTCGCCCGCAACCCGAAACTGTCTGATGATTTTTCAATGCCTGAAACATGAAGCGATCCCTTTCATTAGTATACTGCTGTTTATCAGCAAAAACAGCCAGGTTTTCGATTTGTTCGGCCGATCACCTCCTTTCTTTCGGCAATGGTTGAATCTTTCGTATCTATTCAGTATTCCATAGCAAGCACGCGTCATTGAACAGCGCCTGTCATGCCCCACATGGGCAGGAATATTCCGAAAGCCATGACCACCACGGCCCCGCCCAGGGCCAGAGTCATGATCGGTTCGATCATGGAGGTCAGCCCCTTGATGGCATACTCCACTTCCATATCGTAATGGCTGGAAATACTGTTGAGCATGTCGTCAAGCGATCCCGACTGCTCCCCGATGGAGATCATACGGATCACCATGGGGGGGAACAATCCCGATTTCTTCATGGCACCGGAGATTCCCTCTCCTCTTTCCACGCCGATGGCTACTTCTTTGATCTTCTTTTCAATGGCAATATTGCCCACAGCTCCGGAAACCGTATTGAGTGACTGCAGTATGGGTAGACCGCTTCGGTTCAGAGTTTCAAACATCTTGGTAAACCGGGCCATGGCGCTCTTGGTGACAAGCGGACCCACCAGGGGAACCTTCATGATTTGCGCGTCCCACAGGGCCCGTCCCCTGGAATTCTTGAGCAGAATCTGAATGCCGATGAAAAACCCTGCCATGGTACCGAGAATGGCAAGCACGTTTTTCTCGACAAATCGGCTTGTACCGATGAGAATTCTCGTAAAGATCGGCAGCTCCATACCGAACCCTTCAAAGATCCCGGCGAATTTGGGGACCACAAAGGTCATCAAAATGATAAACGCGCCGACCATGGCCAGAACCACGAAAATCGGATATTTCAGCGCGCCCTTGACCTGTCTTTTAGTCTCTTCATCCTTCTTTAAAACCACCGCCATCCGCTCCAGTACTTCGTCCAGGGCACCGCTCATCTCGCCTGCATACACAGAGTTGACGAAAAGCTTGCTGAAAACCTTGGGATGCTGGTCAAGGGCCTGTGAAAAGCTTTTGCCGGACATCACATCCACGTAGACCTTCTTGAGAATCTCTCCCAGCTGGCTGGTGCTTTGATTGCCCAGTGCTTCCAGCGCGGTCAGCATAGGCACTCCCGCTTTAAGCAGGGTCACCAGCTGGCGGGTAAACAGCACAATTTCATCGACCTTGATCTTCTTGGCGAACAAGCCGATCTCTCCGCCGCCGCCTTTCTGATCCTTTCTTTTTTTAATAGAGATGGGACGGCTTCCGTTCTTGATCAGTTCACGGGACACACTCTGCTCATTGGCGCCCTCGAGCACCTGGGTAACTACCTGGCCCTGTGCGGTCATGATTTTACATTCAAAAGAGGGCATAATTTCTTGTTCCCCGGTTCTATGCGATGTTCGTGACTCTCAATACCTCTTCCATGGTCGTAATGCCCTTGAGCACCTTGATCCACCCATCCTGTATCAGACTCCGCATTCCTTCTTCAACGGCCACCTTCTTGATCTGATCCGCCGCCGAACCTTTCAGAATCTCCAGTCTTATCCCTTCGGAAACAGGAAGGACTTCCTGAATGGACATACGGCCCGAGTAGCCTGTATCCCGGCACCGTTTGCAGCCCCGGCCTCTGTAAAACTTCAAACTTTCGGTATCTTCCAGACCGAAACTCTCCAGAATTTCCCGAGGCACCTCCATGTCGGGTCTATACTCTTCCTTGCACTCATTGCAGATTTTCCGAACCAGCCGCTGAGCCTGCACGCCCAGAACCGCGGTGGAGATCAGAAAGGGTTCGATCCCCATCTCCTCCATACGCGTAATCGCTCCGGCTGAATCGTTGGTATGAAGCGTGGAGAGCACCAAATGGCCGGTCAATGCGGCCTGAATGGCGATATTGGCGGTCTCCGAATCACGGATTTCACCGACCATGACAATGTCCGGATCCTGCCGCAATATGGCCCTGAGTCCCTTGGCAAACGTCATTCCAGCCTTGACATTTACCTGGGATTGACGAATAAGCGGAAGCCGGTATTCGATCGGGTCTTCCAGGGTGATCACATTCTTTTCAACGGATGACAGCCGGTTCAGGGCCGCATACAGAGTGGTGGTTTTTCCACTCCCCGTGGGACCGGTAACGAGAATGATCCCATACGCATTGGCCAGAAGACCCGTGATGGTTTGAAAGACATCCTCTTCGAAACCCAGGTTCTCCAGCTTCAACAGCGCCGCGCTCTTGTCCAGAACACGGAGCACCATGTTTTCGCCGAATGCCGACGGCAGGGTCGAAACACGAATGTCGATATCCCGACCGTCCTTGAGCCGCAGCCGAAGCTGCCCGTCCTGGGGTATTCGGTGTTCGGCAATATCCAGATTGGACAGAATCTTGATTCGTGATATGATGGCGTCCTGCAGATGTTTCGGCAGATGGTAGCTGTCGCGCAAGACTCCGTCTACCCGGAATCGAACACGAAGCTGATCTTCTTCGGGGTTGATGTGAACATCGGACGCACCCTCGATAATGGCGCTGGTCAGCACCATATTGGCCATCTTGACAACAGGAGCTTCCTCGGCAAGCCGCTCCAGATCCTGGGTGCTTTGATGAATGTCCTCTTCTTCTTCCTGCGCCTCGATCACTTCGAGAATATCCTGAAGCTCCTCGTTGGATGTCTCGATCGAGGGTTTGTCCATGCTCCCGTAAAACTTGTCTATGGCTTCCTGAACCGCGTTTCTGGAGGACAGGGTGGGCGATATTTCCAGCTGCGTAACCTGCGAGACCTTGTCAATGGCCTTGATATCCCTGGGATTTTCCATGGCGATAAGAAGTGTTCCATCGATGCGGAACAGAGGAAACAGGGTAAATTGCCTGACCACTTTACCGGGTATCAGATCAACCACTTCGGGGTCCACTTCATAATTCTTCAAATCGATATACGGAACATTCCACAGCGAAGCCTTGGTTTCAAGGATGGCCTCTTCATTCACCAGATCCGCTTCCAGCAGCGCCTCTTCAAAAGTCTTTCCCTCATTCTTCAGCCGGGCCAGTATGGACTTGGCCTGCTGCAGAGAGAGCAGCTTCTTTTCAACCAGGGCGCGCGCCAGAACCCGGGCTTCTCCGGGATCGGCGGTTCGCGATGCGGTTTTGCTGGCGTAATCAGGCATTCATATACCTATTGACAACATTCATGACCTGGGGCAATCGAAACGGTTTGTAAAGATATTCATTGGCGCCTACCTGTTCACCCATTTTGCGTTCCCCCTCCGTGGCCCGTGAGGTAAGCACAATGATGGGTATATCTTTGAACCGCTTGTCAAATTTCAGAAAACGAGCCACCTTAAATCCATCGAGCAGAGGCATCAGGATATCCAGGATAATTAAATCCGGCCTATTATCCTTAACCTTCTGCAGGGCCTCAAGACCATGGATCGCGACATTGACAGCATAGCCGGCCCTTTCAAGAGGATCGCGAAGAATCCGTACCACCAGCGGATCGTCATCCACGAGGAGTATTTTCTTCCGGTATCCATTCTCGTCCTGATAAAAACCGTTCGACTCATCAATGGCAATGGTTTCTTCACGTTCAACCTTTTCTTCAAGACTCATCGCGTTTCCTCACACGCCCCACCGGCTCTCTTCCGGGAATCATATCATCCATATATACCATCGAATGATCGCTTCGCCCCACAGAAGATAACCCAGTGTGCCTAATGCAATAAACGGACCAAAGGGAATCGTGCTCCCCACTTTAATTTGTTTGAAAATCATTCCGCCCGCTATAAAAATCATGGCTGTAAAAGCACCGAGAAACAGGGCCAGCATGACGGCCGGAAAACCTAAATAAACTCCTATTAAAACAATGAGTTTTACATCACCCATGCCCAGGCTTTCTTTCCTGAACATCAGTTTTCCCAAATACGCGAACAACAGTAAAACCACACCGCCGCCAACAGAAGCGATCAGAATGGACTGCCAGTGTTCAATTTGTAAACATAAGATCAGCGGAACTCCCAAAATGAAACCCGGCAGCGTCAGTTTGTTCAGTATCAATCCTTTCTGAATATCGATGACGGAGATGGGTATGAGAAACAATGACAGAACCGTATAAGCCAGAAAATGCGCCGACAATCCATAGCGAAGATAGAGTGCCGCAGCCAGAACGGCGGTTATGATTTCGACAGCCGGGTACTGCCAGGAGATCGGTTCTCCGCAATGCCGGCATTCGCCTCTCAGAATGATAAAACCGATCACAGGAATATTGTCGTACCATCGCACCGGTCTGCCGCACCCGGGGCAATGGGATCCGGGTCGGACCAGGGACTCATTCCTGGGCAGCCGGTAAATCACGACATTGAGAAAACTGCCGAAAACAAGACCCAGTATTATCACAACAGCAATCATGACCGATCCTTTACTTTATTTCAAAAGCAGCATTCTGCGGCTTTTGGCATATTCTCCCTGCTGAATACGGCAGAAATAAACGCCGCTAGCCACGCGGTTGCCGTATTCATCGCATCCATCCCACATCACTTCATCCTGGAATCCGGCTTCGACTTCCCGGTCGAGCAGAACTTTGACGCGTCTGCCGAGAATATTGTACACGGCCAGATGAACATGCCCCGCTCTCTGAACCTGAACGGGAATGACCGTAATGGGGTTGAAAGGATTGGGATAATTTTGGGAGAGGGTGAATATTCCCGGCACCGTCACATCGGGATTGAACCCGACCCCTTCAAGGGGTTCCACCAGAATAAAGTACATGTTGTCGTCCGATGACCCGCAATTCCCTCCGAGAGTGACGCTTCCCGATTCGAATTTCCTGGTATATAGATCGAACACCGATCCGCGGGAATCGACAATGGTTTCGCCCGTCAATTCCCATTCCAGAAGCCAGCGCGGCAAAGCGGCGATTCGTGAATCATAAGCGATAAACAGATTGGACCGGTATTTCAATTCGAAAGTCAGGAAATCATCATCCCTGACGGCTTTATCGTCATTGGCCGTTGAAATCCAGATCAGGCCCTCGCGGCTGTCCGGAACCGAAGAGACCGTATAATCTCTGTCAATATAATAGGTGTCTCCGACCACGACATGCCCGACCGAATAGGACTCGCGGCTGATGCTGCCGATCACATCGACACTGGAGCGCTGGGGCGCCACAAAGAGCAGGTACATATCGTCATCCACGGATCCGCAATTGCCACCCAGAATCACCCGTCCACCGACGAATTTTTTGGAATACAAACGATAGACTGTGGAACGTGAATTGACGACCTGATCTCCGGTGACTTTCCAGGAGGAGAGCCATTCGGGCACCTCGGAAATCCGGCTGTCGTACCCCACATAGACCGTGGCATCACCCCTGAGTTCGAACATGATGAAACCGTTGTCCTGATCACACTTGTCGTCATTGGCCGTGACGATCTGCACCGTCCCTTCCAGCATTTCGGGAATCTGTGTGATGGTATAATCTCTGTCCACATAGGCAGGGTTGCCGGGCTTGAGCAGATTCCACTTGTACGAGGAACGATTCAAATTGCTGAGTGTGGCGCCATTGGCAACCAGATATTTGACCGGACCGCTTTCGGACATCTCATTGGGGAATGGCGCACAGTCGCGTATGCCGCTGATCTCAATATGATAAGGTTTTCCGACCTCATGGTTTCCGGTTGTCAGATGCACACGAACCGAACCATGCTTCAAGGCCACGGATTTGACTTCCACATTATCCTTGATGTTATAATTGGAAACATCCATGGCCGAGAGACTGTCGATCGGTTCCGAAAACACCACATCAAGACGTGTCGACGATATGACATCCAGATAAGCCACCTGCGGCGGAGTATCGTCGGAAAGCCCTCCGGACGCTGGCATGCTGTAGGCGTACCAGGTGTTGGAACGGATGACATTGGGCGTGGGAGCCCGGTCCCGAACATTCTTCACCTGAAGCTGATACTGAAATCCCGGCATATGGTCCGTGGTTTCGAGAATGACGCGGGTCAGTTTGTCGGCATCAAGACTGGCGTTGAGCACCTCGACTCCGAACTCGATGGTGTAATTATTCCGGTTTTCGGCGGAGGCTTTTTCAACGGGTTCATTGAAATAGACTTCAAGGAGATTGTAGCTCTGCAGTTTGACCGCCACCAGTTCCGGACGGGATGTATCCGGAGGCACATAGGAATACTCATGAACCACGGGTTTCACCATGACATTCGGGATCGGAGCGCGGTCTTTCAGACCGGATATTTGAATGGAATAGTGAATATTGGGCTGATGCGGCGTTGTCTCGAGTCGAACTTCTTTCAGCGAGGCCAGCAATGACGCTTCGGTGACTTCGATATTCGGACTGATCGAATAATTGGTGATCGTTTCAGCACTGTTTCTGGACAAGTCTTCATCAAATATCAGAGCCAGAGACATGGGCGTTCTTGCGACAACCGATACCAGTTGAGGCGGTGTCGTGTCAGGCGGCGAATACTGATAATGGACGGTATTCTTGTCTGAAATCACATTGGGAACGAATGCCCTGTCCCGAATATTCCCGGCGGTCAGAGTGTAATTCCCCGGAGCATGCTGAGCCGTCACCAGACCCACGGTTTGCAGATCGGACGCGAGCCGCGCACTGATAATGCCGACCGGCGGCACAATGGAATAATTTTCAACGCGGTTGGCATCATCGGCGTTTACCGCTTCACTGAACGACAATTGGATGTAATTATGGGTTAACAGCTGTGCCGACAGCAAAGCCGGAGGGATTGTGTCCACCGGACTGTAAGAATAAGATATCTGACTGTAGGATTCGATGAGATTTCCCGAAACATCTTGTATATCTTTGACTGTCAGCGTGTAGGTTCCGGCAGCATGGCTGGAAGTATGCAGAGTGACTTTTCCCTCCGAAGGCGACGCATAGACATCCAGCAATTGAATATTGGGATTGATGGCATAGTTGGACGCGGCCCTGGCCGATGTCGGCTCCAGAGGCTCGCTGAATGTGACAAGAAGTCTGGTGTCGGTCTGAAGACGTGCATCCACAATAACCGGCGGGATCTCATCAATGACTTCATAGGTGTAGGATCCTACCGTATTGGATGCGATCGGGTTTTTCGCGGGCGATGCATCGGTCAATGCATTTAAAGTGATCGTATAATCTCCCGGCTGATGATCCGAGGTCTGTAAAATGACGCCTGTTAAATCCACGTCCAGAATGGCTCTCTTGACCCGAACGCTCCCGCTGATGGCGTAATGGGTGGTATCTTCCACGGAGCTTCGGTCCATGGGTTTATTGAACAGAAGGGATATCATCGAAGGACTCAGCAAACTGACACTGACCAGAACGGGCGGAGTGTCATCCGCCGGTGCGTACGTATATTCCATGCGCGTATCAGGCAGAATGGTGTTGGGAATTTCGGCCAGGTCCTGAATCCCGTTTACGGTGATGGCGTACTCACCTTTTTGATGAGTCGATGTCTCCAGAAAGACCTGCTCCTGGGTTCGGCTGAGAGTGGCCTTGTGCACCGAGATCCCTTTATCAATGGTGTAATTATCCGTGTTCAATGCCGTGCTTTCGGACACAGGCTCACTGAAACTCAGTTCAAGAAGCGTGCTGCCATGCAGGTCGACCCGGGTCAATCGCGGAGGAATACCATCTCTGGATTCACAGGTGTAGGCAGCCGTATTTTCAATACCGATCGTATTGGGTGGATCGGCCCGGTCCCTGACGTTTTGAACAGTAATTGTGTACTGAACACCCGGCTGATGAACCGAAGTGGTAAGTAACACCTGGCACAAAGAAGCATCCAGGATCGCATCTTCCACATTCAGCATCGGCGATATGGAGTAGTTGGCCGTGTTTTCCGCTGTCTCCTGATCAAGCGATTCATTGAATGTGAGTTTCAGTGTCCGGTCTCCGTGCAGAGATACACTCATCAGTCTGGGTGGATCCTGGTCCACCATGGGATATTCATATTGCACTTCACTGCCGGCGGGTATCAGGTTGGGAACCAGGGCCCTGTCCATGATCGAATGCACCTGAATGGTGTACGACTGACCGGGTTCATGGTCGCCCGTCTCCAGAAAAACACGATTCAGGGAATCACCGATCAAAGAAGCGGACTTCACCACGACTGAAGGCGTAATCAAATAATGGGATGTATTTTCCGCGCTGGCCCTGTCCAGCGCCTCACTGAACTGCAAAACCACTACGTTGCTTCCATGCAGCACGGCCTTCAGCAGCTGAGGCGGAATATCATCCGGAGGATCAAACGTGTAGGAAAGCTTTGTATTGGGATCGATGACATTGGCCGGCTGGGCACGGTCTTTGACATGCTTCACGGCAATCTCATAGGTCCCTTTGCCATGTCTCGTTGTTTCCAGCAAAACGGTGGATTCGGAAACATTCAAATAGGCGTGCAGCACCTCAATATTCGGTGTAATCGTATAATTCGAAACGGTTTCAGCGGTAATTTGATCCAGCGGTTCGCTGAAGGTCAGCTGAACCAGATTGTCGCTGGACAGCGTCACATTCTGCAGGAACGGAGGCGTCAGATCGGGCGGCACATAGTTGTACAACAGCTGAGCTCCGGTTATCGTGTTGGAGGGAGTTGCGTTGTCTTCGACCCCACTGACTGTGATGGTGTAGGTTCCCTCGGAATGCGGAGCGGTCTTGAGGATTACGCGTTTCATGTCATCCGAGAGAACAGCACTCTGAATGGTCAGAGCTGGAGACGTTGAATAATAAGAAACCTGTTCCGCGGAACTCTTTTTCAGCGTTTTACTGAATTCCAGTTCAAGCTCACTCTGATTCAGAAGCCGTGCCGCGACAAGAGCGGGCGCTGTTGTGTCCTGAGCGGAGCACACATAATTAAGGACCGTATTGGTATCGATAGTGTTTCCCGCCCCATCCTGAATATTGTTCAATGTAAGTGAATACGATTGGCCGGGCGTGTGACACGCCGTGGTAACATATACGGTTCTGAAAGAATCGTCAATGCCCATATTCAAAATATCGAGGGGAGGCGCGATCACATAATTGCTCGAATTCAGTGCCGCGCTCTGGTTCAGGGGTTCATTGAAAGTCAATACGATAAAATCATTGCCCACATTGGTATAGAGTCTAAGGCTCTCGACATAGGGCGGATCTTCATCCGTGCCGGACCAAATATACGATTTCTGTGTATTGGCTTGAATCGTATTGGGAACCGAGGCCCGGTCGCGGACATTGTTGACTGTAAGAACATAAGAACCGTTGATCAAATGCTGGGTGGTAAAGAGATAAACCGTCTTGCCGTCGGACTGCAATTCCGCCCGCTGTACCACAATACCATTGTTGATCGCGTAATTTTCAGCGATCTCCGCAGAGGTTTTCTCCACCTGTTCGTTGAACACGACACGAACCCGGTCGATAAGATCACAAGCGACAGACAAAATTTGCGGCGGTTCCGAGTCCACAACCTGAAAAGAGACCTCTTCAGAATAGGGGCTTTCGTTTCCGGACTGGTCATAAGCCGTTACGGCAAAATAATAGGTCGTTCCGTCCACCAGGCCGGAGATATCATAGCTGAGGTTATTCCCGACATTGAGAATCGTCGAATAAACACCCCGCTGAGTTCCGTAATAGACTTTGTATCCGGCCAGATCCGATTCGGTATTGGCGTTCCAGGATATATTCACGGATGAAGCATGCAGCAGAACGGGAAAGAGAAGTCCGATCGACAGCCAGGTCCTGCCGCGCTTGCAAATATGATGTATCCCTCTCAACATTGAAAACCCCTTGGTGGCACATTGTATTTCACCTTCTGCATCCCTCTCATGCAAAGCTCGTACCACGTTTGAAATGAGAATCATATCATACTGTTTATTAATACTTTATGTATATTTGTAATTGTTCGGCTGTTGTATTTTAATCGAATTTTCGGAAATTTTTTCCTATGTGTCTGCTGGAACCTTTTTCCCTGAGATATTTTCGCCGAATCTCTCTTCTGCCTGCCACCGGTCCTCCGTGGATATTCCGGATCAAAATCGTCGCCTTCTCTTTAGCGAACAGTCGCCATTTTGGCTTAAAGATCCGCGTGCAATCCGATCGAGTGACAGCCTCTTCATGCAATCATTTCATTGACTTTATGCATTTGTTTTCTTAATTTTTTTATATATTTTAAAACAGGCTGCTATTTCGATTTTGAAGGCGAAAGGAAGGAATGTGAGAATAACCCTTGCTCAGCTGAATCCCGTTATCGGTGATTTTGAAGGAAATTTCAGTATCATAAAGGCGGCCGTGAAAAAGGCGATTTCCAGCGGGTCCGATTTAATCGTTTTTCCGGAAATGATTGTCTCGGGTTATCCGCCCCGTGATCTTCTGGAACGCGAAGATTTTATTCAGGCATTCACAAAATCCGAAGAACGTCTTGTGAATCTTTCCCGTGAAACAAAAGATCTGGCCATACTGGCCGGCACCGTCTGCTCTTCGCCCGGAAACGGAGAGAAAGGGCTGGTCAACAGCGCCGTGCTCTTTCATAACGGAAAACGATTATTCCGGCAGGATAAAACTCTTCTTCCAACCTACGATGTGTTCGAGGAAGCCAGGTACTTCGATCCCGCAACCATACACCGAATATGCCCTTTCGGCGCAGAGAAACTCGGAATAACGATCTGTGAAGATGCCTGGAATGACCCGGAACTTTTCCCCCGGCAAAAATATTCGATCAATCCTGTGGATCGAATGTCGAAACTCGGCGCCACGATCTTTATCAATCTCTCGGCCTCTCCATTCGGTCTGGGCAAAGACGCCATTCGATACCGACTTTTCGGAAAGCAGGCGTTGAAATACAGGAAGCCGTTTATTTTCGTCAATCAGGCGGGTGCCAACGATGATCTGATCTGCGACGGACGCAGCATGGTCTTTGATGAGACCGGACAATTGCTGTGGATAGGGCCTGCCTTTGAGGAGGCGGTTCACACAATTGACCTTCGCAGCAAAACGGTTCCGGTCGCTTTCACTCCCATGGATCCGCTCGCCGACGCCCATGACGGCCTGATTACAGGCATTCGGGATTACATGCGTAAATGCGGATTCGGCAAAGCCGTTCTGGGGTTGTCCGGCGGTATCGATTCCGCGGTGACGGCCTGCCTGGCCGTGCAGGCCGCAGGGTCCGACCGGATCATCGGCCTTTCCATGCCTTCTGCCTATACCTCTGAAAGCAGCATTACGGATGCCAGGGAACTGGCCTTGAACCTCGGAATTTCATTGCATGTCGTTCCCATCGATTCTGCATATCAAACACTTTGCGAATCTCTGAAACCGTTTTTCCCTTCCGGTCCCATGGATGAAACCAAAGAAAATATTCAGGCCAGAATCCGCGGAATCATCATCATGGCCTTTTCCAATAAATTCGGATATCTGGTGTTGACTTCGGGCAACAAGAGTGAATTATCCGTTGGCTACTGCACCCTTTACGGCGACATGAGCGGGGGTCTGAGCGTACTGTCCGATGTGCCCAAAACCATGGTCTACGAACTGGCGCGGCATATCAATTCCAGACATGCCTGGATTCCTGAATCCATACTGACCAAGGCTCCTTCCGCGGAATTGCGGCCCGACCAGAAAGATCAGGACACACTTCCCCCTTATGATAAACTGGACGCCATACTCTCCGAATATCTGAACGGAATGACACGGGATGATTTGATTGAAAAAGGGTTCGATGGGAAAACAGTCGACTGGGTCATCGACGCGATGATGAAAAGCGAGTTTAAAAGACGGCAGGCCGCGCCCGGCCTGAAGATCACCTCCAAGGCTTTCGGCACAGGACGTCGTATGCCCATTGCTCAGAAATGGACCGGCTGAACGCCGTCCGGAATCGATCCTTCCAGTCGGGAATTGCATAGCGGATTGGCATAGCAGTAAACACAGCCGCCCGGACATCGGTAGTACCAGCCGATATCCCAGCTTTCCGTGCAGCGGCAATCAGCGCGCTGCCCGCCTGCCTTCGCCCTGGACGCGGGACGTTTTTCGGGATGCAGCTCGAATAACCGTCCGCCGTCGATGCAGCGGCCGTTCAGAAAACCGGGCGTACAGCATCCCTGAATTTCAATTCTCCTGCTTTCAGCAATATCGAGCAGGGTTCTGTTCTCCCGCTCTTTTTGTAAATCCCCAACCGGCAGACACTCGATGGACCAGCGTTTCAACCGCTGAATGATTTTTGAATACCTTGTCATACGGCTGACGATGACAAGGCCGATTCCCGCTTTCGAAACCGCATCCGCGATCTTTTCAAATTGACAGAAGTTGCTGTAGATTTTTCCATTCGGCAGCCGCAGATGGACAATCGGATCGAACCGAATCACAAGACGCCTCGGATCGCCGAGCCAGCGAATCAACAGTGGAATCAGATCGAGCATTTCAACAGCAGACGGAATATTCGGTTCCAGAAATGATCCACCCATTCCGGTAATCGTAAAATGGAGAAAAATGTGGCTGTACTCCATCAGAGCGGGTGCCAGTACGGGATGTTCGACGCATGCCCGCGGATTTTTGCTCCACAGAACCAGAGTATGCACTTTGGCGGGAGGACAGCGCCGCCGAAGCGTTTCCGCGAGTCGTCCCGGATAGAACGCGGGCATTTCGACACGCCGGCTCGCGGATATGACTTTCAAGGCTGAACCCATTTCAGTTGTTTTCGATTCTTGATCATGTAAAATGATGACATGATACAGCACACCCATGCGGTATGCCGTCAGATGAACCCGTACCGCTCTTCGGTCAACCGCCCGCTCTTCGATGATTCAATCCTGTTGATCCGAATCCTCCGGATTGACGCGAACTGTCCGGAAGATTCCGAACCGGGAGAAATTGAATATGTGCGACCCGGCACAAGACCAGCTGGGCGATTCGATCGCCTCGGTGAATAATAAAGTTCTCCGTTCCGAAATTGAATAGAATAACGCCCACGGGTCCGCGATAGTCGGAATCGATCGTACCCGGCGCATTGAGAACGCCAATTCCTCTCTCGAGGGCCAGACCGCTTCTGGGCCGTATCTGTCCTTCATAACCGGGCGGTATGGCCAGACGTATGCCTGTGGGAATCAAATCATGCCTTCCCGGCTTGAGAATGACAGGCCCGTGTACAGCGGCCGAAAGGTCAAGCCCGGCTGATCCCGATGTCTGATAACGGGGAAGCGGCAAATCATCGCAGCCGGGCTCCACCCGCACTTCCACCGGCACCTTTTCAAATTCACGGATCTTTTTCATGATATCTTTCAATCCCTGTTTTCTCCCCTTGCCACCAGTTCCTTCAATAATTTTTCCTGTTCTTCCGTCAATTGTTTTGCCTTGCTGTAATCGCGCGATTTCAATGCCTTGCTGATGCTTCCGTCCAAATCGTGTATTTTCTGCCTCAGTGCCTTGAGCGGTTCCATACCGAAGAGATCGCCCTGTCTCGTTCGATGAACATGCTTCATGTTTCATCCCCTGTTTTCAGTCTTTAAACCGATCCGAACCGATGAAAAAACATCCCGTGATTCAAAAGAGTGTTTTATTAATAATAATGACTTGACAAACAAAGAGTGCTTTTGTATATTACATTTCTTTATAATCAAAATATCGAGGACGATATGCCGCAGCATCAATCCGCAGAAAAGCGGGCTCGACAAAATGAACGCCGGCGTCTCAGAAACCAGCAAGATCGAAGCCGGATGAAAACAGCGATAAAGAAAGTACGAAACCAGGAAAACAAGGAAGAAGCCGCCGTTCAGCTTCAAAAGACAATTTCCATTTTGGATCGAATGGCCGGAAAAGGAATTATTCACAAGAATAAAGCGGCCAATCTTAAATCCAGATTAACACGTTTTGTCAGCCGGATGTAGTCTTTCTCAATCCGTATTCTGAAACCGGGATTTTTCACCGCGTACGGCAAGTCCCCCTAATGCCGCCGCGGAGGAATCGTCTCGGTTTCGTTTTTTTCAGCCCCTTTGATAATTGGGCGCCTCCTTGGTGATGGTTACATCATGAGGATGGCTCTCAATAATACCCGCCTGTGTGACCCTAATAAAGCGGGCTTTCCGGTGAAACGCTTCGAGATCTTTCGCGCCGCAATATCCCATAGCCGATCGCAGCCCTCCCACCATCTGATAAACCACATCCGATAACTTCCCCTTGTAGGGAACCCTTCCTTCGATTCCCTCCGGAACCATCTTGCTGATTTCCGACGCGGATTGAAAATACCGGTCGGCACTCCCCTGCAGCATCGCGCTCAGAGAGCCCATTCCCCGATAAAGCTTGTAACTCCTGCCCTCCATCAGGATCATCTCCCCGGGACTCTCTTCGACCCCTGCCAGTACCGATCCGAGCATAACCGATTCGGCACCGGCGGCCAGAGCCTTGGCGATGTCTCCGGAAAACCGGATACCGCCATCGGAGATCAACGGCATGTCGGCCTTGCGGCAAACAGCGGCGCACTCCATGACGGCTGTGATCTGAGGCACACCCACCCCGGCGACCACCCGGGTCGTGCATATGGAGCCGGGACCAATACCGACTTTTACGGCATTCACACCCGCATCGATCAGAGCCTGTGCGCCTTCACGGGTGGCCACGTTCCCGCCTATGATTTCAAGGCCGGCGAAAGTTTTTCTCAACCGATGGATGGTTTCCAGCACGTTCTCCGAATGACCGTGAGCCGTATCCACAACAATGACATCCACTCCTGCGGCAATCAGCCGTTCCACGCGATCGAATGTGTCGGCCGAAGTGCCCACAGCCGCGCCCGCCAGCAGCCGGCCGTTTTCATCTTTGGCCGCTGATGGAAAAGCCTTGCGTTTTTGAATGTCTTTAACGGTGATCAATCCCTTCAGATGTCCGTTCTTATCCACAATGGGCAGCTTTTCAATGCGATGCTTCTGAAGAATCCGTTCCGCTTCCTGAAGGCTGGTTCCTTCCGGAGCCGTGACAAGGCGTTCACGGGTCATGATGGTATCAACACGACGATCAAGATCGACTTCGAAACGGATATCCCGGTTTGTCAGAATGCCCACCAGTTTTTCTCCTTCGACAATCGGAATGCCGGAGATATGGTATTCATTCATGAGTTTCACAGCGTCATGCAAAGTCCGATCAGGGGCCAGTGAAAGCGGTCGTGAAATCATTCCGCTCTCCGATCTTTTGACTTTATCGACCTTGGACGCCTGATTTTCAGGCGACATATTCTTGTGAATGATACCGATGCCCCCTTCCCGCGCGATGGCAATGGCCAGACGGGATCCCGTGACCGTATCCATTGCGGATGACAGAACCGGTATATTCAGCCTGATATTCTGCGTCAAACGCGTACGAACGTCCGTCTCTTTGGGAAGCACACTGGAATGCGCCGGAACAAGCAACACGTCATCAAAGGTCAATCCTTCCATCATTCTTTTTTCTTCCATGGATCTATCCTACTCTATGGTGAATGGTTTCAATGAATCCACAAGAGTTCCTGAACGGACCAAATCCGCCGCAGTTTCCATGTCCGGAGCCATAAAACGGTCCTTTCCCAGTCTGTTGATTCGCCGGCGTACCGCTTCATGGACTTTCTGCATGAGCGGAGAAGGCTTCGAGGGTTTTCGGCAGTCTACCGCCTGACAGGCTGCCAGTATTTCAACGCCCAATATTGTTTCTGTATTGTGAATGATTTGCCATAACTTGTTTACGGCGTTCATACCCATACTGACATAATCCTCCTGATTGGCTGATGTGGGAATGGAGTCCACGCTGGCCGGATGGGCGAGACCCTTGTTCTCCGATGCCAGAGCCGCGGCAGTAACCTGGGGGATCATGAAACCTGAGTCCACGCCCTGCCGGGTCGCGAGAAATCCGGGAAGACCGCTGTGATGGCTGTCCATTAGATAGGCGATGCGTCTTTCTGAAATACTCGAAAGACCCGAAAGCGCGATTCCCATTGCATCAAAGCAATAAGCCAGCGGTTCGCCGTGAAAATTCCCCCCTGACAGCACCTCTTGCTGCCGGCTGAAAACCAGGGGATTATCCGTCACGGCGTTCAATTCGATCTCCAGAACGGAACGAGCGTAATCCAGCACATCTCTGCCGGCGCCATGAACCTGCGGCATGCACCGAAGCGAATACGCTTCCTGTACCCGGTTGACAGAAGGATTTTCCAGAATGGAGCTGGATTCGAGAAGCCGGTACAGATTCGCTGCGCATTGAATCTGTCCTTTCTGGCCCCGGGCTTGATGAATTCTGGGATCAAAAGGGATCCGGCTTCCGCACAGTCCTTCCACGCTCAGTGCCCCGATGATATCCGCGCTTCGATAGCAGTTCCTTGCCCGGGCCCAGGCCAGGATGCCGGATCCGTTCATGGCCTGCGTTCCATTGAGCAGGGCGAGCCCTTCCTTGGCCTCCAGAGTCAAGGGCCGGAGACCGGCTTTCTTCAAAACCGAAAGACTGCCGAGTACACGTCCGCCGACCCGAACCTTGCCTTCACCCAGAAGAGTCAGGGCCATATGAGCCAGAGGGGCCAGATCGCCGGATGCGCCGACCGACCCCCGGGAAGGAATCATGGGATGGATTCGATGATTCAGCAGATTCAGCAGGGATTGAATAACAACGGAACGGACTCCGGAATATCCAGACGCGAGTGAATTGGCCTTGATCAGCATGATGGCGCGAACCACGAAGTCCGGCAGCGGTTCGCCCACACCGGCCGCGTGTGAAAGAACAATATTCATCTGCAGCGCCTTGATTTCATCGGCCGGTATATTGATCTCGGCGAATCGGCCGAATCCCGTGTTCACACCATACATGATTTTCCCGGCCTCGATGAGTTTCTCGAGTACATGACGCGACTGCTCCAATTCGCGGGCAACAGCCTTTGACAATACAACCCGGCGATAACCCAGGGCCACATCCAGAACAAGTTCCGTTGTCAGAGACTGCCCGTCAATGATCAATTCCTTCGACATTTCTTCCTCATGTTTAAGCGGTTTCGAACCACCCGGCCAGAACTTCCATTAATGACTCCCGGCTGTCACATCGGACAGGATTCACAGGCAAGGATTCCAGAAATACGGCTCCATAGCGGCTCATAAGCATCCGGTTATCCAGGCAAATCACGGAACCCCGGTCTCCCGCTTTTCGAATCAAACGGCCGAAACCCTGGCGAAGCCGGACAACCGCTTCGGGGACGCTGTAGTTCATGAAACCGTTGCCTGTCTCTCGATGCGCTTCTTCAGAACGGGCCTGAACAACCGGATCGGTCGGCACATCAAAAGGAATCTTCGGAATGATCAGCATCTCCAGAGCTTCACCCGGTATATCGACCCCCTCCCAAAAGCTGCTGGTCCCGAGTAAAACAGAGCGCCGTTCTTTCTGAAAAGAATCGAGAATCCGGGTTCTCGATCCGTCGATGCCCTGTCCCAATATCTGTATGCCGAAAGGTTTCAGAACCGAAACGAGCCGCCTGTACACGCCGCGCAGCATTTGATGTGAAGTAAACAGAACCATCGTCCCCCTGTCATGAACCGACAGAATATCCGCTGTGATTTCGGCTACAGCGTCGGTGAATCGGGCATCTCTGGGACCGGGCAGAAAAGAGGCGACGATGAGACGCACCTGTTCATCGTAATGAAAGGGAGAGCCGAATGCCCGCGTTGTGAGCCTGTCTTTCTCGATACGGTTCAAACCCAGTCTCTCGGCCATATAATCAAAAGAACCGGCAACGGAAAGAGTGGCTGAAGTCAACAGGCACCGCTTCAATCGCGGATAGAGATAATCGGACATCAGCCGGTCGACCCTTAGAGGCACGGAATGAACGGATGGACTTTTCTCTTCTTTTCTCTTTTCTCTCCAGACGACATGACCGTCATACAATCCGCCGGTGAAAAATTCCCAATTCTCTTTCAACAGTTCTGTTTCAAACAGCAGGGTTTCCACCTGCTGAAAAGATTCCGGTTTTTCCTCTCCATTCGAATCGGCCATGGCCAGTCGTGTCATGATCTTCTGGAATTCGGCGGCCGCGGTTTTCAGATGGATCGAAACATCCGTTGTCGAGGCGTCGGAACCGAAGAGCTCATCAACGGATCGCACCCGCTGTTTTTCAACCGCGTATTCTTTTGAAGCCGGTTTCATTCTCGCTTCGATCCGCCGGAAGCAAAGCTCGGCCGACTCACACAACGGCTGCAGCGTCCGCCTTAATTCCGAAACGGATTCCGAGATCGCGGCCCACAACTCTTTTCGCCTTTTCAGCTCTTTTTGAAGGCTGTTCAGTACTCCCGCGGAAGAAGAACCCGAAGCATCGATTTTCCGGCACAGATCATAAAACATCCATAGATGAAGGGAGCGTCCGAGTGCCCTGGACGCGGCCCGTTCCATTTGATGCGCCTCATCCACGATGAGCGTGTCAAATTCGCCGAGAATCTGATTGCCTGCCGCCATATCGGAAAAGAGCAGGGAATGGTTGATCACAACCAGAGATGCCTTTCGCGCGGCCCGGCGTACCCGGGCGTAAAAGCATTTCGATTCGGCCGGACATTGATGACCGCGGCAAAAAGCGCCGTCGCTGTTCACCTCCCTCCATCCGTCCCATTGATTCTTTTCGTGGAATCCGCCGCACTCTTCCACATCACCCGTCCGTGTCTCGTGACTCCACAGCGCCAGGCCCAAAAGCTGTCTTCTCTTAGCCGAAGACAGGTTCCCGGCGTTTACAATGATCTCTTCCCATCGACGTTGGCAAAGATAATTGGACCGCCCTTTCAGCAGAACAGCGGTGAAAGGCAGTGGACTGGTTTCAGCCAGCAGGGGAATGTCTTTATAGAAAAGCTGATTCTGCAGGGTCTTGGTCTGGGTCGAAATGATCGTTTTCGATTGTGCGTGCGGCATTCGGAGTACCGCGGGCACCAGATAGGCCATGGATTTCCCGACTCCGGTGCCGGCCTCGGCCATCAGGAAACCGTCCTGACGAAAGGCGCGCGCGGTCTGCTCGGCCATGGACAGCTGCGGTTTCCGGCATTCAAACCCCGGCAGGATCTTTTCCAGCAATCCTTTGGGCCCCAGAAAATCGCTGATGGAACAATCGGAGCGAATTTCTTTGTTCCCGGAAGCCATATTTTCGATCCGGTTGTCGGGTCCCTTCCTTCGGGACACGGTCTTCATCCCTGTTCCGTTCCGCAGTGCGCGAATATGTTTAAACAACCGTGAAAGTTCGTCATCGCTGCCGTCAAACAGGGCGAGAATCGTGTCCAGAACTGATCCGTCCAGTCCCATGGCTTCAAAAACGAGACGCATGAAGACAGACCCGGCGGCTTCAGCGTCGGCACGGGCCCGATGAACAGGGTCTGCCTGAATATCCAGATGCCGCGTCAGAGTTTCCAGTCGATGATTCGTGATCCACGGATAGAGAATGCGGGCCAGTTCAACCGTATCGATGACACGCCGTGCATCTATGGGAGGAAGGTCCGGCTGCCATTGCTGCCTGGCTTTTTCGAGAAAATTCAGATCAAAGGAAGCGTTGTGAGCGACGAGGATTCCCTTTTCGAAATGCCTCCAGACCGATAGCAGAACGTCGGAAATCATGGGCCGATCCCGGCAGTCTTCATTTCGGATTCCCGTTAACCGGGTTATGGCCGCCGGGATGGAAACAGCCGGCCGGATCAGTTCTTCTCCTCCGCCGCTTATTTTTCCGTGATTCCAGCGGACCCATCCGATCTCCAGGATTTCATCGGTCCGGGAGTCCAGTCCCGTGGTTTCCAGGTCCAGCGCGGTGAACGATTCCAGGGACAGAGCTGAAAGGGTACTCCGGCTCACATTCATATTAACTCTAATAATAAGACTTTTTCAGATAAGAATCAACTCTTTTCGGTTTGGGAGTCAATTCCCGAAATACTCCGGTTTGAAAACAGACGGCCGGTTCTCAGACCGCTGTTTCAGAATTTTCCGACACAATTACGCTTTGAGCGGCTGTCAGAGAGACGCCTGGATTCACGGAAACTCCGCAATCCCGAAGAGCCGCCTCCAGTGCGCCCAGAGAAGCCAGCACGTCCCTGAAACACGTGCTTCCCATATGGCCGATTCGAAAATAGTTCTTCTTTATTTCAGGATGCAACCCGCCCGCAAAGACCACGCCGGCCCGGCGGATTTGCGGCAGCAGCCGATCTCCGGTCACTCCGGCAGGATAATACGGCGCCGATAATGTGAAAGCCCGGTCTTTTTTATTCAGAGGAACCTGTTTCAGGCCCAGGGCCTCAAGACCCGCCTGAAAGGCTTTGCCCACGACACGATGCCTTTGAAAGCGTTCCTCCATGCCTTCTTTCAAAATATTGTCCAGACTGACGTCCAGCGCGCGAACATGGTTCACCGCCGGCGTGGCAAAGTAGGCCGGCGTTCCCGCTTCATACGCTTCCATAACGGGCAGCCATTGATTCCAGTCGCAGTAATAATTGGGCACGCGGCTCTTTCTTTTTCTCCAGCGATTAACGGCCCGCGGTCCGGCTAAAACGAGAGCCAGCCCGGGAGGAACACCGACAGCTTTCTGTGATGCGGTAAAGACAACGTCCAGCTCCCAGGCATCCTGTTTCAGCTCTTCACCGGCCACGGAACAGACTCCGTCCAGAACCGTAAGCACACCGTACTTATGTCCCAGTTTGCCGATCGGACGGGGATCCACTCGCACTCCGGTGGATGTGTCCACATGAGTGATCGTCATCAGGCGGTATTCGGACTTTTTCAGTTCAGCCTCGATGTGCGCCGTTTCAACGATTCCTCCCAAAGGCGCGCTGAGCACCGTGACTTTGTTGGTGTATCTGGAAAGAATGTCCGCGTATCGATCACCAAAGTATCCCGTGGACACGACAAGGACCCGGTCTTCCGGTTCCACGAGATTGGCCGCCGGAATCTCCATGGCCAAGGTGCCCGTACCGGGAACAATAAAAGGCTGACCCGAAGGGCTGTGCCAGACCTCTCTCATCTTCTTGATCGCTCCTTCGAACACCCCGATGAATTGAGGGTCGATATGGCTCTGAGTCGGCTGCCCCAGAGCCGACAACACGGACGGTTCAAATTCAACAGGGCCCGGAATCATCAGCAAGGGCCTCTCTTTCATGATAATCTCCTCACTTTGTCCTCCGGAAGGAGGGATTTTTCCATCAAATCAGTCAACACGGCGTGAATATCGGGTCCCGCGGGAAGGAGAGGACGCCTCGGCGGCCCGGTGTGAAGACCCCGTATTTCCATCGCCGCTTTCAACCCCGCGACACCCCACCGGCTCGTGACAGCCGCATTCAGTTCACTCAGCCGCTGCTGAATTTTGCGGGCCTTTTCCAGGTCTCCCGCGCGGAATGAATCGTACAGCGTCACACAGGATACCGGAGCGATATTCGCCAGGGCCATGATGCCGCCCGATGCGCCCACGCAAAGAGCCGGCAGAAAGAATGAAGCCGAGCCGGCGAGTATGTCAAAATTCCCGTCCGGTTCGTTTTTCAGCCGGGCTATGACCCCCATGTTTCCGCCCGAATCCTTGAGTCCGATGATGTTTGGATGAATGGCCAGGTCCAGAAGAATCTCCGCAGACAGATTGATCCCCGTGTTGGCCGGCATGTTATAGATCACAATGGGTATGGGAGAGGAATCGGCCAGATCCCGGTAATACGCCGTCAGGACCTCGGCGGCCATTCGACTCCTGTAATAGAACGGCGTAATGATCAGTGCCGCATGGAAGCCGGCCCTGGCCGCTTCACGTGTCAGCTCGAGGCTTTCAATCGTCGAAAAGCAGCCCGTCCCCGCCACAAGCGTCCATTCAGGCGGCGCCAGACCGGCCGCCCGATCGAGCAGGCGGCATTTCTCCTTGAAGTTCAGATGGACCGCCTCGCCGCTGGATCCCATCACCACAATGCCGGTCAGGCCGCATTTTGACAAGAACGCGGTGATTTCGTCGAGCCTATTCAAATTCAGAATCCCGTTTTCTTCAAAAGGAGTGGGTATGGGAGCCAGCACTCCTTTTAAATCGATTTTCTTTTTATCCATTCAGGGCGCTCCTTTTCCCCGTCATTCGACAGGTTTTCCACTGACGGTTTCTTTCTTATATCCTCCTGATTCTTCATCAGTCAACTGAGATGAAGGGTTTGTCCGTTTCGGCATTCATCATTCCCCTGGCCATTCGGGGTGTGTTGAAGGCCATCCCCGGATTTCCGTATCTGTCCAGACAGATGATTCCCCCCAGTCCCCCGGCCCGCGCCTTGAGAATACCCACACACGCTTCGGCCGAATCCACAGGGGGCTTTCCTGAGCGTAGATGCTCAGCCACTTCCCTGGCCAGCATCACCTTCATGATCGATTCGCCCCAGCCGGTGCATGAGATTCCGCCCACTCCGTCTTCCGCGTACGTACCGCAACCGATAAGAGGAGTGTCTCCCACGCGTCCGGGCAGCTTTTTCGGCGTTCCTCCGGTTGACGTGGCGGCCGCCACATGGCCTTTCTTGTCCATGGCCACGGCTCCCACCGTGCCCCGTTTGCCTCCAAAAGCATGAGGAGAACGAAACCGGGGGTCATTGATCAGAATCTGCAGCCGTTTCAATTCCCGTTCAGTGAGCAGATTTTCAACGGGCACAGACTCAAATCCGTGCCGCACCGCAAAAGCTTCGCACCCCGGTCCGGCGAGAAGCCAGTGTTCGGTCTCTTCCAGCACCTTTCGGGCAACCCGGACGGGATTGGGAAAATTCCTCAGCGCCGCCACGGCGCCGGCGTCGAAGCGGCATCCGTCCATGATCGACGCGTCCATCTCCACGGAACCGTCGGTATTCAGAATGGATCCTTTTCCCGCGTCAAACGTGGGATCATCTTCCATGACGGCGACCGTTTCTTCCACACAGTCCAGGGCGGAAGCCCCGGACGCGAGAAGCGACCAGCCTTTTTCGATGGCTTTTTGAACTCCTCTCAGATGCGCTTTCACTTCCTCGTCGGGAATCTCCCAGGCGCCCCCATGCACCACCAAAGAAGGATTGTAACGGGACATTTTTTCCTCCGGCCGCAATATAAAACAATTACCGATAATTTGAATTTTTATCGTCCATTTTTTGAAACCCTGAATACAATTCCAGCGTATAAACATTTGAAATCAGCAAAGAGGAGAAAAATGAATTTCCTGTTTCTCATTTTGATCATTGGATTGATCATTTTCGGACTTAAGACACTCTTTCTGGCATTGAGAGCCGGAGTGATCATTATGACGATTCCCCTGGCACTGATAGCAGCCTGTCTCATGACGGGTCTTTGTGTGCTCATATTCCCCTTTACTCTGTTGACCGGGTTCATGGCTTTTGTGGCGGCATCGCTGGGGTTTTTACTGCCGCTTGTACCGTTCATACTGATTGGCTGGGGTTTTTATTTGCTGACACGCAGACGGCCTGAATGATTCAGACCCTTTGTTTCTCATTCATTGAATCATTCGGGTTATTCCAGGCTCTCAAGCAACAGAATCGAACAACGCTTTTAAATCACTTCTCTCTCCCTCCCAAAAACAGGCCGAATCAGAGGCAAACGATTCGGCCTGTTTCTATTTGTTGTCGGTCTGTCAGCCCCGAATCACCTTCCATCCCCTGATCATGGCCGCCCAGTACAGTATGCACCCCGGATTCATGGCCACCGGGCGGCCGAAACGGGAAAGCAGCGGAATATCGGCCCAACTGTCGGCAAAACAGAATGAACGGCCGTAATCCACGGTCCGGCCTCTGAGGCAGCCCTCCAATATCTCCAGTTTGCCCTTCAGCCAGGGAAGAGGGCCCAATACGCGGCCGGTGTACACATGGTCACGAATTTCCATCGTGCTTCCTGCGCCTTCATCGGCATCCAGGCTTTCTACAAGATAATCGACGATAAAATCCAGTGTTCCGGAAATGAGCAGTACGAAAAAACCCCGTTTTCGAAGATGACTCATCCACTCCATCCCCCGTGACGAAAGCCGGGGCCGCAGACAGGTTTCGAAAAAATCGGGAAGAAGCGCCAAAATGGTCTTCTTTGGAATTCCATGCAGATAGACCTTGTTTCTCAGCACGGTTTCGTGAAAACCATTGGACAAGTTGAAAAGATTCATCAGAACACGGCAATAATCGGTCCAGCCAAGCAGGCCCTTTGTGCGGAGGTAACGGACAAGCTGCATTTCACAGGAAGTCCGGCGGACCAGGGTTCGGTCCACATCAAAAACGGCAAGTTTCAGAGAGGATGCCGGCAATCTGAACGCTCGATTCATGACCCCCCGATTTTTTCGAATGACTTCATTCGAATTCCATGGCATTCTGGATGCGCTGTATCAGAGCGGATCCCTCGACAGGCACTGTTCCCACCCGCTCGCAGACAATGCCCGCGGCAAAATTGGCGATGGAAGCCGCTGTACGGGCATCCGCTCCGGCGGTCATGGCCGTGGACAGAGTCGCGATAACCGTATCACCGGCGCCCGAGACATCGTGAACCTGTTTCACCTGTGTCGGCAGCCGAACCATGGGTTTTCCTTTCTCGAAAAGGAACATACCCTTTTCACCCAGCGTAACAAGAAGCACCCGGCAATTCAGCCGTTCCTGCAGCTTGCCGCCCACCTCTTCGGGATCGTCATCCAGCTCATTGCGAAGATGCATCTGGGAAACGACCTCCTGGCGGTTGGGTTTGAAAACCGTGACATCCCGGTATTCAAAGAAATGCTGATGTTTCGGATCCACATAAACCGGTTTGCCGTGTTCATTAGCCGTTCGAATAATGCGGTGAATCAGGCGTGGGGTCAGCAGCCCCTTGTTGTAATCTTCCAGAATGACTCCATCCAAAAGCTCCCACTCCCTTTTAAGCATTTCCATAATCCGATCCTGCACCGAAACAGGCAGCGGATTCCTGACTTCCCGATCGGCCCGGACCACATGCTGATTATGGGCAATCACACGTGTCTTTACGCTGGTGGGACGCTCTTTCAGTCGGATCAGCCCGCCGGTATCCATTCGGTGTTCCGTAAACGATTCCACCAGGCGGTCGCCTTCAGAGTCCTGTCCGATGACACCCACGGAAAACGCGTTGGCTCCCAGGGTCTGCACATTGACCGCCACGTTGGCGGCACCGCCCGGCTGAATCGATTCCGACTCCACATCCACCACAGGCACCGGAGCTTCCGGCGAAATTCGTTCGACTTTTCCCCACACATAATGATCCAGCATGATATCCCCCACCACGGCCAGCCTGAGACGGGAAAAATCCTGAAACAGGTTTTTCAGAGCTTTCTGATTGATTCCGATCATGAATGCCTCCGCTCTTTCCCCTGCAACGAATCCAGCCGCTTCAACAGACGGCTTGTATGTTTTTCGATCTCCAGAATGAGGTCTTCCACCCTGTGGTTGAAAAAATAAAAGGCAACCAGCGCGGGAATGGCGATAAACAGACCCACCACTGTGGTAATCAACGCTTCGGCAATACCGCCGGATAATGCCTGTGTCTGTCCGAGACCCTGTTCGGAAATCACGCGAAACACCTTGATCATGCCCAAAACCGTTCCCAGCAAGCCCATGAGCGGGGCTATTCCGGCAATGGTTTCGAGAACAACCAGGCCTCTTTCAAGATGTCTCGCCTCCTGCCTGCCCTGATCGGCGATCGCCTCACGCATCTCCTCTCTGGTCTCATGACGAAACTCCAGTGTCTTTCGAATAATATTCCAGAACGGACCCTTGCCGAATGAAGTGGATTCAAAAGCGGTTTCGATTTTCTCGGCGGTTTCCACCCGGTGAATAAAATCCAGAATCTCCGGCTTGACGATACGCCGACGCCTCAGAAAAAGAGCCCTTTCAATGGTCACGGCAAGCCCGATGACCGAAGCCAGTATCAGGGGCGGCATCATGATACCGCCTTTCAGGAGCAAGTCCCAGAATCCGTTCATTTTGTCTCCTTACACAGGTTTTCAGCGATCAATTCCGATATAATGAAAAGTGGCCGTCACTTCCAGATAGGTTTCGGGAAAATTTTCAGGCAGCGGCTGAAAGGGAGCGGACAGCTCCACCGCTCTTTGGCTGGTCATGACCAGAACCTGTTCCCCCTGATATCCCAACACTTCCATGGAAGTCAGAATCCCGTTCCCATTCACGCGAAAACGAATGCGGTTGAATCCGCCGGCCCCCAGACGGGTAAAAACAGCCGGAGGGTGCATGTTTTTTTCGATACGCCTTTTCATCTCCAGAAGATACGGCGCATAATCCCACGCATAGGTATTCAGCTGCAGCGGCCCGGTCTCTTCGGAGCTCTCTGTTTTCTGATCCATCGGCAGAGACCTGTAGCCGGACGGCGTGCCGGCCCCGATTAAAATGTCCCGGCTGAACGCCACATTCGGACGGTTCCGGGCCGGCGGCATCGGCTGCGGAGCCTGCTCACGCGCGTCCCTCGAAGACGAAGGACCGGGCCAGTTCATGACCGGACTGTTTTCCGGTGTCATGGGCAGGCTTCCCCTGTTTTCAGGATTCGTGTCCCGCGCCCTGAGCG
>DSAB01000063.1 GCA_011388275.1 bacterium | reverse complement strand
TTTTTTCTTTTCCGGCCTTTTCGCCGGCATCGGGGCCATGGTCAATACCGAGGACGAGGGACAGCAGTATCAGATGCCGATCATCTTTTTAATACTCATCGGCTATTTCATGATGTTTGCCATCGCCCGGCATCCGGAGACTCCCATGGCTTTCTGGACCTCGCTGATTCCGGTATTTACACCCATGGTGATGTTCGCACGGATCGCCGTTTCCGATCCGGTCCTGCCGTCGGGCACCTGGATTTCCCTGGGCGTCATGGTCCTGGCGAATTTTTTACTCATTCGAATCATCACCAAGGTCTACCGCGTTGGCATTCTCATGTACGGCAAGAAGCCGTCCTTCCGGGAGGCTCTCAAGTGGATCCGGTATAAATGACTGAAGAGGCATAGAGCAAAGCGCATAGGGAAAAGAAAATAAATGATGGCGGACGACGGACCGCAGACGGCAGACCAAGGTTCTAATAGTCAGACATGATGCGGGGGGTGGGCATTAATCCCGGTCGCAGACCGGGATTAGCAAGGGGGATGTGGTGTGGAAATACACTCACACGAGTGTGGTTTTCCTGATGGTACGAAGATTGGAAAAAGAGTGTTCTTTTGGGTACTTTTCTTGCGCCAAGAAAAGTACCCCGCCGGAGGCTATTTATATGAAATGATCCTTTAACTGGATCCCCGCGTTCGCGGGGATGACAACTTTTGTAGTGTCTTTAACATTATAAAACACGCAACTTTGCAACAACGCCCAAAGTTCAAAATTTACAATTGCTTTTTCTGCCGTCTTCACCTCTCTCGTCTTCACCTCTCACGTTTTTATTTTTCTCTAAAAAAAAGCTTGCAACTTTATCTCCCCATTTCGTATATTAGTACAGCATGCTTTGCGATGCAGAGTAAAATGAAGCGCAAAATATTTGGCATAAAAAGGAGTCAGCCATGGAATCATCCATGAATCTGAAACAGCTTGAAAAGGAAACCTATCTCCGCTATCATCGAGACGGGATAATCGATATCCTCATGGGGCTCTTCAGCCTGGGTATCGGCTGGCTGTTTGCTTCCCATGAATACACTCCGTCCATCATCATCTGGATGGTCATTCTGTTCTACAAGCCCATGAAGGAAAAGATCACCGCCCCCCGCATGGGCCGGGTTCAATTTCACCCCAACCGTCAGCACCGGATTAAACTCGGAACCGGGACAATCGCCCTGGGGCTGACTGTTTTACTGGTTGCGGGTACGGGCCTGTTCCTGGCCTTTAAACAATTACCTGTTTTTCTTCTGGAGCATGCGCCTTATCTGATCGTCATCACAGCAGCGGTTCTGCTTGCAGTCAACGGCGTTCTCCACGGAATCCGGCGGTGGATTGTCTATTCCGTTCTCGTGATTGTCACCGGCGCACTGAGCCTGCTGTTCTCCTGTCCGGTCTTCTGGGTATTCCTGATTTTCGGAGGCACAGCGACCATCGCGGGTCTGATCTATCTGGCGATTTTCATACGGAATCATCCCCGAACACCCGAATCCCAGAATGGATGAATCCAAACATCTCGGTTTTTCGGCCTGAAAAAGGAGTCGATGAATGACGGGCAAAAAGAAAAACGGCAGGAAAGACGGCGAGGACATTCAGTCTCTTGCGGAAATTGACCGTCTGATCCATGAACCTGCCCGCCTGCTGATTACGGCCAACCTTTATGTGGTTGAAAGCGCGGACTTTCTATTTCTGATGCGTCAGACGGGACTGACCCACGGCAACCTTTCATCACATATGAGCAAACTCGAGGAAGCGGGCTACCTGGAAGTGAAAAAGGAGTTCGTTCAAAAACGCCCGCACACCATGCTTTTTCTGACGGAAAAGGGCCGCCGGGCTTTCAAAGCCTACAGCCGGCGGATGAAGCAGGTTTTCGGTGAATTTCCGGAAGAAACAGATTAAAAAACATGAACCCATTTAACCTGAATAATTCACAAATAGAATTATGAGTCAAATAAAATCATTGTTTTATATGATTTTATTTGACTCTCAACAGTTCCGTGAATTATTCGGGTTATCCCGACTTTCATCGGACGTGAATCTGCATTCAACCGTGATCATGAAAAAAGGAGACCCATCCATATGGCAATCCCCCTGAATAAGAAGAAACGGATGAAATGGATGCGAATCGGTGTGCTGAGCCTTTTTCTCATCGGAATCGGCCTCACGCGCTGCGGCTCCACACGGCCTGTCAATAGCCTGAGTCAGGCATTCAGAGAGAAGAATCTTGAATCCTTCGATTTCGTATGGTCTGCGATTCACGCACAGCATTTCGACACAACCTTCGGCGGCGCAGACTGGCCGGCTGTACGCGAAGAACTCAGGCCTGAAATGGACCGGGCCGAATCCATGCGGGAGGCCCGAGCCGTTCTTCTGGAAATGATCGGACGTCTCAATCTCTCCCATTTCAGCATCATTCCCTCCGAACTGTATCAAAACCTTGAAATGACCGATCCGGCTGAAGACCGGTCCGGAGATACAGGCATTGATGTCTTTGTGAATAGAGAAAGTGTCTGGGTTCAATCCATCCGTCCGGAAAGCCCGGCAGAAAAAGCGGACCTTCGAACCGGATGGGAAATCGTGGCGGTCGATGACCAGTCTCTGAAACCCCTTCTGCTGAATCTGGACCGGGAGTTCGGCCGAAAAAGCACCAAAACTCTTTTCATGACCCGGGAAATAACCAATCGGCTCACCGGACCCCCGGGCGGCAGTGTCCGACTGAAGCTGGTGAATCTCGAAGAGGACACCCTGACTGTTCGGCTGTCCCTGGAGCAGAAACCGGGTCTGGAGTACCAAATCGGCCACCTGCCCCCGCAGTTTATTCAGTATGAATCCCGCTGGCTGGATGAATCCATCGGCTACATTCGATTCAACAACTTTCTCGATCCGGTCCGGCTGATGACCGCCTTCAACCGGGATATGCTGAATTTCCTCAAGGCCGATGGAATCATAATCGATATCCGCGGTAACGGAGGGGGCATTGTCGCCATGGCCATGGGAATGGCCGGCTGGTTCGTCTCTGAAAAACAGCAATATCTAGGCACCTTGCATTTCCGCGAAAACGAGATCAAGGCCGTCATCTTTCCTCGGGCCAACAGTTATCACGGCCCGCTGGCCATCCTGGTGGACGAACTCTCCGCCTCCACATCGGAAATATTCGCCGGCGGACTGCAGGATATCGAAAGAGCCGTCATTGTCGGATCACGGACAGCCGGAGCCACTCTTCCAAGCACCATTGTCCGTCTTCCGAATGGCGACGCCTTTCAGTATGTGCTCGCCAACTATGTTTCACGGGGGGGAACCGTTCTGGAAGGAAGGGGCGTGGCGCCTGATCTTGCCGTAACGCACACTCCTGAATCTCTGGCCTCGGGTACTGACAGGCCTCTTGTCAAGGCGGTTGAGATTATCCGCTCATCGGGGAAACAATAAACTTTTCAACAAACGACTCTTCAAATGAAAGGAGATTCTTCAATGAAAAACAATATCCGCAGAACATGCGCCGCGGTCATGACCGCTGTCGGACTCGGCCTTCCCGTTGTGACTGCCGGGCCATCCAATCCGCCATCCGCGGATGAAGTGATGTCCTGGTATATCGAAGCAACGGGAGGAAAAACCGCTTACGGGAAAATTGAAAATCGTGTATTAAAAGCCACGCTGGAAATAGCCGGTACGGGCATCTCATTCAACCTGACATCGTATTCGGTCAGGCCGAACAAATTACTGGTGATTATGGAATCCGACGCCATGGGAAAAATCGAGAGCGGCTGCGACGGAGAAACAGCCTGGGAAAACAGCATGATGACCGGCCCGCGGATCAAAGAAGGAGAAGAACGGGCGACGACTCTCCGGGAAAGCGTGTTTGACCGGCTGATTCAGTACAAAGATCTCTATCAAAAGGCTGAATTCGCCGGCGAGGAAAATATTGAGGGAACATCCTGCTATAAAGTCGTGCTGACCCCCGAGACCGGACATCCGCAAACTCTGTATTTCGACCGCGATAGCCGTTTGCTGATCCGCATGGATACAATCATCGACAGCCCCATGGGTTCCATCCCCAGCGCCAGCTATCTGAGCGACTACAGGGAAGTAGACGGCATCCTCATCGCCCATACCGTGTCCGTGGATGTCATGGGTCAAAAACGGGAGGTGATCACCCATTCGGTAGAGCACAATGTGGAATTACCGGGTGACCTTTTCGACCTGCCTGAGGAGATCAGAGAACTGATGAAAAACTGACTGGATTCTTGCTGAAAACAAAAGCCCCTGCAGCCCGGGGCTTTTGTTTTTCTGACTGCCGAATGCCGTCCCGATCGCCCTGTTTACAAAATGGGGCTCATGAAATCAGAAGGCCTCTCCTTGCGAAATAGTTCCAGGACTTTTCGGAACACGTAACCCGGAGGATTTCTGACAATACCCGCTGACTCACGAAGCACTTCGGCCTGATGCGGCGAGATTCGGCTGGACCCTTCGGCCATTCTCATCATTGCGGCACTCAGCAAACATCCGACCGGATTGACCGTCATCAGCAGCATGTCACCTCGGCGCTCCTTGACAACACTTTTTATTTCCCTGATCAGGCGTTCTGCAAGATCGGAGGTGATCATCATGGTGGAAGATACGACCGCTCTGTAGCTCGGATAGAGGTCCTTTTCGGATGCCAGATAAAGCCTTGTGCAATACGATTCTGTGATAATTGCCACCCGATTGATCAGCGCGGCGTTCACAAAACCATCGGCCAGACTCCCCAGCACTCTGGATGCAAACGGGATGCTCTTGATTCCCCCGGCTGTCAGTTTTGAAAAAAGCTCCTCCGTGACATACTCGATTCCTCCTGATCCCCCCACTGCCATTGAGAAATAGACTTTTTTGGCAATCGTCCAAAGATCCCGATTACTGACCCGCCCATAATAGACAAGAAAGAGTTCTTTCACAAGGTTGATGCTGGCCGATAAAATCAGAACCGCGTCCAGGAACCCGTTCTGGGCAATGGCCGTACTGTAAAAGACCTGCGTGACGTATTTTTTTCGAATCTTTCGGCTGATCGGCTGCAGATGCCGAAGAACCTGCCTGTATCCTGCTTCATCATCGCTGACCGCCTGGAAGTTGAACCCTGAATCAATCAATACCGGGTTCCGCCGCATTCTTTGCATCCGGCGCCCGGCCAATACCTCTACCGCCTCCCGGCGCTTCACCGGAGACAGCTGTCTGGGCAACCTCAGTATCTGAAAGAGAGGAATAAAAATAAAATATGCCGCCGCCGCAACCAGTGCAATCAAAAGCAGGAAACCGGCCCAGGGATGAAAATCGCTGAACAAAGCGTAGAGCGACAGAAACTCCCGAACCAGGATGAGGACCATGAAAAGGGCCAAAACCATGAAAAGCCGTTTCACATATCGCATCGAGTCTCCGTGAACGCATTGAATAAAGGAAGGGATCCCTTTCAATCGTCGGCTCAGGAATCCGAATTAACTTATGGAATCATGCAAAATTCAGAGAGGGCATCGGTGAAATGGACAGGGATGAAGATTTTCCCGAAGCAAGGTAAAAATGCCCGGCAGCGGCGATCATCCCTCCGTTATCTGTACACAGGGACGGCGAAGGCCATAATACCCGTATTTTTTCCGGAACAACCGCATCGGAAAGCCTCTTTCTGAACCGCTGATTAACCGATACTCCTCCGGCAATGCAGACGATTCGATCTCCTTCTTGCCGCGCAGCGTAAAGAGCCTTCTCTGCCAGAACGTCCACCACCGCCTCCTGAAATGAAGCGGCAATGTCCTTGCGGTTTGAAAGCATCCAGCCTTCATCATGGGCTCTTAACTGATTTAAAACCGCGGTTTTCAGGCCGCTGAAACTGAAATCAAGGCTTTCTTTATCCAGAAAAGCCCGGGGAAACTCGAAGGCATCGGGCCTCCCCTCCAGGGCCAGTTTCTCAATGGCCGGTCCTCCCGGATAACCAACCTTAAGCAGTTTGCCGACCTTGTCAAAGGCTTCTCCGGCTGCATCATCCCGGGTCCTTCCGAGAATTCGGTACTTTCCCCAATCATCCACACGGACCAATTGCGTATGCCCGCCTGACACAATCAGCACCAGGAATGGGGGGGCCAAATCAGGGTTGTCCAACATGTTGGACCAGATATGCCCTTCGAGATGGTTGACACCGATGACGGGAATTCCCAAAGACAAAGAAAGCCCTTTTGCAACACTCAGTCCGACCAGGAGGGAACCGGCCAGTCCGGGCCCCTGGGTAACGGCAATTCCCTCGAGATCGGAAAATGCCAACCCGGCCTGATTCAGTGCTTCTTGTATGACAGGAACAATAATCTGTATATGCGAACGGGACGCCAGTTCAGGCACAACCCCGCCGAAATGCCGATGCACAATTTGCGTGGAGACAATGTTGGACTTCAGGCAATGCCCGTCATAAACCGCGGCACTGGTATCATCACAGGAAGTCTCAATGCCAAGGATGTTCATCGTTCTAGCAGGAGTTCGAAAAACTGGGGTCTGACTTCGGAAAATCCCACTTCATCGGGAAGTTCGATCTTGGCTGGAATCTTCTTGCCCGGATAACGATACCGGCTGCTGTAATCTATGGTGGCTACAATATCCTCCTTTTTCAGTCTGGATAGTATTTCCACTCCGCCTTCAACCGTCAACGAAAGCGTGGAAGGAACCGCGACAACACGCAGATTGGCAGGCACTCCGGTAACATGGATAGGAATCTCGGTAAAACGGATCTCGCCCCGCCTTTGAATATCGACTAAAAACCGGACACGTTCATGAGAAAAATTCAGCATGGATTCATCGGGAAGCCGCAAATCCATTCTGCCTTTCAGATCTTTGACCAGGCCTGAATACTCACGTGAATCAGTAAACACTTCAGAGATCGGATTGACCAAAGAGCGGGGCCCGCTCACTTCTATCGAATCCGGACGAAATTGAATTTTTCCTACTTGTATATATCCGTCCAACAGATTCAAGGTCAAATCGGAACGAACCGGCACTCTTTTGACGGCAAACCGGTCCAACTCCACCCGGATGGACTCCGGTTCAACAATACCAACAGGTTTTACGTTCAGATCCGAAGGAATGTTCTGAACCATTTCTGCGGTGAGAGGGAAAACCGTTTCTCGGCGTATATTGTGAAGGTCCAGTTCAATCCCCTTGTCCCGATATTCCAAAAGAATAAGATCTTTTCCCTTTCCCTCGAATTTGACCTTCACCGAAGACGGAACCGGAGTTTTTAGAATATAGTCATCCGGTTTGTTGATTAAATGGAGAGGGACTGAAAGCACATGAAAATAAGAATTGTCTGTGACCACAAAAAACCAGACAATTACAGCCAGTGCGGCTGAAAATATTTTTACCCGATAATTCTCAAACCATTTATTATTAAAAAAGTGTTTTACTTTCATGAAACATCCCAGAGATGAGAGGGGAAGCGTGTCCTGACAACCCCTCTCGTCCCCGCTTTGAGTCAAAGATGACTATTTCTGAGATTGTCCCACAGATCGGCCAAAGCTGATCTCCCCGTTGTCGATACGAATATTAAATCCGCAATCCGGATTGGTACAGACCCAGGCCTTATACCGGATGGATGCGCCTTCACGTCCATAATCAGACATCGGCACCAACACTCCGGTATTGCATTTTTGACATTCCGGCAAGGCATATTCCATTGCGCTACCTCCCTTTTAATCTCCTCACCCGAAAAGGTCGCCTGCCATATGAACCAGACAGCGGGTGTCTATTCTTTGACGACCCAAACCCTTACTTTGGCTTCCACATCCGAATGAAGTTTCAATGATATCGTATAGATTCCGAGGGCCTTGATCGGCTCATCCAGTTTGATTTTACGCTTATCGATTTCGTAGCCTTTTTCCTTGAGAAGATCCGAAATAGTTTGGGTAGTTACAGAACCGAATACACGGTCTTCTTCACCCACGGATACTTTTGCGGTTAAGGACACATTTTCCAGCTCATTTGCCAGTTTCTCCGCCTGAATCTGATCACGAGCCAGACGTTTTTCATCATGCTTTTTTGTTTCTTCGAGAATCCGAACATTTTTCGATGTGGCAGGAACGGCAATGTTTTTCGGGAAGAGAAAATTCCGTGCGAACCCGTCTTTTACGCTGACAATTTCACCCAACTTTCCCAGATTCTCATAATCCTGTTTCAATATAATTTTCATCGCTCCCTCAAAGATTATAGGATTCAGCGGGCATAATCAGAAACAAACGGAATCAGCGCGAGATGACGAGCCCTTTTAATGGCCTGAACCAGTTGACGCTGATGCTTTCCACATGTTCCCGAAGTCCTTCTTGGAATGATCTTTCCCACATCCGTAGTGAATTTGGTCAGCTTTTTGGGGTCCGTATAATCAACATAATCAATCTTGTTCTCGCAGAAGCGACAGATGCGTTTTCTACGTGTCTTTATCAACAGATCCTCCTTCTTTGGTTCGTTTCAGAGAGTTATGATTTCAGATCCTGATATCCAAAATCAAACTTCCCCTTGTTGGGATTCTCATCTTCGATTTTTTTAATTTGTTCTTCAAAAATTTGAGAATCGTGCTCCTGAATGTCTTCCAGATTATCGTCATCGGAAGGGCCGTCTTCGACTTCTGAATCAAAAATCGACTCCGCCTCAATTTCGGACATGCTTTCATCACGCCGGTTCAGAAACTGAATTCTACGGGCTTTGATCTCGACAATACTGCGATTTCTGCCCGCCTCGGAACGAAGGCTTCTGCTTTGCAGCTCTCCTTCAATGATGACGGCATTCCCCTTCCTGAGGTTTTGCGCGCAATTTTCAGCCAGTTTATACCAGGCCACAACTCCGACGAAACACACATTCTCACGCCACTGACCATTATTGTCCCTGAATCGTCTGTTGGAAGCGATCCAGAAATTGGTCACTGGTGTACCATTGGTTGTCCGTCTGAAAACGGGATCCTTGGTTAAGTTACCGGCGATAAGAACATTGTTGATGTCTGGCATTCGGAGTTCTTGCATGATTATCAACTCCATTGATAGATCACTTGATATATATCACTACCTGCTCGCTCAATATCAGGATTCCGCTCTCTCTTCCTTTTCACTCTCTTTCCCGGATCGATCCTCCGATTCAGTCTCCGCGTCATCAGACTCTTTTCTGTCTTCTGCGGTCTGCTCCGAATCAGAGGTTCGCATATCCTCTTCATCCTCATCATCATTTTCGGAATACTCCTCTTCATCGGAGTCGATCTCTTCGGTCTTCTCTTTTGACCTCAGCGCTTCATTTTCAAGAGCGATTTTGGGAACCAGAACGGTCAGATACCGAAGTATGGCATCATCGAGTCTGTACTCTCTCTCCAGCACCCTGATGAATTCACCTTCAGATTCGAAACGAACATAAACATAGTATCCATATTGTTTCTTTTTAATCTCGTAAGATAAGCGCCGTTTACCCCAGCGGTCCACATTATGGATCTTGCCTCCTTTCTTCTCAATAAATGAAAGAAATTTCTCGATGGTCTCATCGATTCTTTCCGTGGGTAAATGCGCGTCAACGATAAATGTTGTTTCGTACTGTCGAACCAAAAGTTACCTCCCTTCGGTCTGTCGGTTCTTCGATTGCGTTCAAAGAACAGGGGCGCAATGGATTAATCAGCCAAATTCATGGCATAATCAATATGATGAACGATGGTCTGCGTTGCAATGTGCGCCGCCCGTTTCACAACAGACCGCACACGTTTACGTTCCTTCCAACGAAATTTGGACAACACAAAGGAAACCATTTCTCCCTTTATGGGTCCGATGCCTACCCTGAGACGAGGGAACTCCTCCGTGCCGAGAGACCGGACAATAGACAGAAGTCCTTTTTGCCCCCCATGGCTGCCCTTGCGGCGAAGCCTCACCTTGCCCAAAGGAAGATTGACATCATCACATATCACCAGAAGCCGTGAGAGCGGGACGGAATAGCGGTGCATCAGTGTTGGCATGACCGATCCGCTTCGATTCATATAGGTCAACGGCTTGACCAGCACAATACGCCTGTCGTTTTCAACGGCAAGAGCCAACCTGAGATCCCGTTCTTCAATGAAGTGCGTTTTCATAATACGCGCGAGCTCATCCAGCACCCTAAAACCGAGATTATGCCGTGTGCTCTTGTAACGAAGACCGGGATTCCCCAGACCCACGATCAGAAAGGTCTTGTGCTCGGTGTCCATCAATCCGTGAAGACTATTCCTCTTCCTGTGTCTCCTCTTTATCAGCCTCGCCTTCTTCAGCCGCCTCCCCTTCCATCATTTCCTCTTCAGCCACGCTTTCTTTCACGACCTTGGGCTGAACCACGTTGGCAATCACATGATGAACGTCGGCTACGAACTTGTAATCGCCCACAGTGACGTCTTCCAGGGTCATCGTATCACCGATATTCAGGGATGACACATCGATCTCGAGATGTTCCGGAAGATTCAGGGGCAATCCCTCTATCTCCACTTCGCGAAGGAGATGTTCCAAAATCCCGCCTTCTCGAACCCCCGCGGGTGTTCCCTTCAATATGATTGGAATGGAAAGGCGAACCTTTTCAGTCAGACTGATACCCATTAAATCCACATGCAGAAGACGATGGTCTACCGGGTCCCGCTGTATCTCACGAAAAATAGTCTTTTTCATGTTTCCATCAGGAAATTCCACATTGATGATGTTGATGTCACTGCCGATAATGCGTCTGAGCTCCTTCTCATCGACCAGCAGATTCACCGGATCTTCCTGGTGAAAGTAATAAACCGCAGGGACTTTACCTTGCCGGCGATAAACCTTGGCGCTTCCATGCCGGATCTTTTCTCTGTATTCCGCCTTGATCTTGGCTTCAGCCATATTTCATCCTCATTGACTTGATAACGATTTACCGATTCATTTAAATAATCGCGTTTTTGATTCTTAAAAATGCATGAATCCGCTCACATTGCATGCATCAATATTCGGCTACTCCTCGAACAGAGAACTGATCGACTTCTCCTTATGAATTCTTTTGATGGCTTCTGCAAACAGATCGGCCGATGTGACAATCTTAATGAAATCCCGTTTCTTTGCTTCGGGAATCAGCAAGGTATCGGAAACGATGATTTTCGATATTTTCGATTCTTCCAGACGTTCCACGGCTGGATTTGAAAGAATGGGATGGGTACAAGCCGCGATAATACGACGGGCACCGCTATCTGAAAGATGCCTGGCCGCCTTGCACAGGGTGCCCGCTGTGTCGATCATATCGTCCACCATAATCACATCCTTGCCCTTGACTTCACCGATAAGGGTAATGGTTTCGACCTGATTGGGACCCGATCTTTTTTTATCGACCAGAGCGAGTTCTCCTTTCAGACGGTTGGCATAAGCTCTCGCTCGTTTGGAACTGCCGATATCAGGGGCCACAACAACCAGATTTTTCAATTTTGCGGCCCGAATGGTTTTCAGAAAAATTGTTGATGAATAGAGATGATCAAATGGAATATCGAAAAAACCCTGAATGGATGCCGAGTGCAGATCCATGGTTAAAACCCGATCCGCTCCTGCCGTAGAGATGAGATTGGCAACCAGCTTCGCTGACAACGCGACCCTGGGCTGATCTTTCCGGTCCTGCCTGGCATATCCGAAATAGGGAATAACCGCCGTGATTCGTTTGGCCGATGCCCGTTTGGCTGCATCGATCATGAGCACCAGTTCCATGATATAATCAGCAGGCGGACAGGTGGGTTGTATAATGAAAACATCGGTGCCCCGAATGTTCTCATTGTATTTAACCGAGATTTCCCCGTCTGCGAATTTCCTGATCTCGGACTTGCCCAGTTCGATACCCAGACTTTGAACAATCTTCAATGCCAAAGGCCGATTGGCATTGCCGCTAAAAACTTTCATAGACTCAACTCTCTCTGCCTGTTTGTATTCACCTTTCCATGAAAAAAAACCGAAACCTATCACCAACCTTCAGCAGGCTTCGGGATTCGTTGTACCGAGCTCGAATGTAAACTGCAAAGTGTTTGAAGCAACCCCACACAATACCAACCTCACGATCCAACCTGCGATCTGTTTGACGACTCCCTCACCCGCGATTTTCCGGCCCGGTTCAATCCACGGCAGGCTTTCAATTGCTGGGGCGGGAGGATTCGAACCTCCGAATGCAGGATCCAAAATCCTGTGTCTTACCGCTTGACGACGCCCCAAAAAGGGTCATGGAAATCAAGACTCCCTGCATTCCTTCAATATCGCCATGGGTTCGAACAGAGATTGCTTTTCCCGTTCTCTTTAACCGACTCCCGATATTTTCATCAAACAGGGAAGGATGTTTTCGAAATCGGTTTGCAAAGAAATGCCTTCGCCCCCAATTCCCTTGAAATAAACACACGGGTCCCTTCGGCCTGTTCTTTATTACGAAACAACCCAAAAACAGCCGACCCGCTTCCGGACATGCCGGTATAAAAGGCATCCCTGTTTGTCAATAATTCCTTGATTTTCGGCAATATGGGATGCCTCGGAAACACGACTTCCTCCAAATCATTGGTCAACCCGTTAAAGAAATCGTGTGAACTCCGTTTCTTTAAAAGTGCCATAAAGTTAGTAAATTTTTCGTTTTTTGTCAAGGCAATTTTACTTTGACCGTATGCCCAGGCAGTCGACACATGGATACCGGGACAGACTAAAACCACCCACCACCGTGGTTGCCAGTCGATCGGTTTGAGCATCTCCCCCAGACCACGGCCGAATGCCGTCCCACCCCTGATGAAAAAGGGAACATCGGCGCCGATTTGAATCGCAATCCTTTCCAGCTCTTCATAACTCAGTCCGGCGTTCCACAGCCGGTTGGCCGCTTTCAATGTAACAGCCGCGTTGCTGCTGCCGCCCCCCAAACCCGATCCCATTGGAATCCGTTTCTCGATGGTTATTTCAAGCCCCCCCTCTATTCTGCATTTCTCTTTAAAGCGTGTAAAAGCCCGGTGAACCAGGTTTTCTGAACCGCGGGGAAGGTCCTTGCAGGAAGAATGGATGATGATCTCTTCAGAAGTCTTTGAAAAGCTGAGCCTGTCGCACAAATCGACCTGCTGAAAAACCGTGGCAATATCGTGATAGCCGTCTTCACGTTTTCGTAGAAGAACCAGTCCGAGATTGATCTTTGCGAAAGAGAGCAATTCCAGTCGATTCATCTGCAGGAGCTCCAGTGATTATTGTATTCTCATTATAAGCCGAAAAAAACGCAATTATATCCTGAAATGACAAGGAACCGCCCACCATCGCGATACTGAAGGAAACACGGCATCCTGTTTATAAGCCTTGTTTGGCAGTTATAAAAATGCAACAAATTTTATTCCACAACCTGTTCGATGTCAAATAAAAAGCCGATGCGGAGTTCCTTGCCGTACAACATCCTTGACAGCCTGCCAACAAGAAAACCATTGATTTTCTTACAATCAATGTCTATATTAACACGTTTTCAAAACCCGTTCATCATTATTTTTATGGTTATTCATGAGCAAAATATTTCTCATTTCAGACGCCCATCTGGGAGCCCACACTGAATCTCTGGAAAATCAAAAACAACGCCGTTTGCTCAGTTTTCTTGAACACGTAAAAATCCACGGAGATCGTCTGTTCATTCTTGGAGATCTGTTCGATTTCTGGTTTGAATACCGTCATGTGATCCCCAGATACCATTTCGCCGTTCTTCAATCACTGTCTGACCTGACTGTCAGGGGGATAACCGTTGATTTCATAACCGGCAACCATGATTATTGGGCTGGATCCTTTTTTCAGGATGCCCTGGGTATCACTGTTCATGCCGATCCTCTGGACATCAACATCCATGGGAAACGCTTCCTTCTGGCCCATGGAGACGGCCTGGCCGCGAAAGACAGGGGCTACCGGCTGCTTAAGCGCTTTTTACGCCATCGTGTGAGCATCTTTCTTTTCCGAATGATTCATCCCGATCTTGGCTACGGCCTCGCAAAAATGAGTTCAGGGATCAGCCGGCGGGCCGGTTTTCTGGATGATGTCGAGGAAGAATATTTTCTCTATGCCCGGAATCGTTTTCAGGAAGGATTCGACGGTGTGGTTATTGGACACACTCATCTTCCATCTATTCGGGAAGAAGATCATAAAACCTTTATCAATCTCGGTGACTGGATCACTCACTTTACTTACGGCGTCATCGAGAATGGACGCTGTCAACTGCTGAACTGGAAGAATGAAGCAATACCATAAAAGAAAAACGGGCCTTTTCATGCAATAATGAGGAACCTTGAGAGACTCAAACTTGTAGAATATAAAATCGAACAACATTCAGCGTTTACGAATCAGGATCGATCAATGAAAAGAAAAAGGCGGAATATTCACCGCGTAAAAAATGACTTGAAACCGCGCTGGTCCAGAAAATCGATTCAGCCATGGATTGCTTATCCCCTGATAACCCTTTTCTCGCTCGTATTAATCGCCGCTGTGAGCATCGGTCTATTAAGCCGCAACCTTCCCTCTCTGGCTGAACTGGAAAAATATGACCCCTTTCTTGTGACCCGTATCTATTCAGCCGACGGTCAGGTCCTCAAGGAGCTTTACAAACAAAACCGGGTGAACGTTCCACTTGACCGAATTCCCACAGACCTGAAGAACGCCGTAATCGCCCTTGAAGACCGCCGCTTCTTTCATCACTGGGGCCTGGACCTGAGGCGGATCCTGAAACTGACCGTCTTGAACCTCGCCCACAGAAAGATTATCGGAGGCGCCAGCACAATGACTCAGCAGCTGGCCAGAAAACTGTACCTGACACCCCGAAAATCCATTATTCGAAAATTAAGAGAGCAGCTGACCGCCCTGCAAATCGAACGGACTTACTCCAAACACGAAATTTTCGAGATGTACCTCAATCAGATGCCTTTCGGGCGCGGCGCTTACGGTATCCAGGCGGCATCTCTTCGTTTCTTCGGAAAAAACGTGGAAGATCTGGAAATCCACGAGGCAGCCATGCTGGCCGGCATGCTGCAGCTTCCCTATGGATACTATTCACCCGACCGCGATACCGTTCTGGCCAAAAGACGCCGTAATGTGGTTCTCAAGTCCATGCTTGACTGTGAGTACCTCCTTTCGGAACAATATGATTCCCTCACGTCGATGAACCTTGGTGTGATCGATCGTCAGGCCGCGGACGACGGTATCGCACCCTATTTCACGGAATACGTACGCAGCACGCTGTATCAGAAATACGGCAACCGCCTGTTTGAAGGCGGGTTTTCAATCTATACCACACTGGACACACGCGTTCAAGCCTGCGCCGAAAAAGCCGTTAATTCCTTTCTGCCCGAACTGGAACAGGAAATCTGGCAGCGAATTCTGGAAAAGAGATCCTTTACCGATTGGTTTGACCCGCCTCTTGAAGACGATGCAGAGATCGAGGCGCTGCTTGCCGATTCCACGCAATTGGACTCGCTGCTGCATGCACGAGCCACACTTCAGGCGGCCCTTGTGGCCCTGAACCCGTCCAACGGTCACATACTGGCGATGATTGGAGGCAGAGATTTCAGCCATTGGAAATACAACCGAGCGGTTCAAATGAAACGCCAACCCGGATCGGCGTTCAAGCCCATCGCCTATACGGTGGCCATTGACAATGGCTATACACCGATCACCGAAGTCCTGAACCAGCCGGTTGTCCTGATCAATCACGATGGCTCCCGGTGGAATCCACCCAACTACGATCACAGCACGGGCGGTCTCACCACCCTCCGGGAAGGGCTGCGCAGGTCGCTGAATCTGGTGACCGTGCATATGGTCCAGGAACTCATTTCGATGAACGAGGTGGTAAAATACGGTCATCAGTTCGGTTTGAGCACACCGATTCATCCCTATCCGGCCGTAGCGCTGGGAACCGACGTTGTGATCCCCCTGGAACTGACCTCTGCATTCTCGGTATATGCCAACGGCGGAGTCCGCGCCGAACCCGTAGCCATTCTCCGGGTCGAAGACAAGGACGGAAACATCCTGGAAGAAGCCAAGCCCCGCCAGCGGGATGTATTGAGTGAGCAAACAGCGTATATCATGACAGACATGCTGGCTACTGTGATCAATCAGGGAACCGGTCAGGCCGCGCGATGGCGTTACCAGTTCAACCGTCCGGCCGCCGGCAAGACCGGGACCACCAATGATTTCCGAAACGCCTGGTTTGTCGGATACACTCCGCAAATAGCGGCTGGAGTATGGGTCGGCATGGACGACGAACGTATCTCCCTGGGGGAAGACCGTTCAGGCGCCCGCACGGCTCTTCCCATTTGGGCCCCATTCATGAAAATGGCTCATGACTCATTGTCCCTGCCCCTGGCCGACTTTCCCGAACCGCCGGGTATTGTTCATCTGAAAATCTGCAGTAAATCAAAAAAAATCGCCCGTATATCCTGTCCCGAAACATGGAATGAAATATTTACCGCTCGAAACGCGCCCATAGACACCTGCGATATACATATGACCCCCGGCACACGGACGACAAGGAAACGCGTCATTTTTTGATTCAGGCTCAAGGCAGATTCAGCCGGCCCTGTGAATCCAAAATAGACAGAATCAGCGGGGAAGACTGAACGGGTTTTGGCCCGATGAGACAGGCTTCTCTCAACCGATCTTCCCAGGAAGGATCGGCCTGTTTATGGCTATATAGAACAGCCAGACGCTCTCCGGTGTTTACCTCGTCACCCGATTTTTTATCCAGAACGATTCCGGCCAAAGGATCCACCTTGTCCTCTTTGCGGATCCGGCCCGCCCCCAACGATACGGCAAGCCTGCCGATCCTCCGGGCGTCCAGAGACTGAACGAATCCCTGCTTTTCGCTTTTTACCTCCAGGGCATGTACCGCCCGGGGCATTCGATCCGGATCGTCTATAACCCGCACGTCTCCACCCTGCCGCAACACCATTGCGCGAAAACGTGCGAATCCCTCCCCGGATCGCACTTTACGACGGATGATTTCCATCCCCTCTTCCACGTTTCCGGAACGCTCCCCCAGGACCATCATGATACCACCCAGTGTTTCAGTCACGGCCATGACATCTTCCGGTCCTTCGCCTTTGAGGGCTTCCAGCGCTTCTCTTGTCTCCAGCCAGTTTCCAACGGCTTTTCCCAGCGGCTGATCCATAGCCGTCATGCAGGCAACCGTACGCAAACCCGTTTCACAGCCCAGGCGGACCAGTTCTTCGGCGAGTTTTTCCGTATCTTCCCTGGACGGAAAAAACGCGCCGCTTCCGACTTTGACATCCAGAACCAGCGCATCGGCCCCCTCTGCTTTCTTTTTGCTGATGATACTGCTGCAAATCAGAGGAATACTGGACACAGTGCCTGTGACATCGCGCAGTGCATAGAGCATCCGGTCGGCGGGCACCACGTTTTCGGACTGGCCGATCATGGCAAACCCCTCTTTTTTCAGGGCAGTGACCAGTTCATTTTCAGAACGGTTGGTCGTCAATCCGGGAATGGCCTCGAGCTTGTCGAGAGTTCCCCCGGTATGGCCCAGTCCCCTTCCCGACATCATGGGAACCTTGACGCCTGCGGCAGCCGCCAGCGGAGCCAATATCAGCGAGACCTTGTCACCCACTCCGCCTGTGGAATGTTTATCCACCTTGACACCAGGAACGCTTCGAAGTGAAATTTGCCGTCCCGATTCGATCATCGCCAGAGTCAGAGCCCGCAGTTCTTCCCGATTCATTCCCTGAAAATAAACCGCCATCAGAAAACTGCTCATCTGATAATCGGGAATGCGGCCTCCGACATATTCGTCCACCCACTCTTTGATGATCCTGGGCGGCAGAGCCAGGCCGTCTCGTTTCTGAATGATGATGTCAACAGGATTCATGAATCGATGTCCCCGATCTCTTTAAAGATGAATTGTTTTACGCTCGATTTGGACATGGACCTGAGCTCCTCCATAATCGCGACGGAAGAACTGGTTCCGATACGGCTGGCGCCGGCTTCCAGCATGGCCACGGCCTGGCTCAGCCGGCGAATTCCGCCTGAGGCCTTGATCTTCACATTCGTAGACACTGCGGCTTTTTTGAGCAGCCGAACATCCTGCACTGTAGCCCCTCCGAAAAATCCCGTCGAAGTCTTGAGAAATGCGGCGCCGGATCGAATGGCCGCAGAAGCGGCGCGTCTCTTCTCTTCCTCAGTCAAAAGCGCGGTTTCCAGGATGGCTTTTACGGGCACGGATCCGGCCGCGTTGACCACTTGTCTGATATCTTCTTCAACAACCCTGTCTTCTCTCTGTTTCAACGCGCCGATAAAAATCACCATGTCCAGTTCGTCGGCTCCCTGATTCACGGCGATTTCCGCCTCCAGAACCTTTACCGGAGTCATCTGGGCTCCCAGGGGAAATCCCGCCACTGTGCAAACTTTTACCGGGCTGCCGGCAACCAGATCACGAGCCGCCTTCACCCAGACGGGCAGGATACAGATGCCGCCGAAGCCGAATTCAAGAGCCTCTTCACAATGTTTTTTAATCGCGTCGATTCCGGATTCAGGCTTCAGCAGAGTATGCTCAATACAGGCAGCCAGTGCCCGGTGGTTTGTTGAATTCATGGCTCATTCCTCTTCCCTCTTATGTCACGGATCAATCCGACCGACAGAGCGGACCATTCATTGAGCCGCTCCACACGACAAACCGCTAAACCGGCATCCCCGACTGCCTTTGTCATGACCGGCTCATCGGTTCCGAGAAATCCCGAGAGGATTATTCGTCCTCTCTGATTCAGCCGGAAGGCCAGGCCGGGCAGCATTCCCAGAAGTACATTCCGGTTGATATTGGCAAATATTCGGTCGTACAAACCCGGCACAAGGGCATCCAATCCTCCCCCAATGATCTGAATTCTGGAAGCGACTCCGTTGAGCAGGCAGTTCTCATGCGTATTGGGCAGGGCGTTTACATCGATCTCCAGAGCCGTGACCTGCGCGGCTCCCAGCCGCGCCGCGGCAATAGCCAGAATTCCCGATCCTGATCCCACATCCAGAACCCGGCTTTTCTCCATGGAATGCATCAGTTTCAGGCACAATTGTGTGGACTCATGGGTTCCCGTGCCGAAAGCCATGCGCGGCATGATATCGATAATCACATCATCGGATGCGGCCGTCCATTCCGCCCAGGGGGGCTTGACCACGATTCGGTCGGTTACGCGGATGGGACGAAAATATTGCTGCCAGTCCCGCCCCCAGTCTTCATGGGGAATTCGGCGGATTCCGACGGATACGGCCGGCGTCTTTTCCGCGGGCAGACCCTGCACGTATCGTTCAAAATTTTCCAGGATCGCTTTTTCAGACCGTGTGCCCTGGAAATAGGCGATGACGGCTGTCTCCCTTTCTTCACAGCCTGTGGATCCCTGTTCAAACAGATGGTTCATTACCGCCTCCCGATACTCGGAAGGAACAGTAACCGTCATTTCAATCCAATCCGCTGTTTTCATAAATTAGATGAAGCAGCAGGCGGCCTACGACACCCAGACTCTCCGCGCTGCATTTATCCACCGTATCATGGATGGTATGCCACCAGGGATAATCGAAATCAATGATATTCACGGCCGGAATGCCCACTTTCATCAATTCAAGATGATCATCGATAATGTCCGGTCCGACCTTTCTGTTAAATGCCCAAAGCCCGAGAGATTCCGCCAAATCCCATATCTTTTCCGTGAGACGCGGCGCATAACGAAGCGAGTTCCCCTCCATGGGAAGCGACAGTTCCCGGTCTCCGACCATGTCGACCAGCACGGCTTTTTCTGCTTTCTCGGCGGGACTCAATTGCCGCGCATAATATCTGGACCCCAAACACCAGCTGGCATCCACACCCTGCGTGCCCGAATCTTCGCCGTCGAACAGAACGAGTTCGATGCGCCTGGAAGGCGGATGGTTCTGAAGATGACGGGCGATTTCCAGTAAAACCGCTACCCCGGAAGCTCCGTCGTTGGCCCCGGGAACCGGTTGATTGCACATGACCGGATCAGGATCGGAATCGGCCCAGGGCCGAGTGTCCCAGTGGGCGCATAAAAGCCATGCGGGTTTTCCTTCACCGAAAGAAGCGATCACATTGGTCATATTGACGGATTGACCGGTTTTATGGATCACGCCGCGGAACGTCTGCTTTTGAACATGAGGCGTGCGCTTTCCCAGTTCCTGAAACAGATAATCGAGACAGGCTTTGTGCCCTGAAGAACCGGGATATCGGGGTCCAAAATCGCATTGGGCCTTGAGATATTCAAAGGCCCTTTGCTCGTCAAATTCCGGAACCGCAGCCCGGCATGAATACAACAGGACAATCGACAGCAGGATAAATAGGCGTGTTCGAAGCATATTTCAGTCTCCGCTTGATAAACCTTTCTCAATATAGAGAAATCGGTCTGTATTGTCAATGAAAAAGCCGAAGCTCGTTCTGCCGGTCTGATGACGGCACTTTCTATTTGGCTTGATTCCTTCTTCGTGAATGATTATTTTAATCTTCATGACAAGACGCTATCGTGAATCCACGGAATATTTGTTTTCCCGGCAGGCCCGGGGAATGAAACTGGGGCTTGAAAACATTCATCGGTTTCTGGAATTGCTGGGAAATCCCGAGAAAAACCTTCCCTGTATCCATATCGCCGGCACGAATGGCAAGGGTTCCACGGCCGCTATCCTTGCCTCTGTTTTGAGAGAGGCTGGATACCGGACCGGGCTCTACACATCGCCGCATCTTATCGACATGCGTGAACGCATCCGGATCGATCAACGTTCGATATCCGAAGCCGAAGTGACACGTTTCATCGATACACATCGACCGGCCATTGAAGGAACCGGGGTCTCATTTTTCGAAATCCTGACGGCCATGGCCCTGGACACTTTTCACAAGGCTGCGGTGGACATCGCGGTCCTCGAAACGGGCCTCGGCGGACGCCTGGACGCGACCAATCTTGCCCGTCCCCTCATGACCCTGATCACGGAAATCGGACTGGATCACACGCGAATACTGGGCAAAACCCTGGAAGTCGTTGCCCGTGAAAAAGCCGGAATACTCAAATCCGGCATTCCCTGCCTTTGCGGAGTGACCGCGCCCCGAATGCAGGCTTTGTTCACCCGTCTTTCCCGGGAGATTCCGTGTCCGATCGATCTGATCAGCCATTCTGTCCGGATTGACAAGGCTCGGGCCACAGACCGTGGAACGACTTTTCGGGCCGTCACCCGTGATCGATCCTATGAGGATCTGCACCTGCGGCTGTTGGGCTCGCATCAGGTTCACAACGCGGCCATGGTGCTGCGCTGCGTGGACTGCCTGCGCGCTCAGGGATGGACCATTTCGGATGAGGCCCTGCGCCTGGGTCTGATTCGGGTCAAGTGGCCGGCCCGGCTGGATGTACTGAACCGGCACCCCCTGGTTCTCGTGGATTCGGCCCACAATCCCCTGGGCATGCGCAGTCTGGTTCGCGCACTGAAACTGTTTACTTTCCGGCGCATGATTCTTGTCTTTGGAGTCCTGGAAGACAAGGATTACCGGACCATGACGCGTCTGATCTTTCCCCTGGCGCATCATATCATTCTGACCCGCCCCCTGTCCCATCGGGCTCTGGAGCCGGACCGGCTGCTTGCAATTCATCCGGAAACGGGCGGCTGTCGTGAAGCGTTTTCCAATATCAGAGAGGCACTGAAACGGGCGATGTCACTGGCGGAAAAAGAGGATCTTGTCTGCATCGCGGGATCCATCTATCTGGCCGGTGAAATTATCCGGATTTGGAAAAACAAACCACACCCCCCGGATCCTCAGGAGACCTGAAATAGCGGTTCAAATCAATTTTTATATTCGTCCGAAGCGATTTCATTTTCCACTTGATTCTTGACTCCACGTATTGTATACTGAATCATACTCGGCGATTGACAAACCGGATATCCTATCCATGTACAGGAAACAAAGATCGAAATATTTCATGTGCCTTCTCCTTTTCGTCGTGGTCCTGATGACTCAGCCGTGCAGCATCGATCACGGCCTGAAACCGATACACAGCCGAATCAGCGGCCATGTTCTGTTTCGAGGCACGGCTCCGACAACCACGGATCAGGTCCGCGTCGGAGCAGCCGCGTCTTTCCCCCCTTCCCAGATGAATGAGATTCTTTTCAGCGATCCGATTGATTTCAGGCGGGATTCCGCACGGTATGAACTCTATCTGCCCCCGGGCGACTATGAAGTGGTAGCTGTCATCTGGAAAGAGCACAATCAGCCGTGGAACATCTCCGACATCATCGGTCTGTACGGCGGCTTCTTTCTGAATGATGTATTCATTCCATCCTTCCTGCCGGTCAGCCTGGAAGACGGCGACTCTCAGCTGGATGACATCCATATCCCGGCAGATTTTAACCGCGTCAACCGGGACGCAAAGATTCGGGGCTCCGTCACCTTTTTCGGAACCTGGCCGAAAAATTCGGGCATGGTGGCTGTGGCGGCTTTTTCCAAAAAACCGGCTCCGGGAGATTTTGTGGATTATTACTTCAGCAGTCTGTACATCGACTATTCCATTCCTCCATTCTCTGCCGAAGGTTTCTATCAATGCCGGGTTCGCGGTAATGAACCCGTTGCTTACATCGCCGTGCTGTGGATCGATGATGGATTCCATCTGGACCAGATTCGAGATTTGGGATTCTATGAAGATCCGCTGGAACCCGGAGAACCGGGAGTCGTGATTCCACCGGCCAACGGTGTTCTGGAAAACATCGACATCCAAATCCATTTCGATTCCTGAAGCCATGATAAAGCATCTGCTCATACTCTGTCTTGCCGTTCCTGCATGGTCCCGGCCCCTGAATACAGGCTTTGTGCGAGGCCGAGTCACCGATCAGGAAAATCAACCTCTTATCGGTGCCAATGTCGCCGTAGAAAACACCCTCCTGGGATCCAGCACGGACGAGCAGGGAAGATATTTTATTGCGGGCGTAAAACCGGGAAGTCTGCAGCTGCGCGTTTCCTATATGGGCTATGAAACCCGGCTGACATCAACCATGACCCTGGACTCCGGAGACACTCTGAATCAGGATATCCGGCTGGAAGCGGCTCCGGTGCTTATGAATCCTGTGGTTGTCACCGCCTCCAAACATCCACAGGCCCTTCGCAGCAGCCATCAATCCGTGTCCGTTATTCCCGAACGCTCTCTGTCCGGCCGGCAAATCCACATGCTGCAGGAATCGCTGATTCCTCTGCCGGGCGTTCACTTAAACGAAAAAGACATCAGCATCAGAGGATCTTCCGGATTCAGTTTTTACAATATCGGGAGCCGCGTGGCTCTGATGATCGACGGAATTCCGGTGCTGACCCCGGATTTTGGAGGAATCAACTGGGAATCCTTCCCCCTGCTGGATGTGGATCATATTGAAGTGGTCAAAGGCGCAGGGTCCGCTTTGTATGGATCTTCCGCCATGGGGGGAATCGTGAATATTATCACTCGAAAGCCTGAACCGGGTGACCGCTTTTCCTTTCGAGCCCAGGCAGGTATTTATGATCGCCCCCATTACGAAGAGTGGAAATGGACAGACCGAATACTGCATTATGAGCGGGCCGATCTGGCCTATACCCGTTCCGCAGGCCCTGTCGGGATTCGAGCAGCCCTTACGCGCCGGGTGACCACCGGTTACATGGAGAACGGCCAGGCCGAACAGTGGAATGCCTCGGGCAAACTGAACTTTCATAAAAACCGCCTTCGCCTGGATTGTTATGCCGCCTGGATGCAGAATCGGGAAGGCGGCTTTATACAGTGGCTGAGTCAGAATGATCCCTTCCGCGTGCCGCCTGGCAACCGGGAAGATGAGATTCATTATCAGACTCTGAACCTTTACGGCCTGGCCCACTGGACGCTTTCTTCAAAATGGGGAATCCGCTTTCGAATATCTGCGCTGCGCTCAATAATGGGCAACCAGCTTACGGCTTACAATCCGGGAGCTTTCAAACCCGGACTCAGTCTGGGAACCGAGATTCAGGCAGACTGGATACCCCATAAGAACCATCATGCGGTCATGGGAGCGGAGATTCGTCGCGATTTGACGGGATCCCAATACTTTGGTAACCATGAGGGCTTAAACCTGGCGGTTTTTTTACAGAACCGATGGCGGATTTCACCCGGTCTGGAAGCGACTTTGGGTATGCGTTGGGACACACACCGCATCTTGGGCGAAAAAGAGGACCATCAAATCAACCCCAAATCCGGACTGGTTGCCCATCTCGGAGAAAACACCTCGATACGCGCCTCGATCGGCAGCGGGTTCCGCGCCGCCACGGTTTTCGAACGGTACATAGAGGCCGATTATGCGGGATTTCATATTATACCCAATCCGAAGCTGGAATCCGAAACATCGTGGTTTGCCGACATCGGATTTCACCAACGGTTCGGACGCCGGGCTTTCATCGAGATATGCCTTTTCGAATCCGATTACCGGAATCTGATTGAACCGGTCATTGATTTTCTGGGCACGATTCAGTTCAGAAACACAACCAGGGCCCGTATCACCGGATGTGAAGGTTCGGGAGAGGCCTGGATAGGAAATCTTCTTCGGGTTTACGGTGCCGTGACATGGATACTGCCCCGTGACGTTCTTCTGGATCAGGACCTTCCCTATCGTCCGCGTTTGACCGTCAACAGCGGGACGGATCTATATATCGGCCCATGGCGGCTGCAGGCCGAACTGCGTTATGCGAGCCGCGTCCGCCAGGTCAGCATTAACCCTCTCGACCCTCGCGTGCCCCTGAAACTGATTGCCTTCAGACTCGAGCGGCAATGGAGAGATTTTATCTTTCAGTTCTCATTGAACAATGCCTTTAATTATCACTACACACAGGTGGAACGCCGCATGGGGGAGATACGCAACGCGGCCTTTACCCTCATCTACAGCGGCCGGTCCGACCGGCAGCCAAACTTTTCAGGACAGCCTCGAATTTGAATCGACAAGACTGCACTCAACCGGAGTCCATCCATTCCGGCTGTCCCCATTCTGCATAATCCATTCTCCCTGATCCGCCTTAAAGCAGCGGCTGCAGGATAATCGTTCAATTGTCATTTTTTCGGTGATTAACACCGACCCAAACGAACCGCCGCCTGAAGCATAAAGAGCCCTATCTATTTGTTATTTAGCATGTTAAATAATTTCCTGAAAAGCGGCTGCAATGGCATTCTTTTTGCTTAACCTCATGAATACATTGGCATTTCTACACAGACCTCAGGGGATGATACAATGAAAAATCCATTCTTTACACCGATCATACTAATCGCTCTCAAATTGGGCACCGGACATGCCGCGGGTCAGGAAATTGTCCTTTCGGATCCGCTCAACGGCAGTACCGCAGGAACCCAGCGGGGAAGCGGAACTTTCGTCACCGGCGGTGGATGGAAGTCTGAGGGAGGTCAAATCATTTTCGATGCCGGCAGGCTGATTGAGAACGGTTTCTTCGAGGCCAAAATGCGGGGCTGGACCGCTCCCACGGGAAGCGGAGAGAAATCACACCCCCTCTCCGGGTGGGAAGAAAAGGATAAATATGACCGTACCGCTCAGAACGGATCATACTGGAACTGGCGCATCGGAAGCCGTTATGGCACCCCTCAACGAGAATACCCATACAAAGTTCTGGCTAAACCGGATACAAGCGATGAAAGAGTGGAGATCGGTCTCGGACATAAAGAGGATGTCAATGACGGCAATCCCCACACGTATCGCGTGGCCTGGGAAAATGGAACCATCTCCTTTTATTTTGACGGCCAGTTGATGCACAGCTGGTCTTTTCATCGGTTCAAACAGCGCTATTTTGTGATCGGAAGAGACGACAATTACGGAATTACGGATCCGGCTCCGATCATTTCGGATGTCCTTATCGGTGACTACGGAGAGAACCCGGCGGAAGATCGATGGGTTCAAATCGCTCCTTCCGTGTCACCCGGAAATCGGCAGTATCATGACATGGCTTTTATCGGAGACAATCAGGTTCTCCTTTTCGGGGGCAGAACAGCAACCGCCAACAATGAAACCTGGCTGTTCTACGGCAGCCAGAAAACCTGGAGCCGGCTTGCCCCGCAGGGGAGCATTCCCTCGTCACGCAGCGGCCATACCATGGCGCATGTGGGAGGCAACCAGGTACTTCTGTTTGGAGGAATTACAGGTTATCTCAACGGTGAAACCTGGATATTTGAAAAAAGCGAAAATACCTGGACACGAAAGTTTCCGGCTTCGTCTCCTTCGCCCAGACGGTATCCCGCCATGGCATATATAGGCGGGAAAAAGGCCCTTCTGTTTGGGGGCAATGACGGACAGCACAACAATGAAACCTGGGTTTACGATGCGGGCGTCCATACCTGGACCCGCATGACACCTTCTGTATCACCTTCGGCCCGCGAAGGTCACTGCATGGCCTATATCGGCCAGGACAGAGTCCTGCTCTTCGGAGGCAACGCGAACGGCATTTTTTCCGATGAGACCTGGATCTATGATCTGTCCGATAATGAATGGACTCTTTTGACTCCGGTCAGCTATATTCCCAGTAAACGGGGGTATCTCGATGCCGCCTATCTGGGAAACAGCCGGGTTCTGATCGCCGGCGGATATCATACCCATTACTATTCCAAAGCCCACATATTCGACTTGAACGAATTGCGCTGGGAATCGGTCTCATCCGCCGATGCTCCTTCCGCGCGGGTGGGTCATAAAATTGCCGAAACCCAAATAGACGGTTCGGGCAGCCTGGTCTTGTTCGGAGGAGAAAACAGCGGTACCTATTATGGCGACACCTGGCTTTACCCCCAATGCGGTTCGGCGCCCAATCTTCCGCCTCAAATCACTTCCGCCAAATCCGTAACCGCCTATGCCGATTCCCTGTTCGAATACACGGCCCGTGCCGTGGATCCCGAAGGGGATCCAGTAATCTTTACCTTTATCGAGTATCCCTCATGGATGAGTCCGTCCGATTCCGTCATTTCAGGAACACCCGGAATTCAGGACCAGGATACATTGTTTCAATTTATCGCAAGCGACGGCCAATCGGCCGACACGGCCACTGTGTCGGTAACCGTTGTTCACGTCAATCAGCCTCCCCGAATCACTTCCGCGACGCACGTTACGGCTTACGCCGACTC
>DSAB01000103.1 GCA_011388275.1 bacterium | reverse complement strand
CGGCTTTCCGGAAACATTCGAATCAGCCGTCACATCCAGCATGTCATCCTGAACCTGAAAAGCCAGCCCCAGATCACTTCCCAGACTTCGGCAGGCCTCACGCATCGCTGGTTCCGCGTCGGCCACGACGGCCCCCATCTCACAGGCCGTTTCGAGAAGACGGCCCGTTTTCCTGGCGATCATCATTCGGTATTCATCCATCGATACCGTTTCCCGGTTCTCAAACTCCATGTCCATGGCCTGACCTTCACAGACATCCATTAACGCCCGGGTAAAGAGCCGCATCAAGGTGACGATTTCCCGATGCCGTGTCTCCAGAAAAACCTGATAGGCCAGAGTCACGAGTCCGTCTCCGGCCAGAATCGCGGTGGGTTCGTCCCATCGCGCGTGAACCGTTGGACGACCCCGGCGCAACTCGTCCCTGTCCATGATATCGTCATGAACCAGGGTAAAAGTATGCAGCAGCTCCAGAGCCAGTGCCGGAATCATGGCTTCCTTCACATTTCCGCCCAGCGCCCGGCATACCAAAAGCAGAAGCAGCGGCCGGATTCGCTTTCCGCCCGCCTCAACGGGATACTTCATCGGACCGGCGAGCGGGGATGACACCGATTCAAAACATTGTATCAGAGCCTCATCCACCTGATCCTTCAAAGCCGTTATTCGCGGAGAGAGCCGCATATCATGACCTTCTGTAAAGAATCTCTTTTCGGCGGAGATCTTCAATCTTCCGGCTTCCGGTCAAAAACAGCACGCGCCGAAGGGTCTGATGCCACACATCCATCAACTGCCGTATTCCTTCATAACCCTTCTTATGCCAGGCCCGCAGAAAGGGAAGCGCGGCGCCGCCCATGCGGGCTCCCAGAGCCAGCGATTTGGCCAGTGCGATTCCGTCACGGATGCCTCCGGAAGCGATTATCTGAATTCTGTCCATTGCCTGCAAGGCCTCCAGACAGCGGCTTGTGGGGATGCCCCACTCCCTGAAACAGTCGGCCACGGACCGGTCCTGAGAGCGATGGGCTTCCAGAGCCGCCCACGAGGTCCCTCCCGCCCCTCCGATATCGAACCACTCCACACCCGCGGAATGAAGCAGCCGCACCACATTCACAGAGAGACCGCATCCCACCTCTTTCACGATCACCGGGATATCCAGCGACCGAATCAGACGCTCGACAGCCAGCAAAACACCCCGGAACCGGGGTTCTCCTTCGGGCTGAAGACATTCCTGCAGAGGATTGAGATGAACCGCCATGCCGTCCAGACGCAAATCATGGCATATCTCCTGAAGAGGGCCGAAAGAGTCCCACAGGGCCAGCTGCACCCCGCCGATATTCCCAAGCAGCGCGATTTCCGGCGCCGTATCCCGAACGACCCGATAGCTTTTGCGTTGTTTTTTATCTTCCACCAGCTGTCTGAGGCTTCCCAGCCCCATGGCGGTTCTCTGATCACGGCACGCTGCGGCCATGGCTTCATTGACGGCCTCCGCGTCCCGGCATCCTCCGGTCATGCCTTCCACGAGAAGCGGAAAGGCCAGTGTTTTTCCCAAAAACGGCGTACTCGCATCCACATCGCGCAGATCCATTTCGGGAAGAGCGCAGTGGACAAAATCCCACGCTTCAAAACCCGCGGACTTGAGACGGAATTCCACATCCTGTTCCAGGGCAACGCGCAGGTGATCTCTTTTACGGGCAGACGTGCTCATGGGATAGCCTTTCGTGAAGAATTTTATAAGATGGGGGTTTTCGGGTCAAATATCAAGGATTTTTTACAAAATGAAGAAACCATTCGTCTCAAACGAATGGTTTTTATCATCAACCGGCGGTGCTCATTCGCCTTTACTCATAGCGCAGAGCCACGACGGGATCCAGTTTCGCCGCCTTGCCGGCCGGAAAAATTCCGAAGAAAAGTCCGACACCGGATGAAAAGAGAAGACCCACGAATACCGCCCAGATCGGCACGGATGCCGGCAGCGGGGTGACCGCCCCGATGAGAATGCCCAGGCCGGTGCCCAGCAGCACACCGATCAGGCCCCCGAGTGCCGAAAGCGCCACCGCCTCAACGATAAATTGCCATAGAATGTCCCTGCGTTTGGCGCCGATGGACTTTCGAATGCCGATCTCCCGAGTGCGTTCCGTAACGGATACGAGCATGATGTTCATGATTCCGATACCCCCAACCAGCAGAGAGATGCCCGCGATCCCCACCGCCGAAGCGAACACAACGGCCGTCAGATTCCGAAAAGTCTCGGACAGCGAATCGCGAGTCATGATTTCGAAATCATTGGGTTTTCCGGGAGGCACCTTGCGCTCGCGCCGGAGAATGCCGGTCACCTCGTCGATGGCCGCGTCCAGGTATTGGGGATCAATCGCTTGCACGGAAATGCGGACATTGCGCCTTTGTCCAAACACACGGCTGAAAGCGGTATAGGGTATGGTGACCAGATTGTCCTGACTCTGACCGAAAATACTTCCCTGTTCCTCGAACACACCGATAATCCGAAAACGATCGGGACCGATCCGAACCTCTTCTCCGATCGGATCCTTGAAAGGGAAAAGCGATTCGACAATATCCTTTCCGATAACGCACACTCTTCGGGCCGACTGGACATCCATGGGCGTGAAAAACCGCCCGGATTCCACAAAAAAGCTGTTGACACGCTGCCAGTCTTCCGAGCCGCCCATGACCAAAACATCCGCATTGGTCTTCTCGCTTCCGTATCGAATCCGTTGGCCCCACGTCATCATTTCCGGAGAAACGGACTGAACCAGTGTGCCGCGGCGCTTCACGGCCATGGCCTGATCCACGGTCAGGTCTTTCCGGTTTCGATACAGTTCCCGCGTATGGCCTGTCTGTACAGCCGGGTACTTTGAAATATAGAAGGTATTGGTGCCGATTTGTTCGAACTGTTCTCTGACACTGGCGTTGATTCCCTCGATAATGGTCATCATGCCGATGACGGTCATCACACCGATAACAATGCCCAGTGTGGTCAGAACCGATCGCAACTTGTTGGTGCGCAGCGCGTCCAGAGCGATGAGTATGCTTTCTTTGAGATTCATGCAAAGACCTTATTGGATGACGCCCTGAAGATTGGCCCCTTCCAGTCTCGTTTGATCCATTTTGGCGCCGGTCAGATCCGCGTTCATGAGGTTGGCACCCTCCAGATTGGAACCCGTCAGATCCGCCCGGGTCAAATTGGCCCGCTGAAGATGCGCGCCTGACAAATCCGCATCTCGAAGATTTGCGCCGACCAGACTGGCCCTTTTCAGCCGCACCCGGGTCAGTACAGCGCCCTGAAGATCGGCGCCGTCGAGCTGCGCGCCGAAAAGGGATGCTTCCGACAGATCCGTACGCATCAGCGAAGCCCCTTCCAGATTGGTGTCCTGCAGGTTGGTTTTCTGAAACACCGCTCCCTGCAGATCGGCGCCCTGAAGGTTGGATCCGAACAGGAAGGCCTGTGTCAAATCCGCTCCCCGCAAATCGGCATTCTCCAGGTTGGCATTTTGCAGATGGGCACCTGACAATTTAGCCTTCCCGAGATCGGCGCCTTTCAGATTGGAATAGGACAGATCCGCTTCGGAAAGATCCTTGCCGGACAGCGACTCGCCCCGTTCCACCATTTTTATGATCTCTTCCCGTGTCAAAGGGGCCATATCAACCTCCCTCGGAAAAACTGCCGACAGCCTCATCCACGGAATCAAACATCTGTATCACGCGATCGAGCCGGGTCACTTCAATGGGACGGCGGACCCGGTCGGACGCACAGCAGAGCCGAAGGTCTCCGCCTCCGGCACGAAGAGTCGTCAGACCCGCCATGATGAATCCCAAACCGCTTGAATTCATCCATTTCAGGCCGGTCATGTCTATCACCACATTCACCGAGCTCTGTTCGATGGCTGAATACACGCGTTTTTGAAAATCCCCGGCCTCTTCGCCGCCCATCATCTCGCCGGAAAAGACCAGCACCAACACATCGTTTCTTGTCTCTTCCCTGATTTCCAGCATGAAATTCCCTCCCTGAAATGAACACCTGATTTCTATTCATGCCGCAGGGCGACAATGGGATCGAGTCTCGCCGCCTTGCTGGCAGGATAAATTCCGAAGAAAATGCCCACAGCCGAGGAAAACCCCATGCCCAGCAGCACGGCCAGCGGGCTGACAGCCGCGGGCAGAGGAGAAACAGAAGCCACCAGTTTGCCCAGCCCGAAACCGGCCGCGATACCGATGACACCGCCGATCAGGCTGATCATCACCGATTCGATCAGAAACTGCCATAACAAATTGCGGCGTTTGGCGCCGATCGCTTTTCGAATGCCGATCTCCCGGGTTCGTTCCGTGACGGACACGAGCATGATGTTCATGATGCCGATGCCCCCCACCAGCAGAGATATGGCCCCCACTCCGACAGCCGCCGCGTACAATCCGCCTGTCAGGCTTTGATACATCCTCATAATCATGTCCATCTGATTGATGGCGAAATCATCCTCCTCGCCCGGCGGAACGGTCCGGACGCGCCTGAGAATGCCCCTGATTTCGTCCCTGGCTTCTTCCATGAGAAGCGGATCTTTCACCTTCACCTGGATGGATATATTGCGATTCCTGCCGTACATCTTGAAAAAAGCGCCGATGGGTATTTTCGCCTCCTGATCCAGGGTTTGCCCGAATACGTCACCCTGTTTTTCCATTACTCCGATGACGAGATAATTCCGTCCGCTGATTTTCAGGTATTTCCCTATCGGATCCGTGTCCGTAAAAAGCTTTTCCGCCACATCATATCCGATCACGCACACCTGCCTTCGGTTGGCCACATCCAGCGGATTGAGATCCCTGCCGAACTGGGGATACACACCGCTGGTTCTCGAATCGTCGGTTCCGACAATGGTGACGTTCTCCAGCGACCGGTTCCGATACTTAACGGTGCGGCGCGTCTGCACCGTGGGCGAAACCGCCTCGAAGAGCGTGCCGAATTTCTTCAGTGCATCCACCTCATCCATGGTGATGTCCTTGCGGTTCCGGTAGGCCTCCCAGCTCTCTCGGCCCACCCAGGGGTATTTATTGATGTAAAGCACGTCCGAACCCAGCGCGGATATCTGCTCGCCGAAAGCGACATCCAGCCCATCGGTCAGAGAGATGATGCCGATCACCGTGGATACGCCCACGATAATGCCCAGAAGCGTGAGAAAAGCCCTCAGTTTGTTGGCTCCCAAAGCGCCCATGGCGATCCGAAAGCCTTCAAATGCTTCAATAAAAAAACGCATAAATGCTCCCGGGCATCAGTTTGCCTCATCCCGTTCGATGATGCCGTCTCTCAATCGAATAATCCGATCGGAGTGTTCGGCGATATACTCTTCATGAGTCACCATGATCACCGTGTTGCCCTCATCATGAATGTCTTCGAAAACCTCCATGATCTCATCGCCGGTCCGTGTATCCAGGTTGCCCGTCGGTTCATCCGCCAGAATAATCGATGGATTGTTCACCAGGGCCCGGGCAATGGCCACGCGCTGCCTCTGCCCCCCGGACAGTTCATTGGGGCGGTGATGCATGCGGTCTTTCAGACCCACGATCTCCAGAGCCTTTTCCGCGTTTTTTCGCCGTTCCGCGGATGACGTGCCGCTGTAAATCAGGGGCAGTTCCACATTGTGCAGGGCCGTGGCCCTGGGGAGCAGGTTAAAAGTTTGAAATACAAATCCGATTTCCCGGTTCCGAATCTCCGCCAGCTGATCGTCGTTCATGGTGCTGACATGGGAATTATTCAGTTTATAGATTCCATCGGTGGGCGTATCCAGACATCCAAGAATATTCATCAGCGTGGACTTTCCCGACCCGGACGGCCCCATGATGGCCACATATTCTCCCCGATCGATATTGAGATCGACTCCGCGCAGGGCACGCACCGGTTCCAGGCCTACCTGATATTCCTTGGTGATCTTTTTCAATTCGATGAGCATTCTGTTCGTCTCCTTCAGTGCCGCGTGCGATCAAAGATTCTCACGACCGAACTGCTTCAGAGTGTTGTCCACTTCCACGGGGTCTCCATCCTTCAGCTGTTTGGACAAAATCCGGTAGGAGCCGCTGACCACTTCCTCACCCTCTTCCACGCCGGAGACGATCTCCCACTCCGAATCGGATGATATGCCGGTTTCCACTTCTCTTTGGTACGCCTTGCCGTCCTGAACGACAAAAACGACCCGAATCATGCTGTCGCCTGCTGCCGGCCCTTTGACATCCGTGGAATCTTCGGATCTCTTCAAGGGTTCGCGCACTGTAACGCATTGTATAGGCACCTTGAGCACATTGTGACGGGTCTCTGTCATGATATCCACCGTGGCGCTCATCCCCGGCCGGATACCTGCAGGCGGATCGAACATGGATACCTTGACCAGAAAGTTGGTGACTTCCTCCTGGGTTCCCAGACCCGCTGATCGGCCCGTATTGGCGATTTCCTTGACAATGCCAAGAAACTCCGTTTCCGGAAACGCGTCCACCATGACTTTTGCCGTGTCGCCAAGAGACACGGAGACCACATCGTTCTCGTCGATCTCCGTCTCGGCCATCATTTGAGTGAGATCCGCCACGATCATGATCACATCCAGAGTGAACTGGGAGCCCATGGCCATCTCGCCTGCTTTTTTATTCAGCTGGCTGACTGTTCCGTCCATGGGAGAATAAATCGTGGTCTTGGCCAGGTTGTCTTCGGCCTGTTCCAGAACCGCCCTGTTCTGATCCACCTGGGCGGCGGCCTGCTCGTATGTGGATTTGGCGATATCCAGCTCGGCCTGTGAAATCAGCTGATCCTTGAAAAGCGACACAGCCCGTTCATATTCGTTTTCGGACTTTTCAAAGCCGGCCTGAGCGTATTTCAGATTCGAACGGCTCTGTGCCACGGCGGCCCGGTAGTACTCCTGATCCAGCTGAACCAGAAAATCCCCTTTTCGAACATAATCGCCTTCCCGGACTCCCAGGCGGACGATCTGTCCGCTGACTTTGGCGGAGATCTTCACCTGAACTTCCGGCTGTATCTTGGCGGAGCCCGAGACCGAGGAAGTGATGGAACCCCGGACGACCCGGTCTGTCTGAATTTTAACTCCGCCCCGGCCGCTGCGGCTCAGATTGACAATCACCAGAAGCGCAATGACAATCAGAGCGCCCGCAAAGATGAATATTCGCTTCTTCCTGGATTTATCCATGACTGATTGACCCCTTATCCAAAGAATGGTTTATCTCTCCAGCTGCCCCATGGCCTTTTCCAGCCGGGCAATAGCGGTTTTATAGCTGTACAACGCCTGAATATGGTCCGAACTCGCCCGGCTCAGGGACACCTGCGCGTTGATCAGATCGAGCATGGTTCCGGCCTGGAGATTGTAGCGCTCCCGGTTCAACCGCACGACCTCTTCGGCCGCTTCCACGGCGTTTCGGGCCACGGCGATCTGCTTTTTGGACTGCTCGATGTTAAAGAAGGCCTCCTGGGTTTCCAGGGCCACGCTTCTGCGTGTCTGATCTTCCGTTTCCCGATAGGACCTGACGTTCAGCTGGGCCCGGCTCACATTGGCCAATCGCTGCAAACCGGAAAAAACGGGAATTCGCAAAGTCGTCTGAATCGCGTAGTTGTAATCGGTATCGAAATAATTCCGCAACTGATCGAAATCCGCGTTCCTCCAGCTGTAGCTGAAAGAGGCGCTGATTCTCGGAAGATGGGATCCCACGGCCATGCTCAAGGCCGCTTTGGCCGCGCCGACATCGTATCCGGCCTTGATAAGATCAGGGTGAAAAGCGAACGCGTTATCCAGGGCGGATTCATAACTGATCTCGATTTCCGGCATCTCCAGATTATCGACCACTCGAATAGGTCGATCCACATCCAACCCCAGAATATAATTCAGCGAACCCCGGGCGATAGAAAGATTGTTTTCCGCCTGAATCAGCGACAGCCGGTCCGTCTCCATCTGAACCTTGGCCTGCAGCACATCCGATTTGGGCGCCTTGCCCACGTCATAAAGCACCTGAGCGCGCTTGTACGACTCCGAAGAAGAGTTCAGCGTCTCCCGGGCCACTTCGAGCAGCTTTTCGGAAGCCAGCAGATTGTAATAGCGTTCCTTCACCGTTAAAATGGTCATCTGTTTGGTGCTTTCGAAAGAATGCTCGGCGCTTTTATACAGCTGACGGCTCCGAGCGATATTTCCGATGGTGGAGACATCCAGCAGGGTCTGGCTGATTTGAAAACCGGAATACGTCGCCCAGGAGGTCAGCTTGTACGGCTGCAGGGGTATGGGGATGCCGGTCCCCGGATCCACGCGCACCGCCGAACTGGGGCCCAGAACCGAATGCGAGTAGCCCACCCAGGCATTGACGGACGGCAGGTACTCGGAAAGAGCGACAACAATATCCCGTCCGGCGATTTTCAGCGCAAACTCGCCCCGCATAATATCCGCATTCCGTTCCAGGGCCCTCTCGACGCATTCTTCCATGGTCATGGTTTGCGTCTGCGCGAATAAAAGTCCGGTTCCCGTGAACCCCAGTAAAACAATGATAAACCCGACAAACCTTTTCATGATTATCCTCTTGACTTTGAAAATTTTCCGGTTACATCATGCCCAGCCGGCTCAGTGTTCCTCCCAGCGCCACGGCCGCGGCAACCCATATTCCCCAGAGGGTCAGGACCAGACCCGTCGATTTCCGAATGCTGAAATGGTAAACCGCGCTGAGTCCGAAAACCCACAGAACCAGCTGCCAGATGGAAAAAATATCCAGCCGGGACAGAAACCGGTACAGGATCGAAGGCGTCTCGCCCCATGCCGGTGCGGGCAGCAGAACAGCCAGGCTGGTCGCGACTCCGTGGGACGTTCCCCTGGCCAGGATCATCAAACTCTTGATCACATTGCCCAGTGCGGGTATCAGACTGGCCCATGCGACCACGGATAGAACTTTTTTATAGCGGGTCTCGCCCCCCAGAACCACGCTGCCGCAGAAGGCCAGGATACCCGCGACAACGAGATATCCGATCAAAAGAAACAGGGGTATGGCGATAAGACCCGCGTATTTCCATCCGCCCTGCGCCTGGGCTTCCATTGCCTGGAGCTGCTCCGGCGTCAGGTCCAGCGTTCGTGTGTAGGCCATCCGGTCCGCAATGGCAATATCCATAATCAGCAAATTCATGGCGATGCCCAAAACACAGACAATGATAAACGGCACAAGCCAGTCGGGCGACTTGTTGATGCTTTCGAAAGTCTCTTTGGGAGAGATAAAAATGCCGACAAGCCGGCTGATTCCCTTCATGTTCTCTTCTTTCGCTCCAATCTCGTTCATACCTTCCTCCCTCGATCCAATCCGGATACCATTAATTACGTATAACGAAAGAAACAGGCAAATGTTTCATGCCGATTATTAAACAGGAGTAAAAAGAAAATATTCATTGATTGATGATCCGGTCCTTGACACGAAGCAGATAATCAAGAGCCGCGTCATGCTCGTTGGGGATCTCGCCATCGAGAATGGCCTCTTCGATGATTTTCTTCAGGCGGCCGACCGAAGGGCCGGGTCTCAGGCCGCACACGGCCATGATCTCATCTCCCCGAACCGGAGATTGAAACGCCCTCATTCGGTCTTTTTCTTCCACCTCCTTCATTCGGGCGTGAACATGATCAAAATTTTCCAAATGTTTCCTGACTCTCGCGGGATTCCCGGAGGTAATATCCGCCCGGCACAGAGTCATCAGATCCTCCATCTCCTGATCGGCCTGAACAATCAGGCGCCGAATGGCCGAATCCGTGATCTCTTCGCCGATGAGCTGAATGGGACGCATGTGAAGCCGTGTCAGTTTCGTGGTGTACCGAAGGTATTCTCTGGACAGTTTCAAACGGGGAATGATGTGCCGCAGCATGCGCACACCCACCAGTTCATGCCCGTGAAAAGTCCAGCCCTGATCTTTGACAAAGCGCTTGACCCTGGGTTTTCCGATATCATGCATGAGTGCGGAAAACCGAAGAAGCAGGTTGTCGCTGACCCGAGCCACATTGTCCACGACTTTGAGCGTGTGTTCGAACACATCCTTGTGATGATAGGCATCCCGCTGTTCGACACCGACCAGATCCGCCAGCTCGGGCAGAATTATGGACATCAGACCCGCCTCAAGCAAAATGCGCAAGCCGATGGAAGGCTGATCATGAGAGAGAATCTTGATCAATTCATCGGTGATTCGCTCCTGTGAGACGATTTTCAGCCGTTCTCTCTGTTCCCGCATGGCGGACAGAGTGTGTTCATGAATCCGGAACTGAAGCTGGCCGGCGAACCGGGCGGCGCGCATCATGCGAAGAGGATCATCCGAAAAGGTCTGCGCCGGATCAAGAGGAGTACGAATCAGCTGTTTTCCAAGATCCTTTTGCCCGCGAAACGGATCGATAATCGCGCCAAAACTGTCCGGCTCCAGAGAAAGTGCCATGGCATTGACGGTAAAATCCCGGCGGGCCAGATCTTCGGCCAGACTGCTCTTTTCCACGACCGGATTCCGGGATTGTTTGCTGTAGGTCTCTTTGCGCGCGGTGACGAACTCCAGTTTGCGGTCGGGAATGAGAAAAGAAGCCGTTCCGAATTTCGGATAAACCACAAAACCCTTGCCGTTCAGCCTCTGCCTGGCCGCCCTGGCCAGGGCAGGGCCGTCTCCCAGCACGACAAAATCGATCTCGACGGTGGTCCGCCCCAGCAGCAGATCTCTGACATATCCTCCCACAGTGAAAATGCGCGCTCCCTGCGCCGCGGCCAGGTTTGCCAGGGTTTTGAGCAACCGCTCATCAGACTCCGGCAAAGAGGCTGTCTTTTCCACGCTGTCTGTTTTCTTTGTCACAATCCGAAACCTTCCTCCCGGCTTTCATGCACCTGACCGGATGTATTGTTCCGGTCATTCTCCGCGGACCTTGTGTTTGTACCAGCCAGCCGTTCGCCGGATTGCCTCATCCAGTCCCACGCGCGGCACATAGCCCAGCTCACGGCATGCTTTTTCAATACTAAAATGAAAATCCCCCCTGAGATGCACCACCAGGTATCTGGTTACAGGCGGACGACCCGGAATACCGAACAAACGGTAGAGGGTTTCCAGAACCACCGCCACGCACCAGGCCGCCGGCGCGGGAACAAATATTCTAACCCGGGGGACCTCCAGGGCATCGGTCAGCCTGTCAAAATACTCCTTCCAGGTCAGCTCGATTCCGTCTGTGATGACAAACGTGTTTCCGGCGGCCTGTTTGACCGTTCCTGCCAGGACAATTCCATCGGCCAGATTCTCGACATAGGTGAAAGCCCCCAGAGAACGGCCTCCGGAAACAAGAGCCATGCATCCCTTTTCCAGCAAAGAGGCCATCTTCAACAGAATGACCCGGTCTCCGGGTCCGTAGATGTCCCCGGGCCGGATGATAACAGCTTCGATACGCCCCTGATGATGCGCCTGCATCACCACCTTCTCGGCCTCCCGTTTCGATTGGCAGTAGGGAAAACGGGTCGGAAGCTGAGGAGACTCTTCATTCATGTTCCGCGCACCCGTGAAACTGTGAACCGCCGCGCTGCTGATATACACGAAACGCCTGACACCGGCCTCAACGGCCGCTTCCAGTATGGAGCGGGTTCCATCCACATTTACGCGTCTGAAATAGGACTCGCTTCCATAATCGGAGACGGCACCCGCGACGTGAAAAACCGTTTCACAGCCCTTGACGGCCTGTTCGAGCGACTCCGGATCTTCCAGAGATCCGAAGACTTTTTCAATGGAAGCCCCCTCCAAAGCGGACAGGTCGCTGGTCTTTCGAACCATCCCCCTGACCCGATGACCCGCTTTCGACAATTTTCGACAGAGTACGGCGCCCACGAATCCGTTGGCGCCGGTTACCAGAGTTTGCATTTGAATGGGTTCCTCTTTTAAACACGCAGCATGATAAAGAGATCCGTTCCGATTCCCAGACAGGCATGAAGCACCAGCGGATAAAATATGGACCGGGTGCGCCATGCAACGACACCGAATATGATTCCGCCGGCAATCGCACCGAAACTTTCGCTGAAGGGTTTGCCGATATGAACGATGGCGGAAAGAATGGTCTGAATCAGTATGGCCGGCAATGCCCCGAACCGTTTTTCCAGACCGAAGAGCATGAACCCGCGAAATAAAAATTCCCACCCGAAATAATAGACCAGATAGGCGGCCTCGATAACGACAAAGTAAGGCCAGGCCCCCAGAACACTTTTAGCCAGGGGATACTCGGCCTGCATGGCCGCGTCTCCTGACCCCAGGAAAGCCGTCAACAGGGCAATGGGAATGCCGACAAGAAGAATCCGTCCGCCGGCACGCCAATCGCCCGAAACGATGCCCATGGAACGCAGAGTTTTTTTCAAAACCACCTTCACGAACAGCATGGGAATCAGTCCCATCAGAAGGAACGCGGTGCCGTACTCATACAGAGTGGCATAAAAATCCCATCCCGGAGCCGCCGTTAAATGCGGAAAAATCCGCGCGAAATGAACCTGCTTTCCCCCGTACACCCATAAAGTCAAAAGAACGGGTGCCAGCAGCAGAATCCAGGCGCTCCCGTCCCATTCCTCCTTCAGATTCCGCAGAGAGAAAGAGTTTTGACGGGGAAAGAATTTGTCTTTCGATTTCATGCATTCATCCTTTCTTTCTCCCATCCGCGCTTCCGATTACGGCTTTTCAAGGATGCCGCCTTCTTTCATGTCATTTCGTTTGAGCAGAACGGCGAAAATCAGCCCCGCAACACCCAGGCCGGCGAACATGATCTGGCTGGCGGTATAAGTGCCGGCCAGATCCCGCAGCAGCCCGTTGAGCCAGGGGAACAGCCCCAGGCCGATGTTCTGGATCATGGTCATGAGGCCGAAGGCTGTGCCAACCCGTTTTTTATCCACGATGAGCGGGATAGAAGGCCACATGGCCGCGGGCACCAGAACAAAGGCCGCTCCCAGCACAATCATCATAAACGCCGGATTGATGCTGGTGATGCCCAGCAGCAGGTGGGCCGGTATCATCATCAGAGAGCCGATGATCATCAGGGTCGCCCTCCTGCCGACCTTATCCACAAATTTGCCGGCAAAGGGCGCGAAGACCATGGAGGCAAAGACGATGACGCCAGCCATGCCCGGAGCCGTGCGGAACATATTGATAATATTCTTGAATACCTGAAAGAAGAAGCCACCCTCGCCGCCGGCTTCCAGCGGAATGCCCCATTTATCATGGAAAAAATCCGCCGCCAGGTGCTGAAAGGGAAAGATGGCGCCGTAAAAAGTCATGCAGAGCAGAGTCACATACCAGAATGAAGGGGGAAAAGCGGCGATGTCGGCGAACACGATCTTCTCTTCAACCTCGCCTTCCTCCAGATCCAGGGCATGTTCGCCTTTCCGGTCCATGAAAACATAGATGATATTGGCCAGCAGGGAGATGATACAGAACCCCACACCGGCCCAGAGGGCGTAGGAGTACTTGCCGAAATAATCGGCGATGAGAGCCTCCGTATTGTAGCTGAAAAGAGATCCCAGCCGGCTCACGGTAAGAGCGATGCCGAAGGCCATGGCCATCTCCCTGCCCTTGAACCATCGGGCGATGATTGAACTCTGCGCGATGATCAGGGTTTCGGATCCGGCGCCGAAGATGAACATGCCCACATACAGCATCCAGATGTTCCGCGAAAGGGCGATGACCGCGGCTCCCAGCACGATGAAAGAGGAAAAGAGCAGACTGGCCTTGCGGGTTCCGATCCTGTCGATCAGAATGCCGCCGATAAGCAGGCAGAGAATGGCCGCCACGGAGTAGATGGTCTTGGTGGCCCCGAAAGCCGCCCGGGAGACTTCAAATGATTTTATCAGAATCGGCGCAATGGCCGAGAGCCCGTCGTAGGCGAAGTAACTGCCGAAAGTCAATAGGCTGACAAATCCCAGAATGGTGAATCGGAACAGTTTGGTCGACGGATGAAATGCGGGCACTGTTTTGGCTTTTTCCGGGGTCATCAAGAACCTCCTGTTTATCATGCCTGTAAATCGATAAAAGATTGATTGATATTTTACGTAATATTTTTATAAAATGCAAATTATCTGTAAAAAAGGACAACTTCTTTTTGATACGATCTTTTCCCTCTCTGCGCCACGCGCATATCGCTTTGCGATTTGTGTCTTTTCGAATTAAGATTTACGCATTACGCGTTTTTTAATCCGCAATCCGAAATGCTTTTCCTGCCTCCGGCGGGGTACTTTTCTTGGCGCAAGAAAAGTACCCAAAAGAACATCCTTTTTCCAAGCTCGCTGTCATCATACAGGTATCTTCCAGCCGTTTCATAAACCCACCCCTAGCCCCTACGCTAATCCGCCTAAGGCGGATTAATGCCCTCCCCCCATACCATGAATGAAACATAAGACCGGCCTATCGCGGGAAAAAGGGGGAAAACACTACCTCCCCCCCCACGAAAAAAACATTGACAGCCCCTCCAACTCGTCATTCCCGAAAAACATCCTGCAGCGCCAGCACGTCCAGCTCCCCTCTCTGGAGTGTCCGGATAGCCTGCACCACGGCCCAGGCAGCCGAGAGGGTCGTCACGCTGGCAATGCCGCGTGCCATCGCTTCACGGCCGATGATAAACTCATCTTCGCGGGACGTTTTCCCCAATGGCGTGTTGATGACCAGATCGATCTTTCCGTCTATCATGTAATCCACGGCATTGGGCCGCCCTTCCACTGCCTTGAGCACGCATTCAGCCGGAATTCCCGCCTTGCGAAGGGCCGCGTGCGTGCCTCGAGTGGCCATCAGCCGAAACCCCAGCTCATGCAGCTGCCGTCCGATGGGGATAATGCCCGCCTTGTCGTGTTCATTCACGCTGAGAAACGCGCGGCCTTCGGAGGGCAGACTCTGACCCGCGGCCAGCTGCGCCTTGGCAAAAGCGCTTCCGAAATCACGGCCCATGCCCATGACCTCTCCGGTCGACAGCATCTCCGGAGACAGATAGGTCTGCACATTCGGAAACTTCATAAACGGAAAAACGGGCGTCTTCACGGCTGTCAGGGTTTCTGAAATGGCGACCTTCAGATCCAGTTCATCCAGATTCTTTCCTGCTATCACCCTGGCCGCTGCCCCGGCCCATGCGATGCCCGTAGCCTTGCTCACAAAGGGCACGGTCCGCGAAGCCCGGGGATTGACCTCCAGCAGAAACAGCTCGCCGTCTTTCAGGGCAAATTGAACGTTCATCAGACCCCGGACTCCGAGCAGAGAGGCCAGCTGCCCGGTCTGGCTGACCATGAGTCGATAATCTTCATCGGCGAGCATATAGGGCGGCAGTACGCAGGAGCTGTCTCCGGAATGGATGCCCGCCTCTTCGATATGCTGCATGCAGCCGCAGATCACGGTTCGATTACCGTCGCTCAGGGCGTCTACATCGAATTCCAGCGCGTCTTCCAGAAATTGATCCACCAATACGGGATGACTGGGCGAAACCGCGGCCGCTTCGCGGATGTACCGCTCCAGATCCTGTTCGTTGTACACGATCTTGATGCCCCTGCCCCCGAGTACGTAGGAAGGCCGAACCAGCACGGGATATCCGATCTGGCTGGCGGCCTTCAAGGCCTCCTCGAACCGGAAGGCCGTTCCCCAGGCCGGCTGGCGGATGGACGTGGGCCGGATCAGATCACCGAACCGGCGCCGGTCCTCCGCCAGATCGATCGACTCCGGGGATGTACCCAGAATCGGCACCCCGGCGGCTTCCAAACCGCGCGCCAGCCTGAGGGGTGTCTGACCCCCGAACTGGACAATGACACCGCAAGGATGCTCGAACCGCACGATGTGCATCACATCTTCCAGAGTCAGGGGTTCGAAATACAGTTTATCCGCCGTGTCGTAATCCGTAGACACGGTTTCGGGATTGTTGTTGACCATGATGGTCTCATAGCCGAGTTCCCTCAGCGCCATAACCGCGTGCACGCAGCAGTAGTCGAACTCGATTCCCTGTCCGATGCGGTTGGGCCCGCTGCCGAGAATCAGGATCCGCCGTCGGCGGCTTCGCCGTGACTCATTTTCCGCTTCATAAGTACTGTACAGACAGGAAGTTTCGGAAGGAAATTCAGCCGCGCAGGTGTCCACGGTCTTGTATACCGGTAAAATGCCCGCTTTCAGTCGGCGCTCCGTGATTTCCCTTTCCTCTGCTCCGCACAGACAGGCCAGCCTTTCATCCGAAAGCCCCAGGCGTTTGGCCTCCTCAAGCCACCGGTTATCGGGCAGTCCGAACTCCCGAATCTCCTGCTCCATCTGAATGATCTCCCATATCTGCTCCACAAACCAGGGATCGATACCCGTAAGAGACGATATCTCATCGGTCAGCATGCCGGACCGAAGCGCATCGCCGATTTTCCAAAGCCGGCCGGGTGTGGGCCGGCGTAGAACCGCTCGCAGGGTGTCGAGATCGAACGTGTCATCCCCGAAGGACCGCCTGTCCAGTTCCAGGGATCGCATGGCCTTGAGCAATGCCTCCTTGAAGGTGCGGCCGATGGCCATGGTCTCGCCCACGGCTTTCATCTGAGGCCCCAGTTCCGGCACGGCCTGGGGAAACTTCTCGAAGTTCCACCGGGGAATCTTAACCGCTACATAATCCAGGACAGGCTCAAAACAGGCCGGGGTTTTACCGGTGATCTCATTGATGATCTCATCCAGATTCAGTCCCACAGCCAGCCGGGCGGCGATCTTGGCGATAGGAAAACCCGTGGCCTTTGAGGCCAGGGCCGAGCTGCGTGAAACGCGGGGATTCATTTCAACAACGATGAGCCGTCCGGTCTGCGGATTTACGGCGAACTGGATGTTGGAACCGCCCGTTTCCACGCCGATCTTTCTGATGATGGCCCGGGCTGCGTTTCGCATTCGCTGATACTCCCGGTCCGTAAGAGTCTGAGCCGGCGCCACGGTGATGGAATCACCGGTATGCACGCCCATGGGATCCACATTTTCCACAGAACAGACAATGACCACATTGTCGCTGAGATCGCGCATGACCTCCAGTTCATACTCCTTCCATCCGGCCACGGACTCTTCGATGAGCACCTCCCCGATCGGACTGGCCTGAATTCCTTTCAAGACCCGTTCCGAATACTCCTCCCGGTTGTACGCCATGCTGCCTCCGGTTCCTCCCAGGGTGAAGGCGGGCCGAATGATCACCGGCAGACCCGTCGTCTCGAGAATGCCCCTGGCCTCGTCGAGACTGCGTGCGATTCCTCCGCGGGGGCAGTCCAGTCCCAGTTCCCGCATGGTCTTTTGAAACAGCTCACGGTCCTCGGCCAGCTCGATGGCTTCCACACACGCGCCGATGAGGGTGACACCGTGTTTTTCAAGAAGGTGGCGCCTCGCCAGTTCCATAGTCACATTCAGGCTGGTCTGCCCTCCCATGGTCGGCAGAAGCGCGTCCGGCCGCTCTTTTTCGATGACAGCGGCCACGGTCTCCCAGCGGATGGGCTCCACATAGGTCCGGTCGGCCAGAAGCGGATCTGTCATGATGGTGGCCGGATTGGAGTTGACAAGCACAGTTTCATACCCCAGCTCCTTCAGGGCCTTGACCGCCTGTGTTCCGGAATAGTCGAATTCACAGGCCTGGCCGATGACAATGGGTCCGGAGCCGATGATCAGTATCTTTTTTATATCTTTCCGTTTGGGCATATTACTCCCTCATTCAATCCGCTATTAGCGGGTTTCCATGAGCCGGTCGAACCGTTGAAAAACATTCGCCGCGTCGTGAGGTCCGGGAGCCGCTTCCGGATGGTACTGAACGGATAGAACGGGAAGGTCCTGGTGCCGCATCCCTTCCACGGTCCCGTCGTTGAGACTGATTTGGGTCGATTCGAGGCCCGCCCGCTTCAGAGAAACCGGATCCACCGCGTAATTATGATTCTGGGATGTAATGGCGACCCGGCCGGAAGAAAGGTCAAGAACCGGATGATTGGCTCCGTGATGGCCGAATTTCAGCTTGAAAGTATCCGCGCCCAGAGCCAGGGCGAGGATCTGATGCCCCAGACAGATGCCGAAAAGAGGACAGCGTTCAACCAGAGACCGGACGGTTTGAACCGCCTGGGTCAGAATCCCTGGATTGCCCGGACCGTTTGAGAGAAAAACGCCGTCGGGGCGGCATTCCAGCAGCGCCTCAGGCGGCGCGTCGGCGGAATACCGGATCACCCGCCAGCCCAGCGAGGTCATCAGGCGCGGAATCTGATGTTTGACACCGAAATCCAGCACCGCCACGGTTCTTGCCTTTTTCAGAGAGGAAAAATCCTCTTCCCTCCACTCGGCATCCGCCTGATCCGTCCATGGCCGCTGCCTCTCATCAAGCGTTACCTGCCTCACCAGATCCAGTTTTTCGACAGCCTCATGGGTTCGAAGTTTTTCCTCCAACAGCCCGGGGGAGAGGCCTTCGGTGGACAGAATGCCCATCATGGCTCCCTTGTCACGAATACGGCGGGTGAGCGCCCGCGTATCGATATCGGACAGCCCGCAGATGCCGTGACGCCTCATGTATTCATCCAACGACACGCGGGATCGATAACTGGATGGAATGCGGCATATTTCACGAACGATCAATCCCTTGACGCGGGGCGCATCAGACTCTCCGTCTTCACCGTTGATGCCCGTGTTTCCGATATGAGGACAGGTCATGGTCACAATCTGCCCCTGATAGGAGGGATCCGTCAGAATCTCTTCATATCCCGTCATGGCTGTCTGAAACACCACTTCTTCCACGGCTGTTCCCCGGCCTCCGAATCCCCGGCCCTGATACCGGGTACCGTCCTGAAGAATCAGCATTCCGTCCATGCGTGCCTCCTGTTTGTTTCTCCTGAAAGCAAAAAAAAAGCCCTGTGAAAATCACAGAGCCTGAAAAGAAAAACCGCCTGCCGGGGGTTTCATCCAACCCCCTCCCGCCGCGGGCAGCGCAAGCCGTTGAGTATTTTGAAAAATGTCCAGACCTCCTTAAAGAACCGGATTAAAATACAAAATAGCGGTCATTTTGTCAAGCAGTTTATGGAGCACTCGGCCCTTTTATGTCAAGAGATACGGGATTGTTCCTTCCAATGCCGGTTCAGAATCTCCTCGCGGTCCGCATTCAACAGCGCGAGGATGACTTCATCCAGATCGCCGTCCAGTATTTCATGAAGACGGTACAGGGTCAGATTGATTCGATGATCCGTGACCCGTCCCTGGGGAAAGTTGAAGGTCCGTATTTTCACACTCCGGTCTCCCGATCCGATCATGGAACGCCGGCTTGCTGCAACCCGGGCTTCTTCGTCCTTTCGCTTGAGATCATACAGCCGCGCCCGCAGCACACGCATGGCCTTGGCCTTGTTTTTATGCTGGGATTTCTCATCCTGGCAGGTCACAACCATGCCTGTGGGAATATGGGTGATCCGGACGGCCGAATCCGTTGTATTCACGCTTTGCCCGCCCGGACCCGAAGAACGGTACACATCGATACGCAAATCTCCGGGTTCGATCACGATATCCACTTCCCGGGCTTCAGGAAGGACCACCACCGAAGCGGCCGATGTGTGAATACGGCCTCCGGTTTCGGTTGTCGGAACACGCTGAACACGATGCACGCCGCTCTCGTACTTGAGCCGGCCGAATACACCATCACCCGATACCGAGAAAATAATCTCCTTCAGCCCCCCCAATTCGGTCGGGTTGGATGTCAGCACCTCTTTTTTCCATCGCTTTTTCTCGATGAATTTGGTGTACATCCTGTACAGATCCATGGCAAAAAGGGCCGCCTCATCTCCTCCGGTGCCGGGACGTATTTCCATAATGGCGTCTTTTTCGTCACGCGGGTCACGGGGAATCAGCATCAATTTGATCTCATTTTCCACAGTTTCAAGACGGGCTTCGCTCTCCTCCAGTTCTTCCCTGGCCAGAACCTTGAGTTCCGCGTCCGCGCTTTCATGAAGCACCGCATGATCTTCATCAATCTTTTTAAGAAGCGACCGATAGATTTCGGCTTTTTTTATCAGTTCTGTCAACTGGCGATGCTCACGGGAAACCGCGGCTATCTTCTCGGGCTGCTTGATAATGCTCGAATCTTCCAGACTTTTCTCGAGCCGCTTCAGATTCGCTTCCGCCCGTTCGATCTGGCCGAGAATCATTCTCCGGTTTTCGCTGGTCATGAACCCGCCCCTTTCACCGAATCCGCCCATTTGACCTGAATACCGGGTTCCAAACCCAAAGCGCATCGGAGAGCCGTCAGTCCGACCTCCAGCTGCTCGTCATCGGGTTCACGGGTGGTGATGTTCTGCAGCCAGAGTCCGGGGGCTGTCAGTAAACGGGAAAAAAGCCGGCCGGCCCGCCTGGAAGAGAGCCGAATGATTTCATACGAAATCCCGCCGATCAAAGGGATAAAAAGAAAACGAATAAGCCGGTCCAACAGGTTCTCGGGCCGTCCCAGAAAAACAAACACCAGGATGGATACCAGCACCACAACCAGCAGAAAACTGGTGCCGCAGCGGGGATGATGCGTGGAAAAAGATTTGACGCCTTCCAGGGTAAGCGGGCGATCCTGTTCATAGGCAAAAATGGATTTGTGTTCGGCCCCGTGGTATTCGAACACCCGCCGTATTTCCTTCCATCGACTGATCAGAAACAGATAGAGAAGAAACAGAATCAGGCGAAAAAGACCATCGATGAGGTTGAACAGAACTCCGCTTCGCACGCCGGTCAGTTCCGTAAGAAAAAGCGGCAGTAAAAAAAAGAAGCCGATCCCCAATGCGAGAGAAAAAATCACGGTCAGCCCCATCAGTATCTTTGTTTTTCGGTCCGACCGGGTCGATTCAACCGTTTTTTCATCGGCCATGGCCACGTCTCCCGAGAAATTGAGCGCCCGAATACCCCACACCAGAGATTCAATGAGAACGACACCGCCCCGGATCAGAGGCCATCCCAATATTTTGCATCGCCGGGTCCATGACAGGTAAGAAGATCTCTTCACCACGATAGTTCCGTCCGGTTTTCGAACCGCCACGGAGACGTATTCCGGCGACCGCATCATCACGCCCTCGATGACGGCCTGTCCGCCGACATGCACTTTGGTGCCGTTTTTTTCTTTCATCGCCCTCTTCCTGATAAAAAAAACGGAACACAGCCGGCTCTGACTGCATTCCGATCATGAATGTCGATTGGCACGCTAGGAAGACCTGTCTTCGGCCTTGCTCTGCTTTTTGTCCTCTTCGGATTTCAGCTTGTATTTTTTCATGTATTTCTCGACGCGACCCGCCGAATCCACCAGTTTCTGCTTGCCCGTGAAAAAGGGATGGCAGGCCGAACAGATTTCCACCTTGATATCCCCCACTGTGGACCGGGTCTCGAAAGAATGTCCGCACGCGCAGCTTACCGTGCAATTTTCATACTTCGGGTGAATGCCTTTTTTCAAAATAGTGTCTCCCGCTAAACCTGTTTGAATGCGGCAATTAATGTAAACAATCGATAATTAATAATCAAGTAAAATTTTCCATCTTCCTTTCGCTGGATTGTATCAAGACACAAAATCCTGTTTTCCGGCCGGCCGAGCATCGGACAATCGTCTTATTTAATCAGCAGCATGCGCCTGACCGTCCTGTTCCCGCCGGTTTTCATCCTGTACAGATACACACCGCTCGCCACGGGATTTCCCGAGTCATCCGTACCGTCCCAGGTTACCGGCCACTTGCCGCGGGGGTAGTAGGCATTTCCCAGAGTGCGTATCCGCTGACCCCGTATATTGGTGATCACAATTTCAACGATACTTCCAACAGGCAGGGTAAATTCGATCTGAGTCGAATGATTGAACGGATTGGGATAGTTCTGAGCGATCCGGTAATCCGTGGGCAGAAGATCCTCACTCGCCTCCGTGGGAATCATGTCACGCTCATACACGCCGTTTCCATGCGTTGCCGCCCTAATCTTTGAATTCATCTCGGACAGGGAAAGATCCAGAACCAGAACCGCCGGAGGCAGCCCGTCGTTAAAGGACTCCCAGGTTTTCCCGTCATCCGTGGTCACCCAGATTCCCAGATCATTGCCCACATAATACGTTTCATAGTTCAAGGGATCGATCAGCACGGCGTTGGTGGGCACATCGGGAAGTCCTTGCCCAAGATCCTCCCAGGAAGGGGAGTCCATGGTGGTCCGAAACAGATGGGATGTTCCGAACCCGGACAAAGCCGCATAGACTTCCCGGGGATTGTGGGGTGATACAACCAGATCCACCACATACCGGTTGGGCAGATCGCGGGTGATTTTTTTCCAGGAACCGCCCCCGTTCTCCGAGCAGTACACCTGGACTTCCCCGCCGGCCCAGGGCGAAGGTCCCGTGGCTGCGAAAACATGATCGGTGCGTATCCTTGAGGCATCCAGGGCCGTGACAATATCTCCGTTGAGCCGGGAGTTCTCACCGGCGGTCCATGACAGCCCTCCGTTGGTGGACCGGTACACATAATTGGTGGCCGCGTACAGAAGATTGGAGTTGACCAGCACATAAGGCGCGATAAAAGCGGACGCCTCATCATAAAAGTAATTGCCTTTGGCATTCGGACCGATTCTGAACCAGGACCGGTCATTCCACCCTCCGGTGGTGGTCTTGACCATGTTCAGATACTGGGATGAGGCGTAAATGATATCGGTATTGAGGGGATCCAGGGCCGTATACGCGCCGTCTCCGTACCAGGCCCAGGTCTGCCATTCGGGACTGCCCCGATAAATCACGGTCCCGTTGTCCTGCAGCCCGCCCGCAGCCAGGCCGGAATCGACGGGTGAGCTGGAAAATCCGGGATAAAACTGGGTGGTGACGTATCCCCGGTTCATGGTCTGAAAAGTCCGTCCGCCGTCCAGAGTCCGGCTGACTCCGCCGTCATGCGCGGCAAAAAACACATTCGGATCCGTTGGATGATCGGCATATGCATGATGATCGGGATGCATCACGGTTGAATCTGTCAGAAAAAGATAGCCTGAACCCGGATTCACATTAAAATGAGAGCCCCCGTTCTCCGAAAGGCCGTACAGCACACCCGCCCAGAATATTTCCTGATCATTCGCGGGATTGACACGCACGTAATGGGAAAACCATCCCTGATACTGGGCCATGTCCCAGGAGCTGACAGTCACCCAGGTGGAACCGTAATCCGTGCTCTTATACAGACCGCGGGAATACTCGGCATTGGCAATACTGGCGAAAACGAGTCCGGGAACCGCGGCACAGGTGCTCATCAGCGCTTTCCCGTCCCATGGATAGGGAAGGCCATGCCAGACCAGACTCCAGTTCATTCCGCCGTCCAGGCTCTGATAGATGCCTGTTTCCGCTGCCCCCAGATTTCCGCAAGCCGCCAGCATGGTATCCGGACTGTCTGGAAAAATGACGATGTCCGTTGTCATGAGCACGGAATGAATCCGGTTCCATGTTTCTCCCCGATCATCCGACCGATACAGGCCCTCGGATGTTCCGGCAAAGACAATATCCGGATCGGCCGGATGAAGTCTGAGAGCCAGAACCCCGTTTCTCTGATCATAGGTCCAGTCGAGACTCTTTTGCCAGGTCAAACCGCCGTCCGTGGTTTTCAGAATGCCGATGCCGTAGCTGCCCCGCGTGTGACGGAAATGAACGCTTCCCATGGTGCGATGATAACCGTAAACTTCTCCGGTCCCGATATACATGACATCAGGATCCCTGGGATCAATGGCAATGGCATTCACGCCCAGAACCGGGAATCCTGTGTCGATATATTCCCAGAAATAATCTTCGAGTCCGGATCCGGTCGAAGTCAGACGCCACAGACCGCCGCTCGCCGAACCGGCATACACGATGTCCGGGTTCTTTGGATTGACGGCCAGGGCGATGGTTCTGCCGCCCTGATTGATTGGACCGATTGATTTCCACTCCGTCACCTCGTCTGCATGACGCGCCCGGAATTCCCGTCCGTTCTTTCGGTACTGTTCCCAGGCCTGATACCATCCCTTTGCCGGCATATGCTGTTTCGGAAAGGCCCGCTGATTGTACCAGTCTCCGGCTCCCTGCATGAGACGGGGCGGTGACGCATTCTTCACTCGAAACGGCCGTGACCGTAGACCAATAAAAACGATGAGGATTGCCAGGCATCCGAATCCGATCCATTTTTTCATGATCTGTTTCCCCTTCTACGGGATTCAATTTTTCGAAAAACCATTTCATCCATAATACGGACAGTTCGGTGAAATCCCCGATAAAAAATCCCCACCCTGAATCATCGATGGGGATTGAATGCGGCCTGTCCGGAGCGGTCAGGTGCTCATGGAAGCGATGAACTCTTTGTTGTTCCGTGTGCCGTGCATTTTACTCATAAGAAATTCCATGGCTTCGGTCATGTTCATTTCACTGAGCAGTTTTCTCAATATCCAGATGCGGTTCAGATCTTTCTCTTCGATGAGCAGTTCCTCTTTGCGCGTGCCCGACTTGTTGATGTCGATGGAAGGAAAGATTCTGCGATCGGACAGCTGGCGGTTCAGCTGAATCTCCATATTGCCCGTGCCCTTGAACTCTTCGAAAATCACCTCGTCCATGCGGCTTCCCGTATCGATGAGCGCCGTGGCGATGATGGTCAGGCTGCCGCCCTCTTCCACATTTCGGGCCGCCCCGAAAAATCGCTTGGGCCGGTGCAGAGCGTTTGAATCGACACCGCCTGAAAGAATTTTGCCTGAATGAGGAACCACCACATTGTGCGCCCTGGCCAGCCGGGTAATGGAATCCAGAAGAATGACCACATCGTGACCGTATTCCACCAGCCTTTTCGCCTTTTCCAGCACCATTTCGGCGACCTGAACATGCCGCTCGGCCGGTTCATCGAAAGTCGAACTGATGACCTCCGCTTTCACGGACCGCTCCATATCCGTCACTTCCTCGGGCCGCTCGTCGATGAGCAGAACGATGAGCTTGATATCCGGATGGTTCTTGGTAATGGAATTGGCGATTTTCTGAAGGATAATCGTCTTTCCTGTCCGCGGCTGAGCCACTATCAGTCCGCGCTGCCCCTTGCCGATGGGAGTGAGAATATCCATGATGCGCGTGGTATATTCTCGAGCATTGATCTCCAGAATAAACCGTTCGTTAGGGTACAGCGGCGTCAAATTGTCAAAAAGAATCTTGCTCTTGGCCAGTTCAGGATTCTCGTAATTAACGGCCTCCACCTTGATCAGGGCGAAAAAGCGTTCATTGTCTTTGGGGGGACGGATCTGCCCCGAGATCATATCTCCGGTCCGAAGACTGAACCGTTTAATCTGTGAAGGAGAAATGTAGATATCATCCGGTCCGGGCAGATAATTGGTGTCGGACGAGCGTAAAAACCCGTATCCGTCAGGCAGTATTTCCAATACCCCTTCCGAAAAGATATTGCCGTCTTTATGAGTCTGATCTTCAAGAATCTTGAAGATCAGCTCCTGTTTGCGAAGCCCTGAGTATGCGGGTATGTTCATCTCCTGGGCCAGGGCAGACAGTTCGGAAATCTTCATTTTTTTCAATTCACCGATGTCCATTCACTACCTCTGATTTTATACGATTGTCTGCAACATGATTAGAAGTGGGCTGGATTTATTCGCCCTTGCCTCTTAAATCCTTGAATTCTGGCTGATCGTGGTTTTGCAGCGAGAAAAGGAGTGCAATAAACCGCCTTGCCGCGATTCGCGGTTCCTCATTTTGATAACATGACACTGTATACAGGGTTCAGGCCTCGGGCCTGCAGGCCCCGAAAATCATTTATATGCGTTAGATAGCAGGAATTCAAACTGTTGTCATATTGATTTGTTCTTGCATTGATCTGAATGGGTAGTTTCCGAGGATCTGACAGAAGATTTTCCCCATTTGTTGATTTAATTTACACCATGAGACTCATTTTGTCAAGCATTAAATGCAGGACACTCATCTTTTTCGTTTCCCTCCCCTGTCGCCGTTTCCCGTTTACGGACCGGATCAGTCCAAATGAGTCGATCTATTCCTTGACAATATACCGGGGAATTCCTATATTTTTATGATATGGCACAGAGCGGGCATCCTTTGTTGAACCGGAAAGAACATTTCCGGATCGGAAAAAAGGAATCGAGCATGACGAGCATCTATCTGGATTACGCGGCCACGACACCCATGGATCCCCGGGTCCGTGAGGCGATGGCACCCTATTGGGAAACGGTTTTCGGCAACCCCATGTCTTTACACAGCCACGGCCAAAAAGCGCTGGAAGGCGTGGAAGCGGCGAGGGATTCAGTCGCGCGTCTCATCGGGGCCGATTCACCGGAAATCGTGTTTACCGGATGCGGTACCGAGTCGGACAACGCCGCCATCAAAGGCGTCGCTTTTGCCAGGGGACAAGGCGGCCATATCATCACCACGGCCGTGGAACACCATGCCGTACTGCATGCGTGCCGGTTTCTGGAAAAACAGGGGTTCGATCTCTCGGTCGTTTCTGCAGACCGGTTCGGCCGGGTAAATCCGGATGACATCAAAGACGCCATAACGTCAAAAACCATACTGATCTCGGTCATGCATGCCAACAACGAAGTGGGTACGATAGAGCCCATCGAAGCGATCGGCGCCCTGGCCCGCGACCGCGGGATCTCTTTTCACACGGATGCGGTCCAGACCGCGGGCCATTTGCCCATCCATGTCGATACCATGAACATCGACCTTCTGGCACTCTCCGCGCACAAATTCTGCGGACCCAAGGGGGTCGGCGCCCTGTATATCCGGAAAGGAACCCCGTTTGAACCCCTGCTGCACGGCGGCGCCCAGGAAGGGGGAAGACGAAGCGCCACACACAACGTTCCGGGCATCGTGGGCCTCGGCAAAGCGGCTGAAATCGCCATGAAGGAGATGGAGGATGAAAACCGCCGGATCGATGAGCTCCGGCGGCGGCTGCTGAACCGTCTGATGCGTGACATCCCGGACACCTGCCTCAACGGCCATCCCGAAGAACGGCTTCCCAATAATATCAATCTGTCTTTCGCGCAGGTGGAAGGGGAAGCCCTTCTCATGCACCTGGACCATGCCGGCATCTCGGCTTCCAGCGGTTCGGCGTGCAGTTCCGGATCGGAAGATCCCTCGCATGTCCTTTTGGCAATGGGACTCAGCCCCGAAAAAGCCCGCGGCAGTCTCCGCCTCAGTCTGGGACGGTTCACAACCCGTGAAGAGATCGACCGAGCCGCAGAAGCCGTCATCGAGGCGGTCGGCCGTCTTCGGGAACTCTCACCTGCCGGGAAATCCTGAAATGAACGACCGGGACACGGCAGCGGACATTCGACGGCTTTTGAGAGAAAAGAACGCCGTTTTGCTGGCGCACAACTATCAGCGGGCCGAGATTCAGGAACTGGCCGATGTACTGGCCGACTCCCTGGATCTGGCCCGATACGCCGCGCGCGCGGACAAGCCACTGATTGTTTTTTGCGGCGTGCGGTTTATGGCCGAAACAGCGGACATCCTCTCCGAGGATAAGACCGTGCTCCTGCCCCGTCCGGACGCAGGATGCCCCATGGCCCGTATGGCGGATACGGACAGCCTGAGCCGGATGAAAGAGCGGTTTCCCGGTGCCAGGGTGGTCACCTATGTCAACTCAACGGCCGAAGTCAAGGCGGAATCGGACATTTGCTGCACATCGGCCAACGCGGTCCGTATTGTCAACGGATTGAACGCAGATGAGATCATATTCGCTCCCGACCGGAATCTGGCCCATTATGTTCAGCGTTTCACGGATAAACGAATCAT
>DSAB01000097.1 GCA_011388275.1 bacterium | reverse complement strand
TTCAGGCCCGGCCGGGCCTGAACGATTTATTCGATGGGAAGGGTTCGTGGAACTGGATACCCGTGACTGGCCCCGCTATCCCCGAAGCGGGGTCTACGGCCGATTCTGGCATCTTCGAATGGAGTCTGATTCAAATCCATTCCAGAAAACCGGTATGGAAGCCCGTTTATACACATCCCTGTTTCACAGAAACACCCTGGCCGTGCATGCCTGGGCGGAACGGGCCCATCAGCCGCTTCCCCTGACACAGCGCCTCAGACTGGGCGGCGGAGACTCCATTCGAGGATATCATCTCGGAGACCTGTCCGGAGACAGCGGTTCGTTCTTCAGCACCGAGTACCGTATTCCCATCGCGTTTGAAGGAAATCCCCTGACAGGCATTCATGCCGGGTACAGCGTGGTTCTGTTTATGGATACCGGATCTGTCTGGCCGGCGAATCAGGCTCTTTCGAAGACCCGATGGGTCTGGGCTGCCGGTTCGGGACTTCATTTCCTGTGGGACAAGTGGCTGTTTCGACTCGAGTACGGACGGCGGCACCACGGGGGATTCATCAACGTGGCAACAGGAGTCAAGTTTTGATGCGATCGAATCTCTTCAGAAACCCGGTTCAAAGAGGACTGATTTTGTGCTTTCTCGCCTGTCTCGCCGCCCCGATTCGCGGACAGTCCTTACCCACAGCGGCATTCGAAGACAGTCTCGCCCTTCCCATCGTGGATATCACGCTGGTCGGCAATCATCGAACCCGTCCGCAAATCATACTGAGGGAGATGAAAAGCCGAATCGGAGACCCATTCGATCCGGACGTTCTGGAGCAAGACCGCAAGCGAATCCAAAGCCTCAATCTTTTCAATCGGGTGCAAACCCATGTGAGCGTGGAAAACGACTCGGCCTGTATCTATCTGCTGCTGACCGAAAAGTGGTACTGGTTTCCTTATCCGATACTCTTTCTCAACAACCGTGACTGGAATCAGTTGTCCTGGGGCGCGGGTCTCGTTCATATGAACTTCCGGGGGAGGGCCGAAAACCTGTCCGTATTGTTCTGGCTGGGCTACAATCCGGCCGCGCAGATCTCCTACGCCAACCCCTGGTTGGGCGGAAAACGCCATTTGACCTTTGACGCGGGGGCCTGGACGCAGCGGGTTCGCAGCCTACATTATCGGGAATCAGTGACCGAACAGCATGCCGGATCATACGCCGCCCTGGGCAAACGCTGGGGGCTGCACCGCTTCGCCCGAATACAGCTGGGCTACAGAGAGGTGGCCTTTACCCCTCCCGAGAACGAATCCGGAACCGGAGAAATACGAAACCGTCTCCCCAACATAGGCATTTCATTCGCCCTGGACACGCGGGACCTGAAGGAATACCCTCATAGCGGACATCGGCTGGCCGGATGGATCAGGGCTTACGGATGGAGCGGCCATCCCCGTTATCTGCTCTACGGGTTCGACATCCGTCACTATATCCCATGGGGTAAAAATATGACCGTTGCCTGGCGGGCGGCGGCCGATTTTTCCGCGGGCACGCTGCCGGTTTACGACCGGTTCTATCTGGGGTACGATGAACGCATACGGGGTCACTTTCATGAAGTCCGCGAGGGTGAGTTCCGCGCCCTGGCCGGTCTGGCCGTTCGTGTTCCTCTGATTCCCGTCCGCTATTTTTCGCTCACGTCCGTTCCTCAACTGACCGATCTGAAATACGGTCTCAGTCTGGGTTTTTTCGCCGATACCGGTGTAACCTGGCTTCGGAAAGGCAAACCAAAGGATTGGATGTCCGGATTCGGCATGGGCCTGCATCTCCATCTGCCCTATATCAACGTGCTCCGGCTGGAATGGGCATTGAATGAAAGCGGCCGTTCCGAATTCATTGCCGATCTGTTCGTGGACATTTGATGCCGCATCGCGCGCATCATGTTGAACCGGAGGAATCTTCATGCATTGGGAAAGCGTTTTCGCGCCGCCTGAATGTTTCCGAAACGATGAAGTCACGATTCCGGCCGAAGAGAGCCGGCATCTGCGGGCTTTGAGGAAAAAACGGGGAGACGAGATCTGGGTCATTGACGGAAAGGGCGGCGCGTTTCGCGTCCGGCTGCTCGATACCGGCCAGGAAACCATGGGTAAAGTCATGGAATCACGGCGACTCCTGGGTGAACCCCGGGCCCGTGTAACACTGGCTCCCGCTCTGATTCGCGGAGAACGGTTCGACTGGCTCATCGAGAAAGCCGTGGAACTGGGCGTCAGCCGTCTGCTTCCGGTCATTACACAAAGAACGGAAAGAGCGGCTGGACCCCAGAAATGGCGGCGCTGGCAACGTATCGCCCTGGCTGCCATGAAACAGAGCGGCCGTTCGGTCCTTCCGGAGATCATGGATCCCAGGCCTTTCGAACGCGTGATTCTGATGGGAGCCGATTGTACGTTGCGTCTCATCGCCCACGATGCGGGCGACACCGGATGGTCCGCGAAGACCGGCAGCCGAAACCCGGCATATCGGGCTTTGGCCATGGTCGGACCCGAAGGAGGATTTTCTGAAGAAGAGATCGCCATGGCCGTTGAGCACGGGTTCCGCCCTGTCTCATTGGGCCCGCGCCGACTCAGGGCCGAAACCGCGGCGCTTGTCATCATCACCCGCATATTGCGGGACTGGAATGAGCTGGGCTGACTGCGTGAAGAAAGACCTTGACTTTTCCTTCCATCATCCTTATTTTTCACTTGTTGGACTTAAAAAAGACCATACCCGCCCTGAGCAGCACACTTTTACGGTGAATCCGGAATAAACGGTGTCCCGTTCAGCCTGGAAAACACATAAGGAACAAAACAATTCCACAGATCGCAAAAGAAAAACCCGTTGTTTTGTTCATCAGCAGCGACAAATCGGAGGCCCGCCTGATTCGGCAGTCACTGGATGATGCCGGCGATCCTTTTCAGACCGATTTTGCTTTCACCGCGGAGAGCATGACCCGTCACCTGGCCGCTCGTTCTCCGAACCTCATCGTTTCAGAACTTCGGGTTCAGGGGCAGTATGTGGAGCCTCTGCTCAGGGATCATCCTTCCGTCCCTGTTCTGCTGCTGGTCCCTGCCGAAGATGTGGAACAGGCCCGAAAAGCCGTGGACCGCTGGGCACTGGATTATGAGATTAAATCCGGCGCGATCCTTTCGGATATGCAGCACGTGATAGAGCGCCGATTCGGCCCGTTCAATATCCCGAATTCAAAGGATCTGAAAACCAGATATGAAAAACAACTCGCTGAAAGGGATATGCTGGTTAAAGAGATTCATCATCGTGTCAAGAACAACTTTCAAACCGTATGCGGAGTGCTCAGTCTTCAATCCCAGTATATCGAGGATAAACGCCTTCTAAACATGCTCACCGAGTGTCAGGACCGAATCCGGGCCATGGCGCTGCTGCACGAAAAATTTTACCGATCCAACGACATGATAAAAATTGATTTCAGGGATTACATCGAGAACCTCGTCAAGGGATTGTTCTGGTCCTTCGGCACGGATCCCAAGAGGGTGAAACTTGAAATCCATGTGGATGATGTCGAGCTGGAGATTGACAGGTCCGTGCCCTGCAGTCTGATCATCAACGAACTGGTCTCCAACACACTGAAACACGCCTTTCCGTCTGACTGGAAAGGCATCGGCCATATCGGCATCTCTGTCCGTAAGCACAAAGAGGGCATTATCGAACTTCTGGTTGAAGACAACGGGGTGGGAATTCCCGAGCATCTGGACATCAAACGCTCCGATTCCTTCGGCCTTGAGCTTGTCACCATTATGGCCCGCGACCAGCTCAACGGCAGGATCGAACTCGACCGCAATGACGGCACACGGATTCGGGTTTTCTTTCAGGAAAAGCGAGTCCCACTCCCTATGCGGCACGATTCATAAGTTTGGAAAATTCTCTCCGCCTCCACGCAGCCGGTTCAACAGTCTCACTGGCATGACCGAATCTCCTTTTAATGTGTGCAAGTCATCGGCGGCCCTTCGAACAGATAAGGGATTGATTCTCAAAAGATATTTTCCTATATTGTTAATTCTTGTTTCCCGGGTTCCGGAATAACACTCCGGTCCACTGACTCCGTCCGTTGACTCGACCGAGTGAAAGGCTGTTCATTGAATTATCAGGAGATGAAACCGAATGAAATCCACTGTTGCCATGCTGCGAACACGGCCTGAAACGGTTCTGGCCGATATGTACCGGCTCATGAATCTGGCCGGCTATCAGAGCGCCCTTCCGAAAGACAGGGATACGGGACTGAAAATCAACATCAGCTGGCATTCCTTCTTCCCCGCCTGCTCCACGCCTCCCTGGCAGCTCGACGGTGTGGTCCGGTCGATGATTCGGGACGGATACAAACGAGAACGTCTGTACGGCTGCCATAACCGCACCGTGGTGGTGGATGCCCGTCTGGGAGAGCGTGAAAACAAACAGATTCACGTCATCGAAGCCCACGGCCTGAAAAATGTGCATCTGTATGAGGGAGAAGAATGGATTCACATCGAGGATGCTTTCGGAAACCTCGATGAACTCCTGGTTTTGCCCACGGTGTACAAGAAGGGGTTTTATATTCCCAAACGGTTTATCGGGAACAACATACTTCACCTTCCCACGGTCAAAACCCATGTTTTTACAACCACCACAGGGGCCATGAAAAACGCCTTCGGCGGTCTTTTGAATGAAAAAAGACACTGGACCCATCCGGTCATTCATGAAACCCTGGTCGACCTGCTGCGCATTCAGCAGAGAATCCATTCCGGCATTTTCGCCGTGATGGACGGCACATTCGCCGGAGACGGCCCCGGGCCCCGCTGCATGATCCCGCACGTGAAAAATGTAATCCTGGCTTCGGCCGATCAGGTGGCCATCGATGCCGCGGCCGCGCACCTCATGGGCTTTGATCCGCTCAATGACCTGAAATTCGTCCGCCTGGCCCACGAGCACGGACTCGGATGCGGAGATATCAAAAGACTCGACATTCGAGGAGACGGGGATTTGATGGAAAAACCCTGGAATTTCGTGGGTCCCTTTCGGAAAATGACGTTCGCAGCCCGCATGCAGCACCGGATTTACTGGGGGTCCCTGAAAAAAGTTATGGAATGGAGTTTGAGAACCATTCTGGCGCCATGGTCCTATATGGCCAGCATCGCCTATCATGATTTCTTCTGGTATCCTTTTCACCAGAAGAGGCTGAACCGGGCTCTGAGCAGCCAATGGGGCCGCCTGTTCCGCAACTGGGAAGCCGTGCGCATTCCCTCCGAACGCCTGGACGCCCCCGGCTGGCCGAATGCAGGAAAGGATCCGGCCCGCGTGCCCCGGCAGGGGATTAAACTGCTGCTGCGGTCTTTCCGGATTCTGTTTTCAGCCGTCAGGAAAGCACCGGAATTTGAGAAGAAAAAACGTCACAGGTAAATTTTCCGGCGTAAGCCGCAAAAACGGAGATCAATTCAACTTCATAAATCATCTTCAAGCCCAGGAGGAGACATGAAACAGCCGAATCCTTACCGAATCACAAATGCCCTGTTATGGATACCCGTCCTGATCTGTCTCGGACTCACGCCGGCCGGCGGCAGTGATATCGGATACCGCACACCACCCCCGAGTCTGGCAAGCCTGGTGGACGTGCCCCCGACTCCTGCGGTCAGCATGGACCCCGGTTATGAATGGATGGCCGTGCTTCAGCGGCCGGGCATGCCTTCGATACGCGAGCTGGCACAGCCGGAGCTTCGCATAGGCGGCCTGCGCCTCAATCCCCGAACCCACGGCATGAGCCGTCCTTACAGAACCCACACGGGCATCCATCTTCAGAGAATCAAGGATGGATCGGAGTATTCGTTCAAAGGACTGCCTGAAATCGACCGGATTCTCGAATCGGAATGGTCTCCGGACGGCCGCTACATGGCCCTGGCTGTTCTGACCGGCGATGACGTAACCCTCTGGCTGGCGGACACCCGCACTCTGGAAGCGCGGCAGCCGGTACCATACCGTCTCAACACAGCCTATGGATCATCTATACAATGGATCGACCAAAAACGTCTGATCATAAAAAAGGTTCCGGACAATCAGGGTCCTGAACCTGAAGCCCCGGAGATCCCCATCGCACCGGTGATTCAGGAAACCACAGGCCATAGCGCACCGGTCCGGACTTATCAGGACCTGCTGAAAAACCCGCATGACGAAGATTTGCTCGAATACTACCTTCTATCCGAGCTGGTACGGATTCATGTGGACGGAAACGTCACTCCGCTGGGTGAACCGGGCCTGATCGCGGGCGTGTCTCCTTCGCCTGATGCCCGTTTCCTGCTGGTTCAGACCATTCAGCGTCCCTTCTCCTATCTGGTGACGGTCCGGAGTTTCCCCAGACGTTTGGCGGTCTGGGATATGGACGGCAACGAGGTCAAGGTGATCGCCGACCTGCCGCTTCAGGAGAACGTGCCCACGGGTTTCGAAGCCGTTCCAACAGGTCCCCGTTCATTTCAATGGCGGGATGACGCTCCCGCAACGCTCGTTTGGGTGGAAGCAATGGACCAAGGCGATCCCCGCCTGCAGGCCGATATTCGGGACCGGATCTTCACCCTCCAGGCTCCTTTCACAGAACCGGCCAGGCCTCTGGCTGATCTGGCTTTACGATACGCCGGCATTCGCTGGGGCCACGGCGGTCTGGCCCTTATTTCCGAATACTGGTGGTCCACACGGAAAACCCGCACCTGGATCATCGAACCGGATAATCCGGAAAAAGAACCCGGGCTGCTATTTGACCGCTCCACCGAAGACGCATACAGCGATCCCGGGAACCCGGTCATGAAGCGAAAGGGCAACGCCTCCGTGCTCCTATTCTCCTCTGACCGCAGTAGCATCTACTTAAGCGGTCAAGGGGCTTCACCCGAGGGCAGTTTTCCCTTCCTTGATGAACTTAACCTGAAAACCGGCAAGACCCGACGCCTTTGGCAATCTGAAGCGCCGTATTATGAACGTGTGGTCGAAGTGATCGATCCCCTGAAAACGATCATCACCGTCAGGGAATCGGCAGACGAGCCGGGCAATTATTATCTTCGTGACATGAAAAAAGGCCGGATCAAGGCGCTGACCCGATTCCCCAATCCATACCCCCAGCTTCAGGGCATGACTCAGGAGATGATCCGGTACGAGCGAAACGACGGCGTGCAGCTCACCGCGACGCTTTATCTTCCTCCCGGTTACAGAAAAGAGGATGGCCCTCTGCCCATGATCATGTGGGCCTACCCCCGGGAATACAAAAGTGCCGACGCAGCCAGTCAGGTCACAGACTCACCCTACCGGTTCGCCCGCATCAGCTGGAGCCGTCCCATCCTCTGGCTGGCCGAAGGATACGCCATACTGGACGGACCCACCATGCCGATCGTCGGCGAAGGCGACAGCCAGCCCAATGACACGTTCGTCGAACAGCTTGTGGCCAGCGCCCGCGCCGCCGTGGATGAGGTGGTCCGGCGGGGAGTTGCGGATCCCGAACGCATCGCCGTCGGAGGACATTCCTACGGCGCGTTTATGACCGCCAATCTGCTGGCCCATTCGGACCTCTTCGCCGCCGGTATCGCCCGCAGCGGCGCCTACAACCGGACACTGACTCCGTTCGGATTTCAGGCCGAACCGCGCACATTCTGGGAAGCGCCTGAAGTCTACTTCCATATGTCACCCTTCATGCACGCGGACAAGGTGAACGAACCCATTCTGTTGATTCACGGAGCGACGGACAACAACTCGGGTACGTTCCCGCTTCAGAGCGAACGTTATTACCACGCACTCAAGGGTCACGGCGCCACGACAAGGCTGGTTATGCTGCCCTTTGAAAGCCACGGCTATTCGGCCCGTGAATCCATCATGCACACATTGTGGGAGATGAACTTCTGGCTTGAAAAGTATGTTAAGAATCGTTCCGATCAATAAGAAACAACCGGCTCCGGCCGGTCGAGATCCGGCATTGACAGCGAACCCGAACCGCCCGCCAAAACGTGTGAAGGTGGCTTCTCTTCGAAAGCGAGGACACATTATGCGCAAATACTGGCTCTTGTTTTGGATGCTGGGAACACTCCTGGCACAGGCACAGGACGACCCTATTCGGCGGCTGATCGCCGAAGCCGGAGAGCCCGAAAACGCCCGTCACGTGGTGGTCTTCGACAGCACCCGTGTACAGGTCATGGAGTCGGGACTCAGTTATGTCACGGTTCACAAGCTTGTCAAGATACTGACTCAAGAGGGCGGTATCCGCGAAGCGGTGCAGCACTTTGATTACGATCCGCTTTCGGCCCACGTGGATATCTTGATGGCAAGAATCCTGAGAAAAGACGGATCCGAAGAAACCATTCCTTTGGATGCAGCGCTGGACCATGCGGCTCCGGCCCGGGCCATCTACTGGGGCGCCCGGGAAAAGATGCTTCCCGTGGGAAGGCTGCATCCCGGCGATGCCCTGCAGATCAAAACCTTTCGCAAGGGGTTCACCTATGCCCTTCTGCAAAGCAGCAGCGGGATCTCTTCTTCGGATGACGAACGGTTTGTTCCCCCCATGCGCGGCCACTTTTACGACATCGTTCCGTTCTGGAGCGACGCTCCCGTGAAACTCAAGGTGTATTCCGTGTCGCTTCCGGAGGACAAGCCCCTTCAGTACCGCATTTACAACGGCGCCCTCACCGTGTGGACCGGCTGGGAGAGAGACCGAAAGATCTATCATTTCGAAAGCCGGGATATCAAGCCGTTCCAGGGCGAACCCTATATGGTCGCAGTTTCAGATGTGGCCCCCAAGCTGCTCCTGTCCACCACGCGGGACTGGGAAGCCAAATCCCTGTGGTTTTACGGAGTGAATGAAGATTTCGGCAGCTTCGAGGTAACCCCGGAAATTCAGGCCAGGGTAGACGAACTCACCCGGGGCTGCCGGAGTGACATGGAAAAAGTCGATGTGCTGACGCATTGGGTGGCGGATGAAATCCGGTATTCCGGACTGTCCATGGGAGAAGGAGAGGGATACACCCTGCACACCGGCGAGATGACCTTCCGCGACCGGGCCGGCGTGTGCAAGGACAAGGCCGGCATGCTCATCACCATGCTGCGGGCCGCGGGCCTGGAATCTTACCCGGCCATGACCATGGCCGGCTCGCGCATCGACCGTGTTCCGGCCGATCAGTTCAACCATTGCGTCACCGTGTGGAAACGCGGCGATGGCGACTATATGCTGCTCGATCCAACCTGGGTACCTCTGACCCGTGAACTGTGGTCCAGCCTGGAACAGCAGCAGGAATACCTGATGGGTGTTCCCGAAGGCGCCGATTTGATGACAACACCCATCAGCCCTCCCAAGAACCACCCTTTTACCGTCAGAGCGGAAACGCGTCTGGATGACCAGGGAAATCTGACGGGAACCCTGACCGTCGAAGGCGACGGACAGGCCGATTCGCGTCTTCGCCGAAAGGGAAGAAAATTCCAGTGGAGAAGCGATTATGAACGCGCCCTGGCCGATCTGGCACCCAGGGCGGAGATCCTCTCGCTTCGATTCACAGACCCGGTCGATCTGAGCCGGCCGACACGGATCGAAATCACTTTCCGCATACCGGATTACGCCATCAAGGCCGGTGACGCCCTGATTCTGGTTCCCCTGGCCGCGCGTCATATCTTCCCGGATCCGGCTCTATCCTATTCCACGAACAGGAACACACGCACCACGCCCTTTCGAATCCGATGCTCGCAGCTGTTGAACCTGGAAGAGGTTCTTCGTCTGCCGCCCGGGTATAGGGTCACCCACGCTCCCGAATTCGAAGAGCTGGCCGGAATTCCGGCTGATTTCAAGACCGAATACGAATACAACCGTAACCGTCTCGTTTTCCGGCAGACTCTGTCTTTCGCCAAAAGAATTTATCAGGCCGAAGAGTGGCCCCATTTCCGGAAAGTGATTCAGGAAGCCAACCGCGCGCGTACCGCGCCGGTTATCATCACCAAGCATTGAGAGGACGCCATGCGAAAAATCATCCTCCTGGGCATCCTGGCTCTTCTGGCACGGCCCGTGCAGGCCCTGGAAAACGCCGATGCCGAATATCTGCACATTGAAAAGAATTACACACTCGATAAAACCGGACATATCCGGACCGATTATTCCCACGAGGTTCGGCTTCTCACCTATTTCGCCGTGAACCGCGCCCTGGGAGAAAGTTTTATCGTCACCAATCCGGAATATCAGACTTTGACCGTCGATGAGTCGGTCACCACCATGACCGACGGCACCCGGGTACCGACACCGGAAAACGGATTCAACGAAGTACTGCCGCGTTTCGTGCATCAGGCGCCTGCGTACGCTCATCTTCGTGAGATGGTGGTCAGCCATACCGGCCTGGAACGCGGATGCACGGTCCGTTTCGCCTATCATATCGACACCCGGCCGGGTCTGTGGCCCTGGCTCATGGGTGAAGAGATTGTGGGAACCGATCATCCGGTCAGGCGGTATACGGTATCCGTGCAAATTCCCAATGGAACACCATTTCATTATCATCTGTTCAATTCGGCCGTCGAACCTCGAGTAGACACCGAAGAAGAGAGTACGCGCTACACATGGGAATTCGAAAATCTGGACATACAGTATCCAGAACCCCATCACGCCCCTTTTGAACTCACCTCGCCGCGGCTTGTCTTTTCCACCTGTCCGGACTGGAACACGCTGACCGCCGAACTGCACCGTTCGATCGATGCCGATTGCGGCAAACCCTTTTTCCCGGAAGACACGGCCTGGCCTCTGGATCCCGTGTCGCGCGTCCTGAGCATCCAGGCCCGCATGGTCAGGGCAACCGGTCATGTGAATCTGGATCCTTCGCTGATTGGATACCGATCTCTGCCCGCACGCAGGACCTGGAATGAGGCCCGGGGCACGGAAATGGACAAAGCGGTTCTGCTGATGGCCATGCTCAAATCGCATGATCCGAAGCTGGCCCTTATCGCGCGTACCGTTCCGTTCGCTCAAAACGTGCCGACACTCACCCAATTCGGAAAACCGACTGTCTGGGCCGATGCCGGACGTTCTCTGTTCCTTCGAACGGATCAGGTGCAAACCGGCCTTCTGGATGTCTCGGAATCGGGGAAACGGGTACTTGTTGTCACTTCTAAAGGAGCCGAATGGATGGAACTGACCGGCCGGGGGATGGATCACCGCATCCAGATCCGGGCCCGTTTGACTCTGAATCCGGATTTTATTCTGGAAGGACGGCTCCGGCTGCAGCTCGAAGGCGCCTTTCATGAGCCTTTCAACGGTCCGGAAGATCCGGCCGCGGCCGTACGGTCGAAACTGCGTCCCATTCTGGGAGATGTGCAGGTTCGATCCGTCATCCCGGTCAGTATCAATCTTCAGTCAGCCGTTTATGAGATGGACGTATCGTTCCCGGCGGAACACCGGCGGATCGACGAAACAAACCGGGTTCTGTTCACGCCCGTCCGCTCCGCGGTGGACGCCTGGGGTCTTTCGCTGGGTGCTTTCAACCGCAGCGAAACCCTGGCCCTGCCCCATCCTATGAGAGAACACGTGGAGTTGACCCTGAAACTCCCGGAAAATATGAAGGTAACGGGTCTGCCCGATGCCGTGGATATTGAAGGAGAAGGACACTTCTCCCAGCGCTGGGAAGAGAAGGACGGCCTCAGCCTGACCCGTTCCGTGACACTTCATAACGCGCTGATTCCTCCTGAGCAATACGATCTTTTCCGGAAGCTGATTCAGACTCTGACCTCCGAATCGGCTCGAACTCTGGTTCTTGAGATCGACGGCTGACGCGTGAAATACGCCGGTCTGATTGCAGGCCCCGTTCCATGTTCGGAACGGGGCCTTTTTCTTTCCGGACTCGATCAACAGGCCCCTTATGTTGATTCGGGTGTTGCATTCCTGAAAGTTTGTTTGTAAATTAGTGGCACCGGCTCTTGGGGAAGAGGCCTTCCACAAAATCAATAATATATCAACCACCGAGAAACAGGTTCATTCGATGTTCGGCGGAACCGGAGACAAATGCCCGGGAACCTGTGCCCGGAACCAACCGTTTGACTTGCGTACGGTTTTGAAACAAGGAGAACATCATGAAACGATTTTGGGGTCTGCTGGCGGCCGCAGCATTCGTGACAGGATGCACGAAAAGCCCGGAACCTGTTCGCACCGATATAACCCTGAACCTCATCCCGAAACCCGCAAGCATTCAACAAGCCGAAGGCCGCTTTGAACTGGCCTCGGATTTTCATGTCGTAATAGACTCCAGAGATTCAGCGCTCATCCAGATTGCCCATTTTCTGGCTGAAGAGCTACGCGCCCGGAAAGCCCTTCCCGTCATTGTGGATGAAATCCCCAAACGGGGGAATCCACGTGACGGTATTCTGCTGTCTTTGAGAAAAGCCGGCCGCGGCCTGGGCGCCGAAGGTTACTCCCTTGCCGTGCATCACGACGGTCTGGTTCTTCGAGCCAATGAACCCGCGGGCCTGTTTTACGGAACCCAAACCCTTCTGCAGATGCTTCCCGATCGAGACAAGCTTCCGGCATCCGGACCCTGGATCAGTCTCCCATGTCTCGACGTGGAAGACCGTCCCCGTTACCCGTACCGGGGTATGCATCTGGATGTATCCCGTCATTTCTTTCCCAAATCGTTCATCAAACAATACATCGACATCCTGGCCATGCACAAGATGAACACATTTCACTGGCATCTGGTGGATGATCAGGGGTGGCGGATCGAGATCAAACAATATCCCCGCCTGACACAGGTGGGCGCCTGGCGCGTGGATCGCCGGAATGTGCCATGGAACGAGAGGCCGCCGCAGAGACCCGGCGAGAAGGCGACTTACGGGGGTTATTACACACAGGGTGATATTCGGGAGATCGTGCAGTACGCAAAGGACCGTTTTGTCACCATCATTCCGGAAATCGAAATGCCCGCCCATATCACCTCGGCCCTGGCCGCCTATCCCGAACTGTCCTGCACGGGCGACCCCTTTACGGTCCCGCCGGGGGGAATCTGGCCCGCCACAGCCATTTACTGTGCGGGTAATGAAGAAACCTTCGCGTTTATCGAAAATATCCTGAAAGAGGTGATGAGCCTGTTTCCCGGCCCCTATATTCACATCGGTGGAGACGAGGCCATCAAAACCGAATGGGAGCGCTGTTCCCTTTGCCAGGCCCGTATCGAAGCCGAAGGACTTTCCGGCGTCCATGAATTGCAGAGCTATTTCATCAAGCGAATTGAGAAATTCGTCAACGCGCATGGCCGGCGGATCATCGGATGGGACGAAATTCTGGAGGGCGGACTGCCTCCTCACGCCACTGTCATGTCCTGGCGGGGTGAACAGGGAGGCATCGAAGCGGCCCGAATGGGACATGACGTGATCATGACCCCCACGTCTCATTGTTATTTCGATTACTATCAGGGTGATTCAGAGTTCGAACCCAAAGCCATCGGCGGATACACACCCCTGAAAAAAGTCTACGCGTTCGAACCGACACCCCCGGAACTGACGGAACGGCAGGCGTCACGTGTTCTCGGCGCCCAAGGCAATGTCTGGACCGAATACATCCCCACACCCGAACACGCCCAGTACATGGCCCTGCCCCGCCTCATCGCCCTGTCCGAGGTAGTCTGGTCTCCGGCTGAAACCCGAAACTGGACGGATTTTCGGACTCGGCTGCAGGCTCACAAGGCGCGGCTCGACCGCCGAAACATCGTGTACGCGCCGGGTTCGTTCCGCGTGGAAGTCAGAACCCGGTACGACGAACGCACCGATAAAGTCTATCTGTTCCTGGAATCGGAGCAGCCGAATCCGGATATTCGGTACACGCTCGACGGCACGCGTCCGAAACCCGTATCACCCCGTTACGTCAACCCGGTCCTGCTCCGCCAGTCATCCCGCGTGCAAACCTGCATTTTCCAAAACAATGAGCGCAAGGGCCGCATTACGGTTCAGGACATCACGCTTCACAAAGGCATGGGTAAACCGATCCAATGGCTCAGTCAACCCAGCCCGCGTTACGGCAGACCCGATGCCGGACTGTTGACAGACGGGCTGATGGGTTCATTGAACCATGACAATGGATCCTGGATGGGGTTCGAAGGCAGCGACATGGAGATCATTCTTGATTTGAAAACCGTCATGCCCCTGCATCGTGTGTCCGCGGGATTTCTGCAGTCAACCGGGGCCTGGATCTTTCTTCCGGAAAAGCTGATCGTGGAAACTTCCGAAGATGGAATCAGCTACAACACGGCAGCCGAGTTGAGCCATTCGGTATCCGTGCGTCAGAGATCGGTTTATCATCAGTTCTCGGCCAGTATAGGCGAAGAGGTCCGGTATCTGCGCATCACGGCCAGAAACCGGGGAACCTGCCCCGAGGATCATCCCGGAGCCGGCGAGCCGGCCTGGATTTTCTGCGACGAGATTATCATCAAATAAACCCGTAAAACCGGCCTTTTGTCCGTTCCTCTTTTTCGTGTCGGAAAACCGGCGAGATTGAAGGCTTTTGTTTTTTTGGGCCCCGCCGTCTTTTCTCTTGCAATTGATCGAGTTCCGCTTTATCATTGATTGACAATACTCGCCCTCTTTCGGAGTTCCTCGATGCAATCACGACAATCCAGGAGAGCCGCGTCGCAGGCTTTCCGCAATGAAGCCAGAGCAGCCGATTCTGTGACATTCTGGGACTGGCTGCACGGCGTGATCTATCTTCGTCGGCCGTATTTTTACATTGGAACGGCCACGGGTGAGCATCCCCTGGCCAAAATGCTGATTCCTCTCTATTCGTTCTTATCCCGTTTGCTGATCCTCCATCGCGCCCCGCATCGCGGCGAACCCCTGGAGGCAAGGAGACTGATGGAGAGTGCTTCAATATGAGAGCTCAATGCGGGATTTTCATGATTTGCTTTTACGCGTAATCATACCGACATGGCTGACTCTGAGATCGTCTTCCCCCGTATGAACAATCGAGGGATCAATACGTTCGGGAAAAGGCTTGTCGACACGGCGATGGGCATAAAGCGGTCTGGATACTGTATTGGGAATTGACTGAAAGATTCGCAGCCATTCACTGTAACGGATGCGATTGCCGCGTGAGCCCTGCTTTTCGCGTCCGTAAGAAGATGCCGGCAGAGTGAAAAAAGCGAAGGGATCCTGATGAAAGTTCAGATGATCCTCAAGATGGATTTCATGAATCATTGATCCTTCGTCACTGAGAATATCCGCCGCGTTGATGAGCAGATTTTGTATGTCCTCCCGGGCGACATGCTCCAACACGGAAAAGGAAAAGATCAAATCCGCTTTAATATCCAGCTTCTGGCATGAGAAATCGACCGGGCTTTGATATTCGATTCCCAGTTTCTCAAGCTCTTCAAAGGAAAAATTTTTTATTTCCTGAATGATATTCGTGCGATGCCTCAACCTGGAATGATCCCCAAAAGGAGCCAGGATTTCTCTGGGAATATAAATGACTGCGTTTTGAATACTGTCACGAATCAGTTTCGGTTGAGCATGAGGCAGAATATCCGTTGCAACAACCCGTTTCGCCCCCATCAGATAGCAGACGAGAGCGTGGCTGAGCACCCATCCCGATCCGATTTCAAGACAGGTTTTGCCTTCTATCGAACCCAGACCGCCCAGATGAAAAAAATGTGCAAACTGGGCGGCACAGATATCAATTCGTTTGGAAGTTCGCGCGAATTTTCGCCCATAACGACGCTCCAGAAAGGATGATTGTCTGATTTTCTGTTTAACCGATTTTGGAATGACTCTGGACACGATTGATCTCATTCGACTTCCTGTAGGTTTGGGTTTTTACCGGGTGAGGCTCTGAAACGACCTTTATGAAATAAGAGACAATATATGTTTTCAACGAAGGAATAGCAAGCCATTTTTCCTTTACAGGCTGTTCCTTAACAGCCTTCCATTCCTCTCTTTTTTAAATCAACAAAATCTTGACTTTTCCTGTTAAACATGCTACCTTTTCCATGTTTGGCATTTTAAATTTCATCCTGCACACAGAGTCAGCCGAATTTCCGGCATTTAGCCTGGATTATTCATGAATCCGATAGGGATTCCCTTATTAAAGGAGGCACACATGCGAAAGCCCGTTCTGGTTTTCTGTTACCTTCTGATTACCATTCCCGGACGGAGTGCCGTTATTCAGCCCGCTCACTGCTTTATCGTACCGGTTCCCCGAATTTACCGCGCTTCCCCGGTCTCCATAGATCCCGTCGAACTCCGCATGATCCGCGGTGAATGGCGCCCCCCCAAGGAAGGAGACACGGAATGGTTCCTTGACGGCGATTCGGCTGTATGGTCCCAGCTGGAAGCCGATTCAGCGGGATGGTTCTCAGACCGCATACTTCGGGACGCTTATGCGGCCTTCACCCTCACACTCGATCGGGAACAGACACTGATTCTGGAAGCCGGAGGCCACCAATATGCGTATATCAACGGCCGTCCGAGAGGCACCAATAAATACGGCGTCAAAGAACAGTACGAATCCTGGGAACCCCGTTTCGACTATTTTCAGATACCCGTCCGAATGCGCGAGGGAGACAATCATCTCCTTTTCCGCTGCAGCCGCGGCCGCTTCCGGGCCCGGTTCCTGGTGCCGTCACAGCCGGTTTTTCTCAATACTCGGGATTTGACCCTCCCCGACCTGCTGAATGGTTCCCCGCACTCGGGAGCTGTGCCGGTTACCAACGCGGGGGATAGCGATCTGTCCGATCTGATTCTGAAAACACGCGTCTCCGAAGGCACATGGACACGCACCAAGCTGCCGGTCCTGGCACCCCGTTCGGTGAGGAAAATGCCGTTCGGAGTCCAGCAATCCGGTCTGGAACCGGGATATTACAGGCTGGACCTTCATCTGCTGAAGGGCGAAGAGCTCATCGATACCGCCTCTGTTTCCATCGGCGTAAAAAATTTACCGGACATTCATCGGCGCACCTATGTTTCGTCCATCGACGGCAGCGTGCAGTACTACGCCGTGACACCGGCCCGGCAAACCGTCAAACCCGCCGCTCTGGTCCTGTCCGTGCACGGCGCCGGCGTGGAGGCGATCAACCAGGCCCGTTCCTATCATCCCAAGGAACGAACGCATGTGGTCGCAGCGACGAACCGCCGCCCCTTCGGATATGACTGGGAAGACTGGGGCCGCATCGACGCAATGGAAGCACTCGAGCATGCCATAAACCATCTGAACGCAGACCGGGAACGGATCTATTTGACCGGACATTCCATGGGGGGACACGGCACCTGGCATCTGGGAGTCACCTATCCGGACCGGTTCGCGGCCATCGGGCCGAGCGCCGGATGGATCAGTTTTTCCACCTATGCCCCCCGCCAGCAGAAAGGCAGTGAATCCCCGTTGTCACGACTGATGATGCGAACGATGAACCCTGGCAATACTCTGGCCCTGACCTCCAATCTGAACGGAGTGGGTGTGTATATTCTGCATGGAGACGCGGATGAGTCCGTACCCGTATCCGAAGCCCGGACCATGGCCGGACATCTGGCCGGATTCCATCACGACTTTCAATATCACGAAGAACCCGGGGCCGGTCACTGGTGGGACCGCTCCGATGAACCGGGCGTGGATTGCGTGGACTGGGCGCCCATGTTCGATTTTTTCGCCCGACGCTCTCTTCCTCCGGGCCGCCCGCGATCGGTGTCATTCTCCACGTCCAATCCCGGGATATCGGCATCGAGACATTGGCTGCGAATCGAGGCGCAGCAGCGGCATTCGGAGATTTCGAGAGCCGATATGACATGGTATCCGGGAACCGAGCGGTTTGCGGGAGTCACGGAAAACATTTTCAGACTCTCTCTGGAGACGCCGGAAACGACTCCGGAAACAGGGAGCTATACGGTGATTCTGGACGGAGACACATTGACCGGTCTGTCGCCCGCTCAGGAGCGCCTGTGGCTGGAACGGGAAGTGAATGGATGGAAGGCCTCGAAAATATTTTCTTCACGTGAGAAAGGCCCCCACCGATACGGTCCTTTCAAGGAAGCATTCAATCATCACATGATTTTCGTCTATGGAACCCGGGGCGGAGCCGAAGAAAACGCGTGGGCTTTTTCCAAGGCGCGGTATGACGCCGAATGTTTCTGGATTCAGGGCAACGGATCCGTGGATGTAGTGGCGGATCGGGACTTCCATCCGTCCGCGGCCAAAGACCGCAGCGTGATTCTTTATGGAAACGCGGAGACCAACGGCACCTGGAATTCACTACTGAGAAACTGTCCGGTTCAGGTTTTCAGAAACCGGATCCAGATCGGGAAAACCCGGCTGAAAGGCGATGACCTGGCCTGCCTTATGGCCTATCCACGGCCCGATTCGGAAACCGCCATGGTGGCTGTGGTTGCCGGGACCGGCATTTTGGGAATGAAGCTGACCAACACGCGCCCCTATCTGTATTCCGGCTGGGGCATACCGGACTGTCTCGTATTCGATGCCTCGGCGGCCGAAGACCCGGAGAAGGGATTGAGAGCCGTCGGTTATTTCGGAACAGACTGGTCCGTTGAAAAGGGAGAATTCGGGTTCCGGCAATAGATCCCGACCGTGGAGGCTCTTCCGGATCTTCGTGCTTTTTTCACGTCAACGGAAATGCTTCCACGTGCGCCCCTGGACCTTGGTGTATTTAAAATCGGTGCTTCCGGCGAACTCCGTTTCATCGAAATCCGGCTTTTCGCTGAATTTGGTGTATTTGAAATTGGCCAGGCGATAAAATGATCCGCCGTTGAAAAAAGCGGAACCGAAAAATTTGGTATACTTGAAATTGGCCTCGCCCCGAAATTCGGCATTTCTGAAATCGGCGTCCGTGTCCACAGTGGCGAACTTGAAATTGGCTTCTCTTCTGAAAACAGCGTCTTCGAAACGCGCGGCATTGGGGAATTTGACATATTTAAAGTTGGCTTCACCCTCAAACCGGGAACGCGAAAAATCGACCGGCCCCGAGAATTCCGTATATTTGAAGAGTGCTTCATCCCTGTATGAGGTATTCGCAAATTCAGCGTTTCTCAGGAATTTGACATACTTGAAGTGCGCCTTGCCCATAAACCGACAGCCTTCGAAAGTGACGTTCTCATAAAAAACAACGTTTAAGACATCCCGGTTACGGTCATTGTAATAGGCCAGAACATCATCTTGAAAAACACAGTCGATAAACCGGACAGGCACTCTGACCCGGCATTCATAGACCCGGCTGCCCTGGTTCAGGAAACCCCAGAAACTGCGGCTGTCACGGACGAGCCGTCGATCATCGACACCCGTAAAATCCAGTATTCCGACGATCTCGACATCACGAAAATCAACCGGTTGTCCGTTGTCGATCAGCACAATGATTTCCTCGGCACGCACCTGGTCCCGTCCCTGAAGGCAAAGTGGAATCAGAAAGAGCGCGGTCAGAATCAGAATCGAAAACCGTTTCATGAAATCCTCCTTTTTCCAATTTTCCGTTCATGAGAATATACGCTGATCCGGCTGATAAGTTACATCGGTCTCTGTAAAAATACGGTAGACCGCTCTATTTCATCACCACCATCTTCCCGGTCCGGACCATCTGACCGGTTTGTATCACCACTCCGTATACACCTGTTGAAAGGGATTCGGAGCGAAGGCGAATTTTCACAGGACCGGGCGTCAGCCCGGAAACGGTCTCAGACAGGACCTCACGGCCTCGTAAATCATATACCCGCATTCTCACCGGACCGGCCCGTTCAAGCGTAAATTGAACCGTCGTCTCCATGTTGAAGGGATTGGGGAACAGGATCAGGCCCGGTTCAATCGATTTTTCCGATTCTCGGACGGATGTTTCCATCCGGATCCGGAACACATGCACCAGCGGCTTGTCTTCATCGGCCAGCGGCTCGAAAATGTAAAGCCGATTGTTCACGGGATCGTGGCACACCGCGCTTACCTGCTCTTTCTGCTGAGGGGAGGAGACGCTGTACAGAAAAGGCGTCAGGTCAAAGGCCGCGTAGGGCTGCGGATCCCAGGGGTCGGCAAGGCCGCATGCCACATCCGCCAGGTCTCCGGTATCGAAAAAAATCAATTGCGCCTCAAACTCCTCACACCACCATCCCCGCTGGTCTTCCGGATCGTCTGGATAGGGCGGCTCGTCCGGCCAGACCGTGCCGTCCGGCAGACCGTACCACACCTCTCCCAGCCCCCTGGTGCCGACCAGTACCACAGCCGATGCCTCTGCGGTCTCGATCCAGGCGCCTCCCACCCATTCATCGGCTTCACGGAATCCGTCCATCCGCATGGAGGGATCGGTCTGGATGTGCTGATTGCCCGGCTGCTGAATGCCGTACAGAAGAAGCGGAAGGATTTCCGTAATCGTGTCTCCGTCCGCGGGGGTATCGGAGGGCCAGGGACGGAACGCGAACAGGGCCGGCCCCCTGCCGCTCCACAGGCCGTCCCGGAACCGCCCCGTTGCCAGGCTCATACCCGGAGCGTGAGTATCGGACCATGAATCCGGTATCTCGAACATATAATCACAGGTCGTGTAGTTGGTATAGAGGCCGAAAATCCAGTTTCCGCGGGGGTGAGGATCGCTCAGATTCAGTTCACACCACATGTGCGAGGGATCCTGCCGGTCTTCCTGTAAATGCTGCCCCCGGGCCATCACGAGTTTGGGTGAAGTCCGGTTTTCTCCTGAATGCAGGATGACCATCCCGGTTCGAAGGATTTCATAGAAAATCGGCTGCCCGGCCGCGTCCTCGAACAGACGCCCCCTGACGTCATGAAAGGGTTGAAGAAAGCGGGCCGTATTCAGCTCATCGGGATTCTTCGCCTGCGAGATCACCGGTATAGGGATATCGATCTCCGCCACAAAAACGTTCCAGTTATGGCCCGTTCCGAAAATGGATCCCGGGAACCCGTCATTCGGACCGCCTGGGTCTCCCTGTCCATAATACGCCGCCGAGCTTCCTCCCCAGTACCATCCATGCTCATAGGGTTCGGAATCGGGCATACGGAAAGCGCCCGAATAAACCAGCCGGCCGGGATCCAGACGCTGCGAGGCGGCCGGTACGGACAAAACCAGCGAAAACAGAGTAATCCATAAAGTGTGAAAGGATTTCATGAGCGAGATTCCCCGTTGTAGATGATTCTGGAAATATACGTAAAAATCCATCGATTTTCATGTGATTTTTACAATCGTCTTGATTTTCATTCGAAGATTCTGTACCATTCAAACGGTCTCTTTTCCCGAACCGCCCGGTTCGAAAGTTATCCGGGATCCTCGCGAACACAAAGGAAGGAAGTCTCATGAAAACAAATCGTGTTTTTTGCGCCGCCGCACTGCTGCTGGCCTTGTCTGCCTGCGGACCTGTTTCGGACACAAAGACCCCGGATCCGCGGCTGGACTGGTGGCGCGAGGCCCGTTTCGGTCTCTTCATCCACTGGGGATTGTATGCCGTTCCCGGCGGAGAATGGAACGGCGAGACCCGGTACGGGGAATGGATACGCAGCACGGCCCGAATCCCGCTGGAGACCTATGACGAGTTTGTTCACGCGTTCAACCCGGTGCATTTCGACGCGGAGGAATGGGTCTCGGCGGCCCTGGAAGCCGGCATGCGATACATGGTGATTACCACCAAGCATCATGACGGGTTCTGTCTCTTCGATTCCAAATTCACGGATTTCGATATCATGTCCACTCCCTTTCAGCGGGATATCATGGCCGAGCTGTCCGAAGTCGCCCGCGGCCGGGGTCTGCGCCTGGGCTGGTACCATTCCATCATGGACTGGCATCACCCCGACTACCTTCCCAGGCGGGACTGGGAAGACGACCGCACGGCCGACGGAGCCGATTTTACGCGTTACGTCGCCTATCTGAGAAATCAGGTGACGGAACTGCTGACCGGATACGGAAATGTCGATATCATGTGGTTCGACGGCGAGTGGGAGAACACGTGGAAACCCGCCTGCGGCCGGGCTCTTTACGATCTCTGCCTGGACCTGCAGCCGTCGGTCATCGTCAACAACCGGGTGGGCGGCGGACGGTCGGGCATGGAGGGAATGACCCGCGACGGCCGGTACTCCGGGGATTTCGGCACGCCGGAGCAGCAGATTCCCGCCGCGGGCCTGTCCGGAGTGGACTGGGAAACCTGCATGACCATGAACAATCACTGGGGCTACAACAAACACGACCACAACCACAAATCCGCCGCGGAACTGATCCGGATTCTCGCGGATATCGTCTCCAAAGGGGGCAACTTCCTGCTGAACGTGGGTCCGCGGCCTGACGGCCGTTTTCCCAAAGCCAGTGTGGACCGTCTCAGGGAGATCGGAGAATGGATGAAGGTCAACGGAGACGCCGTTTACGGCACACAGGCCGGCCCTTTCGCGAATCTGGAATGGGGCCGGTGCACTCAAAAAGCACTGGACAGCGGCGGCACGCGGCTCTTTCTGCACGTGTTCGACTGGCCAGGGGACCGCAAACTTCGGGTTCCGGGTATATTCAACAGCCCCCTGCGCGCGGTCCTGATGGCCGCCCCGGGCCAGGCCCTGACCGTATTCCGTGATGAAGACGCCATTGTCATCGAACTGCCCCGCCGGGCCCCGGACGCCCGGAACTCGGTGGTGGCACTGGACATACAGGGCCGTCCCGATATCAGCGAACCCCCGGTTTTCCGGGCCGATCACTCCATATTCATCGATCACATGGATGTGGAGATCGTCACGGACCGGGAGAATGTGGATATTCATTACACTCTCGACGGCTCGGTCCCCACAGCGGATTCTCCCTCAGCGGACGGTCCGGTGCGGCTGGAAAAGACCATGACCCTCACGGCCCGGCTGTTCCGCGAGGGCAAGGCCGTCAGCGGACCGGCCTCGGCGGAGTATCGCAAGGTCAAACCCCGTCCGGCCCTCATCGCGCGCGGCCTGCGGCGTGGCATCGGATATGAATACTATGAAGGAGACTGGGACCGGCTTCCGGATTTCGACCGCCTGGAGCCGGTCAAACAGGGGACACTGGACGACTTCGGTTTTGGTCCTCGCGATCGGGAGGAGTATTTCAGTTTTCGGTACACGGGTTTTATCCGCATTCCGCGCGACGGGGTGTACACTTTCTTCACCGACTCGGACGACGGATCGAGTCTGACCATCGGACCGAAGCTCGTGGTGGACAACGACGGGCTGCACGGTCTGACGGAAAAGTCCGGCACCATCGCGCTGGCACGCGGCATTCACCCCATCATGGCGGGTTTTTTCGAGAAAACCGGGCACGACGAGCTGACCGTCAGCATACAGGGACCCGGCCTGAAAAAACAGCCGATTCCCCGAAAGATGCTCTATACGAACCGGTGAGGAGGAGCGTAAGTCGTTAGGCGTAAATCATAACCCGATAAAAATCATGATGCCTGTTGACGCCGAACGCCCAGCTTCCGCATACGGGCGCGAAGCGTATTGGGATTGATCTTCAGAAGGTCGGCCGCCCCCCCCTTTCCCTCGACACGACCGTGGGTCTGCTTCAGAACCGCCTCGATATGATTTTTCATGACCCTGTCCAGGGACAGGATTCCTTCTTCCTTTAGCCCGCGATGACCTGCCGGCACCGTTGGACTTCCGGCTGAAGGATAATCAGACAGGCCCAAAGCTTTCTGTATCTCCAGACACCGGCCGTTGCCCAAGAGAGCGGCCCGGTCGATGACCGTACCCAGTTCCCGAATATTACCCGGCCAGGAATACGCTCCCAGAAGCCGAATATCCTCCGGCAACGGCTGGATGAACGGCAGACTGAAACGGATGGCCGACCGCTTCGCGAAATGCTCGGCCAGCGGCGGCAAATCCTCCAGCCGGTCCCGCAAAGGTGGTATAAAGATGGGAAATGTCGAAATCCGGTACCATAAATCGTCACGAAAAGTTCCTTTTGAAACCATAGAAGCCAGATCCCGATGGGTGGCCAGTATGATTCGCACATCGACTCTGAGCGCCTGTTTACCGCCGACCCTTTCCATCCACCCGTCCTGAAGGATACGCAGCAGGCGAATTTGTGCTTCCAGGGGCATCTCGGCAATCTCATCCAAAAACAATGAACCGCCGTCGGCCCGTTCAAACCATCCTTTTCGAGTCTCGACTGCGCCCGTGAACGCCCCCTTTTCATGGCCGAAGAGCTGTGAATCGATGAGCTCTGAAGGTATCGCGCCGCAGTTGACCCGAATAAAAGGACCGTGAGCCCTGGAAGAATGATTGTGAATGGTTCGGGCCACGACTTCCTTGCCTGTGCCCGTCTCTCCGAAAATCAGAACCGGCACATCCGAATCCGCCACCAGCACGGCCCGTTCCAGAACGGTTTTTAATCCACCCTCCGCCCCGATGATCACATCTCCCATCTCCTTTCGGCTGAGTTTGGCCAGAAGGGTTTTTCTATCCGCCTCGGCCGCTTCTCTGAGATGCATCACTTCCTTCAGACGGGAGTCGTTCTCCATGGCCGCAGCGAGAGGTTCCTGAAGAGCGTATACCATTTCGTCATACACCGGCTCGAAAAGGCAGCCGGGCCCGGCTATGATCAGAAGCAGGGGCAAGCCGCTCCTGTCCGCAGGCAGGGGAAGAGCCATCACGTCGCGCCCTTCTTCCGCCGCAAGACACAGGAAGACAATTTTTCTCTCATGATCCACCCGACTGCGGACGATCCGGCCTTTGCCATGCCAGCAAGCCAGCTTCTCAATCTGTTCCCGATCACGGTGGACAGAGGCCAACGGCTCCGGATCGGCTCCCTTGAATCCGGCGGCCAGCGTATCGACAGTCAGACGGTCCGGATCGATCCGCCGGATCAGCATCTGTTCCAGGGGCATACGCGTCTTCAGAAGCCGTGCGATCAAAGGCAGCGATTCGGTGATCTCGATATGCCGGCACGCTTCTTTCCACACATTCAGCAATATCTCTTTAAAAGCTTCCATGTTTATCCCGCCATATTTAATAGTTATCTACTATATTTAACAGTCTATAACCACCATATGATACGGCCTATATCTATCAAATGCAAGTGAATTTATTTCCTGTTGCTGTTTTTATGTGACTTACATATAGTCCCCGATTATGGCACAGCATTTGTTTAACCATGGATATACCGGCACCCGGCTGATCAGGAGTTTTCATGAACCGCAAATTCATCATACTTTCGACAATGACTCAACTGGCCGGCTGGATACCGTCCGCAGCCCTGTCCGCACCGGCAGATACGAAACAGCCCGTGACTTTTTCGGGATATGTGCAGACCCAATACAACGCGCCCGGCGGAGATATTCACGGATTCCGACTCAGGCGGGCACGACTGAGCTGGAGCGGCCGGTTCAATGAGCGTTTACAGTACCGCCTTCAGGGCGACTGGAGCGGTTCTTCGGCCAGGCTGCTGGATGCCGAGCTGATTTTTGTACTGGCCCCTCTCTGGACGGTTTCCGCAGGCCAATTCAAGATTCCTTTCAGCGCGGAAAATCTCCTTTCCAGCGCGGCCCTGGAAACCATCAACCGGTCTTCGGTCGTGGAAGCCCTGGCCGCGCGGGGCCGGGACATTCTCGGCAATCAGAACGGCCGGGACACGGGAATCCGCCTCAGCGGCGGAATGCTGCCCACGGCCAGGGGACCTCTCATGGAATTTTTTCTGGGTCTTTTCAATGGATCCGGAATCAATGCCACAGACAGGGACGATCACAAGGATGTGGCGTTTCGCATCCTGCTCCATCCTGCGGGCGGGATCATACTGGGCGGCTCCCTGTACCGGGGCCGCATGACCGAAGCAGGCGACGCACTCGAGAAACGGATCCGCAACCGCGAGGGAATCGAACTGACCATTACGTCCGAACGCCTCTCTTTAAGAAGTGAATACATTTCCGGACGTGATGGAGACATCAGACGCGGGGGATGGTACGTCCAGGCCGCTCTGGCCGCGGGCCGAATGCTTCAATGCATCCTCAAGTACGATACATTGAATCCCGATACGGATCTGGAGAAGGATGAAGAGTCGGCCCTCACCCTGGGAATCAACTGGCTCATGGGAGGAAAATGCCGGCTTCAGACCCACTATGCGATTCACAGAGAACATGGATCATCCACCTGTCACAATCAGTGGGCCGTTCAGTGGCAGATCGGCTATTGAAGTTCAATACGGGAGAATCTTTTATGCAAAAATGCATTCATTGCCTGATAACAGGAGCCATGCTTTTCGCAAACATCTCCGGCGCGAGGCCGGCCCCTCCATCCGGTCCGGAAGGCTCCGTCAGTTTTTCCGGAGCCTGGGCGCTTTATCCGCTGGTCGTCAAATGGGCCGAGGAATATCGGAAACTCTATCCGGAAACGCGTATCGATATCGGAGCCGGCGGCGCCGGCAAGGGCATGGCCGACTGTCTGGCCGGTATCGTGGATATCGGCATGGTCTCCCGCGATATTTATCCGGCGGAAAAACAGCAGGGGGCCTGGTGGGTATCGGTGGCCCGGGATGCGGTCGTGCCAACCGTCAGCGCATCCAATCCCTTTCTGCCCTCTCTTCTTGAAAAAGGCATCACCCGTGAATCATTCATCCGGATCTGGATCACCGGAGAGATCACCCTCTGGAGCGAGCTGGCCGAAGGGAGCCCCCGGGCCGCCATCCATGTCTATACCCGCAGCGACGCATGCGGCGCCGCGGAAATGTGGGCCAAATATCTGGGCGGGAATCAGGAAGATCTTCTGGATATCGGCGTTTACGGAGATCCGGGCCTGGCCGAAGCGGTGAGGAAAGACGCTCTGGGTATCGGTTACAACAATATCAATTATGCCTATGACGCCCGGACGAGAATGCCCGTAAAGGGAATTTGGATTCCGCCCATCGATCTGAACGGCAACGGACGAGTCGATCCCGATGAAGATTTCTACGGCACCCGGGATCAGATCGTCCAGGCCATCGGAGCCGGCCGGTATCCCTCGCCTCCGGCCCGGGATCTTTACTTCGTATCCCGCGGCAAGCCCCCTCGCGAGCCGGTTATCCGGTTCATTCGATGGGTGCTCACCCGGGGTCAGGAGTATGTCCCGGAAGCCGGATACATTCCCCTGCCCGCGGATAAACTGAAGGAAGGATTGCGTCTCCTTGAAGAATGAAACTGACATCACACGCCTTCAGAAAAAAAAGGCCGTCAATCGGCCGGACGGGTGCTGGATTAATAATTCGGCAATCATCGTGATACGAAGAGCCGCCGACAGATTATCCGGATGGTTTTTTCAGACGCTGACCGTGTTTTCGGCACTGATTGTATTTGCCATGGCCGCGGGTCTGTTCCTGCGATCCCGGCCGATTCTCATGGATCAATCACTGAACCGCCTGCTCTTTTCCTCTTCATGGCATCCCCTTCGGGGAGAATTCGGATTTCTCCCGTTTATCATGGGCACGCTCTGGGTGACCGGAATCGCTGTCGCCATCGCCGTGCCGCTGTGTATCCTGACCGCCGTCTATCTGTCGGAATATGCCCCCGCCCGGATTCGAAATTTTTCCTCGCCCCTCATCGATCTGCTGGCCGGCATTCCCTCCGTTGTTTACGGCATCTGGGGCGTACTGATCATCGTTCCTTTCATCAAGGACCATCTCGCTCCCTTCTTCGGAGTCTTCTCAACGGGTTACAGCGCCCTGGCCGGAGGCATGGTCCTGGCCGTAATGATTTTTCCTGTCATCATTCACGTGATAATCGAGGTCTTTCGCGCCATACCCTATGAAGTGCGTGAAGCCTCATGGGCCCTGGGAGCCACCCGATGGCAGACCATCAAACATGTGGTTCTGCGCAGGGGTCTTGCGGGTGTGATCGCGGCCATTGTCCTGGGGCTGTCAAGAGCCTTCGGTGAAACGATGGCCGTTCTCATGGTAGCCGGCAACGTCGCCCGATTGCCGGAGTCCGTCTTCGATCCGGCCTATCCCCTGCCGGCCCTGATCGCCAATCATTACGGAGAGATGATGTCCGTGCCGCTGTACGATTCGGCCCTGCTGTTTTCTTCTCTGATTTTACTGACGGTCGTCCTGTTGTTTAATATACTTTCAAGGCTCATCCTCATCCGCGTATCAAGGAGAACCCGCTGATGAATCGAAAATTGCTCGAAGAAAAAGCCGCCGGGTGCCTTATGAAGGCCGCTTCTCTCATTATCCTGTCCGTCCTGGCATTAATCCTGGCCACCATTCTCCTGAAAGGACTGCCGGCCCTCAACCTTGATATGATCACCAAAACCCCCAGAGGCGGATTTTATCTGGGCAAGGAAGGCGGCATTCTCAACGCCATTGTCGGTTCTCTGTACCTGGCCGGCGGTGCGACGCTGCTGAGCCTGCTCCTCAGCCTCCCAATCGTACTCTATTTGAACGTATTCGCCGGCAAACGATCTTATCTGGCCGCTTTTACCCGTTTCTCCCTGGACGTTCTCTGGGGCGTACCCTCTATCGTGTACGGCGCCTTTGGATTCACCATCATGCTGTTTCTGGGATTGCGCGCCTCGCTTCTCGGCGGCATGATCGCCGTGACCCTGCTGGTGCTTCCCATCATGAGCCGAACCATGGACGAAGTGATGCGCATGGTGCCCGCGGAACTGCTCGATGCATCCTATGCCCTGGGCGCCACACGCGTGGAAACCGCCTTCAAAGTGATGACGCGGCA
>DSAB01000140.1 GCA_011388275.1 bacterium | reverse complement strand
TAGAGAAGTCCCAATTTCAGATAGGAATTGTTTATAATATGACTGAGCAGTTGATCGCTCTGTCTTCTGCCGATCTCTCTAATGATCCTTTGATACAGCTTGATGGCTGAATCGATTTGTTTTAAATTGGAATAACAGGTTCCGGAAAGATAGAGGGCCGGGTAGTAGTACCGCGTTCCGGGAATCACACGACCCAGGGTATTCAGTGCTTCCGAATACTGTCCCATTTTGAAAAAAGCATAACCGATCAGGTAGGAAACAGTGGTTAAGTTTTCATCCTTCACCGTGATCCCCTGCGTCAGTAGCAAAGAATAATAATCAGCCAGCTTGTGATAATCACCATAGATATAGTGAATATAGATCAGTTTCGTTATGGTCTGGTTACGAAATGAAGAATTGGGGAAATTCCTCAGAAGCTGTTCATAACCCGCTGTCGCCTCATCAAATAAATTGAGTCCATAAGCGGCTTCACTGGCATAGTACAGTACATCATCCAACACTTCAAGATGGCTGTAGTTTTGCAGAATATCCCGTAATTCCAACCGGGCCAGCATAAAATCTCCGGCCGTGTAATTCTCCAGTGCCCGCCGATAATAATATTGAAACATTCTTTTTTCCTGAACATCTGTGGCCGTCTGAAGCAATTTAATGCGAAGATAAAGATATTTATTCATATTATACTTGTAATTCAGAAACCAATTGTACTTCCACTTATCAAAGATCATCTGTCTGCGGGCATCTTCATCCAGATCCAGAAAAGAATCCTCTTCTTCCTGACTGGATGAAATCAATACCGTATCAGGAGTTGACTCGGCATGGGGATTGTCATAGCCCTCTTGAAAAACTTCGCGTATACGAGCCTTCAGACCTGAAAGAAGTTCCAAAATTTCAAAATTGACTTGCTGTTTCGCCAACCTTTCCAATTTTTCAATCTCGCCGAGAAGATTTCTTATTCTCTTCATTTCATCGACCAGAGCATCCAGTCTCTTTTCTTCCGGAGAAACAATATCATAAACACCCAAATCCGACAGAGAAGTCCCTTCAGACTTTCTTTTAGTAATCTCGTAATTGACCGTCTCAACAAGATCGAGGAGAAACCGTTCTCTTGGAATCATCATTTTATAGAATTCATCATTTTGGAGCTGTAGATAATAGGAGTAATCAGCTGAAGGCGGTGAAACTATTTCCTGAGAAAACACCACACGGGTGTGCATAAGGCAAAATAGTAAAACTGTCACATATTTTAAACCGTTCATATCGTCCCCGGAAAGGCGTTTGAATATTCTTCAACAGGTTTATCTTATGGCTTCAACGATCATTCATGACTTCCTGTTCCGTCAACCGGTAACAAATCCGGCCTTGCCATTTCGCCGCTGGTAAAAATCCGAACAATTATATCGTCACCATTCGAATTACATAAAATGTTGCAAATTCAATACCAATTATCCGGCTCATCCCGGCTCAACATTCGAACAGGTGGCCCTGAACAGCCCTTTTACAATCCAGAGTTTATCCTGTGGGCAGAGCGGTCATTGCGAATACCATGACAAAAAGAGCAACGGTCTCGATCACACCGACGACCATGATATAATTCCCAAATCCCTTTCCGGTTTCGGCCAGAGCGTCCGACGCCTTGGCGCCGGCCTTGCCTTGCATAAAAGCCGATAATCCCATGGCAAATCCCGCCAATCCTCCAATGAGAATCTGCCACTGGGTCGTTCCGGCTTCCCACATCGCCCCTTGAATGGCGTTTCGTAAAATCATTCCATAAATCGTCTGGGAAAGCGGCGCTCCCACGAAAGCCACCAGAATAAAGGGCGCTGCCTTGTTGTTGACAAAGGCTTTTTTCCAGGCGCCAATGGCCGAAAGTCCGGCCACACCGGTTCCCAGGGCCGATCCCACAGCTGCGAAAACCAGTGAAATATTCATATCACCTAATCCAGTCATCGGTTCTTCCTTTCATCGATAATGTTTGCGTTTGACTTTCAGTACAGACACAAATCGTTACTCTGTTGTTCTATTCCCTAAAGGGCCGATAAGGTTTACCCGCCCATTCCATGTTTAAATGCCCGGAAAATTCAAGCATATTCAACCGCACGCCATGAACAAGCACGGACATCATCCCCAGCATAATATTCAGCCCATGTCCCAGTATTAAAATCAATGCCGCGGTCAGGCCGCTCAAAACCGAATCCACGCCCGAACCCAGTGCCATCTCATTGAAACTGGACGCCACAATAACCGTGGCAAAACCCACGGCAAACAGCCGAATATAACTGACAATGTCGGAAAAAGAATTGATCACGGAAAGCGGAAGATCACCCAGAGAGATCAATATCCCCTTGAAAATATTTTTTTGATAATTGGAAAAAAACAGCACCAAAACGACTCCGACGATCAGAAGCGCGACCGCGAAAGCCGGCATCGGATTTCCGAGTACCAGCTGATCGGCCACAAAAAAAATACTCCACAGGATGGGAACCCAGCCCAATTCCGCCAGCGCTTGCGGTGTATTGATCTTTTGGACAGCGGCCAGAATCCGTGCGATGGACAGGTGGACAACCCCCACAATAAAAGAAAACCGCATCAGAAAAGCCTGCGAATTTTCTCCGAAACTGCTCAGCCCGGGAACAACCAGGCTTCGAAGCACGGGCAGGCGGCTCAGCTCTTCAGAACCGAACCAGGTCCCGGAAAACATCCCCCAAAGGAGAGTGGCGGCACTCAAGACCATCATCAGACGGAACGGTTCACGGGGCGCGTGCCGCATTCTTCGGGAAGCCAGGAGTGTGGCGCCCAGGAAAATCAGTCCATATCCGGCATCCCCGATAAGCATGGCGTAAAACAGGCTGAAGAACCCAAGAAAAACAAAACTGACATCCATCTCATCATAACCCGGCAGCGTTCCCATGAATTGAAAAAGAGGCTGGACAATGCGCAGCCACCGTGGATTGTGTATCAGAGTCGGGACATCCCTGGGATCTTCAGGATCCTGTATCCAGTATCCCCAACCGTGCCTTTCCGCGGTTTTGCGGATTCGAGGCACAGTCTCCGAAGGACAGTATCCCTGCAAATAAGTCAGAGAATCGGCCTGTCCCATCCCCTCCCTCACCCTGAGGGCTTCCAGCTGTTTCTTCAGCATGGCTTCCCGAGCCTGTATCCGGAGTATTCCGGCCGCCATTTTCTCAAGCCGCTTCGAGATTTTCGTCAGCCGTTTCTCCAGGCCGGCAATCTCCTTGTCCAGTTCCGCAATTTCGATCTTCGGCATGGGATCGGTCGGGATATTCTCCAGCGGTTCCTTTATCCCGAAGGTCACAAATCGCACGGTTCCGCGGTCTTCATGGATTATTTTAAAGGGCACCGAATCCGGCAGTTTCACGATGGTCTTTTTATCTCCCGTGTAGAACGCGACAGGCAGGTTCCACTCATCCAGTAATTTCAGCTTTTTCAGCGATATCCTGCCCCAGCGGCCGAACCAGACAGTCTGCCTTTTGGCCTCCTCGAGCTGCCCCGATACTTTTTGGCGTTCTTTCTCCAGCTCGAGTATTTCGTCAACCGGTCGTGATCCGGCCGCTGTTTTGGCAGGATTGAATTCTGCGGGCCTCAGCAACGAAAGTGCTTTGCGGACTCTTTCCAGCTCCTTTTCAACGGCGCGGATATCTTCCGATTCGGGAGGCTGAACAGGACGCACGTCCAGTACACCCAGCTTTCTCAGCCGGGAGACCGCGTTCCGGTCACGGGAACTGATCAGAAGCGTCACCTGTTTCATTTTGACGATCATGGATTGGCAGCCTCGGCTTTCTTTCTCTCAATCTTGTTTTTCGCGATTTTTCCCCGAACAACTTCTGCTGTCTGCTGATCTCCAAGAAAGATCTGAATAACGCGGATATTCTCTCTGGCTTCCGGAATCTTGACTTCTTCGAACAACTTGATGCGTTGAATGGTGGTACGAAGTTCTTCCTGCAAAATTTCCTGCTGCCGGCGAATCAGTTCTCGCTGTACCCGGTTTTTAATTTGAGTTTGAGTCACCTCCACAGCGGAGTCGACCCAGAGCGGGGTTGTCAGAAAATCGGGTTCCGTCTCTTCAAACCGAATCTCTTTGAATACCGGGATATCAATACCCGCCACATTGCCCTGATCGATGACAACCTCACTGACCCGGATCAGCGATTCCAGATCCGCCTTGTCGGCGAACACGGCGACCCACCGGGCCAGTTCGGTTTCGGCCCGTTTCCGATCGGCTTCCAGTTCATCCATCCGGTGCTGAAGAGCGCGGATCTCCATCAGCAACTGCTTCTTCTTCAGCTCAAGAGTGGGAAGGTAACGGACAAACCGTTTAAGATTATCCTTCTGCTGTTTCAGCTCATTTTTCGTCAATCGTATCTTGGCCATCAATCATTCCCGCTGTCTGCCGCCTGTTTCGTCCGGGCCTGTGAACGATCGGTTTTCTTCGAACTCTTTTTTGGGCCGGCCTGTTTCTTTTTTGCTGCCGGTTTTCTTTTCGCGGATGACTTTTTGGAATCCGGTTCGGATTTTTTGCCGGACCGCACCATGCTTTCTTCTGCGGAATCCGGACTGACCGCGGCCGTATTCCCGTTTTCAGGCCAGAATTGGCTGATCAGATCAGAGCGCATGCCCGTCTCATGAGGTTCGAAACATTCCGCCATAATCGTCCACCCCCGGTCAAGGGCTTCTTCAAGGGGTATGTTCACCGACAAATCCATCATTCGTGACTCGAAAGCCTTTCCATAACGAAGCAGTTTCTGATCCCACGCGCTCATGCGGAACCCCATGGACCGCTTCTCTTCCGATTCCATATACTGGGCATACAGCTGAATCATTCCGTCCATTATGGCCCGGTGATCTTCGCGGGTGTCTTCGTTCACCTGTTGTTTTAAGCGGCTCAGGGATCCAAACGGCTCGATACGGCCGTTTCTCAAATAGAACTGGCCCTCCGTGATATAACCGGTGTTGTCCGGAACCGGATGGGTGACATCATCACCGGGCATTGTGGTCACAGCAAGAATGGTAATGGCCCCGGCAGTGTCGAAGTCAACGGCCTTTTCATAACGGGCGGCCAGCTGACTGTATAAATCGCCCGGGTATCCACGATTGGACGGAACCTGTTCCATGGTAATGGCAATCTCTTTCAGGGCATCGGAAAAATTGGTCATGTCCGTCAGCAAAACCAGCACCTCCTTGCCCTTTAAAGCGAACTTTTCGGCCACGGCCAGACAAAGATCCGGAACCATGAGGCCCTCCACGGTCGGTTCCGAAGCCGTATGGATGAAAAAGATCGAGCGATTCAGGGCGCCGCCCTCTTCCAGAACATTCCTGAAGTACATGTATTGATCGAATTTCAGGCCGATCCCTCCCAGAATAATCATGTCCACTTCCGCCTGCAGGGCGATCCTGGCCAGCAGTTCATTGTAAGGCTCGCCGGAAACGGAAAAGATGGGAAGTTTCTGAGATGCCACCAAAGAGTTGAACACATCGATCATGGGTATGTTGGTTCGAATCATTCTTTTCGGAATGATTCGCTTGGCCGGATTCACCGACGGCCCGGCGATGGGAATGACATCTTCCGTGATGGCTGCGCCTCCGTCCCTGGGTTCGCCGCTTCCGTTAAAAATACGACCCAGCATATTTTCCGAAAAAGAAACCCGCATGGGATGTCCCAGAAACCGGACTTCGTCGGAGGTCGATACTCCACGGCTTCCGGCGAACACCTGCAGAGAAACAATATCTCCATCCAGCTTGATGACCTGAGCGAGTGACTTGCCCCGCCGGGTGGAAATTTCCGCCAGCTCTCCGTAGGCGATACCTTCCGCCCGCACGGTGATGACGTTTCCGACAACGCTCAATATTCTGTTATACACCTTTTTCATCGCGGTTCAATCCCTTTATCATGGTCAAGATCGATTGTTCCTGTTTTTTGAAATCCTCAGAGTCCATCTTTAGATAGTTCCAGTCGATGAATTTCTGACGCAGTTCATAGAAGTATTTTCTGGCTTCGTCCTTGCTTTCGAACTCAAAATCATGGTTTAATATATCGTCGATCAGAGCCGACACGTATTTCTGTCTTTCCGGAGAGGTGGCTGCGTCGACCTTGTCAAACGCATTTTGCTGCAAATAGACGGCATCGAGAAATTCGGATTTCAGATAGATGATGAAATCTTCCACAGAGGTTCCCTCCTCCCCGATGACCATCATCATCTGATGGACTTCCGATCCCTTTTGCAGGAATCGATTGGCATCATCGATAATTTTTTTATCGACCACAGACGAATATTTCGACCAGCTCTCCAGGGGATCGATGGCGGGATATCGCCGGGCGTTCGATCGGTCACGCGAAAGACCGTGGAAAGCACCTACCACTTTCAGCGTCGCCTGGGTCACCGGCTCTTCGAAATTTCCTCCCGCCGGGCTGACCGTCCCGCCTATGGTGAGGCTTCCGGTGCTGCCGTTGTAAAGTTCCACCACACCGGACCGTTCATAAAACTCGGCGATTCTGGATTCCAGATAGGCGGGGAAGGCCTCTTCACCCGGAATCTCTTCCAGCCGTCCCGACACTTCACGCATCGCCTGCGCCCAGCGTGACGTTGAATCGGCCAGGAGCAAAACATTGAGACCCATCTGACGATAATACTCACCCAGTGTGGTCGCTGTATAAACCGATGCTTCCCGGGCCGCCACGGGCATTGAACTCGTGTTGGCGATGATTATCGTCCGTTCCATCAGCGATTTTCCGGTTCTGGGATCGGTCAACTTGGGAAACTCACGCATGGTTTCCACAATCTCACCGGCTCTCTCCCCGCAGGCCGCAATAATGACAATATCCACCTCCGCGTACCGGCTGGTAATCTGCTGAAGCACGGTCTTCCCCGCGCCGAAAGGACCGGGAATGCAGTACGTTCCCCCTTTGGCCACCGGAAAAAAAGTGTCGATGATGCGCACCTTGGTGATCATAGGCTCTGTGGGCAGCAATTTCCTGCGATAGGCCGTGATGGGCAGCTTGACAGGCCAGTCAAAAGTCATGCTCAGCTCATGAGTCTGATTCCGTTCCCCCTTGATTTTTACGACAGGATCGTTGACACGATACTTTCCTTTTTCCACGATGTTCTGCACCGTGAAATCGCCCTGAAAGTCGAAAGGGACCATGATAAGATGAGTAAACTCTCCTTCCGGAACCGTCCCCAGTGCATGACCGGCCTTGATCCTGTCTCCTTTCCTGACCAATGGAGTAAACTCCCATTCATTTTGTTCCGGCCTGAGTGCGTCCATAATCACGCCTCTGGGCAGGAAAAACCCGAATTTTTCCGCCAGTTCCGGCAGCGGATTCTGCAAACCGTCATAAATCTGCCCCAGCAGGCCAGGACCCAGCTGAACAGAGAGCAGCTCGTCGGTGAACTCCACCGTGTCACCGACCTTCAATTCGCGGGTATCTTCAAATACCTGCAGAAAAGCCTGATTGTTCTGTATGCGGATCACTTCCGATTTCAGGCGTTCATCGCCTCGTACCGCAAACCCCACCTCATTCTGGGTGACACTGCCTTCGAAAGAGACCGTGATCATGTTGCCGTTGATGCCGGTAATGACTCCCGTGGTTTTATTCATGTAATCATTCCAATCCGTTTATTTATCCTGATCAGACTCAGTTTGTTCATATCCGGCGGAAAGATCCGGCTCCCCGCCTCCCATGGATTCATCCTCTTCATCGATACCTGGAACCCGTCTGTCACGCAGTGCCCTGAACCTCTCCATTCCTTTTTCACGATCGAATACCACCAGCTTCCGGAGAATATGTAATTTCAACAGATACAGAACCAAAATATCGAGGTCAAAATCGTGTCCCTCTTCCAGGGCTTCAATCAGATTCCAGCGCCAGTAAAGACATTTTTTTTCAATCTCCAGCGGATTCCCCTCCCTGACCAGTGATTGCGGAAAGGTTGTTTTATAATCATTGCCCTGTTTTCTGGCTCGTCTCCAACGGGCGAGATCCGCGCGAAACGCCTGCTCTTTTGCCTGATAACGCCTCCAGGTCCGCGGACCGGGAATATTCTTTTCCGGAAATGCGGATACCGCTTTTAAAAATCGCATTTTCCGCGGTGGCAGCCACTTCTCCGTCTCCTCAAGGAAATCCTGCATGGAAAGAGCCGGTTCTCTGTCAAAATGCAACACCGGCAGCTGTGCGACGAGATAATAGTACTTATCCATGATTCGAATCCAGAATCTCTCTGATTCTCGGATTTAAAAACTGCCCCAGCATTTCAGCCAGACTCTCATCGGAAAAGTCATAATACACATCCCCGTCTTTGATGCCGATACGAAATCCTTTTTCGATGTCATCTGAAATTTTCAAGGTAATGTCCTGTTTCAAACTTTTCCTGACGCCCTGAAACAGAAGCTTCTCCAGCCGGCTCTTGTCCTTCTTGTTTAAAATAATATCAACCGGTTCATCACTTCCCCATTGATCCAGAATTTTCAAAATGAGTTCCTTAAGGACTTCCGGTGAAAGGGCCTCATCGATCTGGCGCTTGAATACAAGGTCGAGCATATTCACCAGGCGTGATTTGACCAGAAGCAAAGTGTCTCTTCCCGCCTGCTGAATGGCAAGCTCCGCGTTTTGACGGAACTTCTCTGCCTCCCTCCCGGCTTCAGCTGTTTTGGCTTCGGCCTTTTTCTCCGCCTCGGCCACAATGGCGGCCGCCTGTTTTTCCGCATCGCGAATGACTTTGTCCGCTCCCTTCCTGGCGGAATCGATGCCTTCCTTTTTAATTTGTTCTATGAGATTTTCCAGTTTTACTTCCATGAATGATTCCTTTTTATTGATCCGTTGACATCAAATCTGAAAACAGCCGAATGCCGAAACTTTTGATAAAAACTCCGGACGATCAAATCCGGAGTTCGAATGAATCCCCGCGCAGACTTTAAAAATGGATCTTCGAAGCATAACCGGAATGCATGTATCAACCGACTGTTCTGATCCATCCGCTGTCTGAAAGAGGCGGTCTGCCATTGGCTATTGTCACCGGTAAAATCTTTATCTTTCTCACGAGAAATTCTTTCAGGACGAACTCTTGCCGCTTCCCGGTGTCTTGTTGAGCTTCATCGTGCACTGTCCGTCGAAAACAGCCCCCTCATCCACTACCAGCCGTGCTGCATGAATATCTCCGGTGACCGACGCCGTGTTCTCCAGCAGCACCTTGCCTGAGGTGATGATATTTCCCTTGACCCGTCCGGCCAAAAGAACATGTTTGGCATGCACTTCGCCCTCGATTCCCCCTTCTTTCCCGATGATCACGGTTTCCGTGGCGTAGACATTACCGACAATCTTACCGTCAACGCGAAGGCTGTTTTGAACCTGCGCGTTTCCGTTTATCGAGGTTCCTTTTCCAATGATGGTATTCAATTCACCACCGCGCCCGAAATCCGAATTGCTCTGCGCTTTCTTCAAAATCGCTTCTCCTGTGATTAGTGGACCAAAATCATTCGAAAGAATTCGGCTGTCTATTGACCCTCCCCCGGACGTCTGAGAGCGAGAATATACTCTTCGGGATTCAAGGCCACTCCATCTTTCCATATTTCAAAATGCAGATGGGGCGCCGAGCTGATGCCCGAACTTCCCAGAAGCGCGATACCCTGTCCTTTTCTCACCGTATCTCCTTGATTGACCAGAAGGCGCAGCGCATGCGCGTAATAGGAATACAGGCCGCGGCCGTGGGAAATAATAATCATGTTTCCGAAATCAGGTGTCCAATCGGCCAAAACCACGATTCCCGCACCCGCGGCTCGAATCGTGGTGCCTCTTTTTGCCGCGATATCGATCCCCAAGTGGCTTCTGCCCAAAAACCATCCTCCCCTCTGGAAATGGGCTGTGATATGCCCCTCCGTAATTGGCAGAGTCGTCGGTAAATAGGATGGATTGTAATAGGTTTCTCCTCCTTCAGCCAATAAAGTGATATTACTCTGAATTCTCTCGAGCGGAACATCGCCGTCCCGGGATCCGGAGCTTATCGAACGCGATACCACCGGAACATCAAGCAGATGCCAGTTTTCGGACTCCTGGGCCTCACCCAGGGTGATACCGTGCATCATTCGAATCTTTTCCTGAACAGACCGGTAATCATTAAATTCCCTGACGATTCTTTCGATCTGCCGGTTCTGGGTTTTGAGCATGAGGTTCTCGGTTTCAATGGCTTCATGAATATTTTCCAGATAAACAATACGGTAATAACCGATGGCACCGATGACCGCATGAACCATAAGCAGAGAAAACAGCACCAGCAATATCTGTCCTCTGGTGTAACTCATGGAAAAACTCTTTGGATCGCGGTCCTGATCGGGAACATAGATCAAGGAAAATATCCGTTTATGACGTCTTTTCATAAATCCTTCATTTCATGTTTTCGAACAGATCAACGAGACGATCCAGATCTTCATCGGAATAATAATAGATTTCGATCTTCCCACCCCTGGCCCCTCTCCGAATATGAACCTGTGTCGCGGCAACAGCACGAATCCGATCTTCGAGCTCACGAATATGAGGAGAAACCGGCACGGATCCGGAATCGGTTTTAATATTATTCGGTTCCTCCTCGCGAACCAGGGCTTCGAGTTTTCGAACACTCCACCCCTGAGAAAGCGCCTTCTTCCACAGCCGCAACTGTGCATCGGGCGACACGATACTCATAAAACATTTGGCATGCCCCATCGTAATCTCGCCCTGTGAAAGGCTGTTCTGTATTTTCTGAGGCAGCTTTAGCAAACGGACAAAATTGGTAACCGTGGCCCGGTCCTTCCCGACTTTCTGAGCGACCTCTTCATGGGTCAGGCTGTATTCGGTGAGCAGCTGTTTATACGCTTTCGCCAGTTCGATGGGGTTCAGATCTTCACGCTGAATGTTTTCAACCAGTGCCATTTCAAGCATTTGATCCTCGGACCGCACGTCTACGACATAAGCGGGAATCACGGCATAACCCAGTTCCCGAACCGCGCGCAGCCTGCGTTCTCCGGCAATCAGTTCATAGCCCCCATCCACCGGCCGAACGGTAATCGGCTGAATCACGCCGTTGGCCAAAATCGATTGTTTCAGCTCATTGAGACCGTCCGCGTCAAACTCTTTTCTGGGCTGAAAAGGATTGGACCGGATGTTAAGGACATCCACTTCCGCCATGGAACCCGGAGAAGAAACCATTCCGTCGGGTTCATCGGGAATCAGCGCCTCAAGCCCCCTTCCGAGCCTTTTTGCTTTCATGTCCAATAACCTCTTCGGCCAATTGAATATAGCTCTCCGTGCCGGAACAGACTGCGTCATAGAGAATAACCGGCTTTCCAAAACTGGGCGCTTCGCTTAAACGTACATTCCGGTTGATAATCGTATCAAATACCTTGTCTTCGAAAAATTTCCTGACATCCTCGGCCACCTGATTGGAAAGATTGAGCCGATTGTCAAACATGGTGAGAAGCACTCCTTCAATATTCAAATCCGGATTCAGGTTTTTCTGAACCAGCCGGATCGTTTTAAGCAGCTGGCTCAATCCTTCCAGCGCATAATATTCACATTGAATGGGAATCAGGATAGACGTAGCCGCTGTCAGGCTGTTAATGGTTAAAAGGCCCAGAGAAGGGGGACAATCCAGGAAAATATATTCATAAGTCTTTTTCAGATTTTTCAGAACATCGCTGAGCACACGCTCGCGGCCCATAACATTGACCAGTTCAATCTCGGCGCCGACCAGGCGGATCGTGGAAGGTATCAGTTCCAGAAAAGGGATGGCTGTCTGCATCACCACTTCATTGATATCCTCATCTTTTAAAAGGACTTCATAGATGCTTTTATTCAGCTTCCGATGATCCACCCCCAAACCACTGGTCGCGTTGGCCTGAGGATCCATATCCAGCAGAAGTGTCGACCTTTCGGCAACAGCGATGCACGCAGACAGGTTCACGGCGGTTGTGGTTTTTCCAACCCCTCCCTTCTGATTTGCCACTGCAATAATCTTGGTCAAGTTTAACTCCCTCTCTTTTCCAGCCTTTATCCAGCACCGGGAATCCTGACGATTTTTTCGATATCCGAATTTTTGCAGGACATTTAATATAATAATGCAATGATTGAAATGCAAGTTCCAAAAACCCCGTGCAGGGAAACCCGCCACTCTCGGAATATTCCTGTTGATATATACCATCCAAATTTGTATATTGACGACCGATGACCCGACAATCTAAAAAAATTCCATTGTCTCACCGTTTGCAGGAAAAATGGCTCCGATTACCGGCTCTTCTGAAACATCATGATTCTCCCCGATGTTTCGGAACCGCTCTCCATGATGCCTCCCACATTCTCATCACAATGCCCGCCAATCCGGAATGGCATCATTGCACCGATGAACTCGATCGCATAATCGCACTGTTTCGGGAAAAACAAGTGGTGGTGCTGGGCTCACCTCCATCCCGGCAAAACTCTGCCAAAGAACAATGGGTGACGGCAAATCCTGACATGTCCCTGCGGCAGGCCGGCAGAGAACCCGGCCTTTGGGAACAACTGAATCCTGCAACGGATCTCTTTTTCGATCTGAATCCCGATTTCAATCTGCTGAATATACTCATATGCCATCGTCTCCGCCCGGCTGTCCGTTTCTGCTTTGAAAAACCATACTGCCATGCCTATTACAACTTCGTCTTCAGTGCTTCATCCGATCGTTCATTCTCCCATCGTCTTGAGTGGCTGAACCGGTTTCTCGAACCGATTATGGGCACACCGGCTTCGATTCCGAAAAAATCGTAATCGATCCACCTGGCTTCCGTCTATTCGGCATGGTTTTCAAACCGAACGTTTCCGGTCCTGGAAAAACGGCATATCCTGCCCGAACAGGCAAATAAAAAAGGGCACACCCGCGAGTCTTCGCCGGGCAGCCCTTAAAAAAATTCAGTATAAACCAACTGGTTAGTTCAGAATATAATACTCCGGATTGATCTGCCTGCCGTTCAGGCGCACCTCATAGTGCAGATGCGGCCCCTCGGCGCGTCCGGTTGTACCGACTTCCGCGATGGGGTCCCATCGTTTGATCTTCTGCCCTTTTCGAACCAGTATTTCGGAACAATGCGCATAGAGGGTTTCGTATCCATAGCCATGATCGATCACGACATACTTTCCGAAGGATTGATCGGGTCGGTATGAATTGCGTACAACCTTGACGACTCCATCGGCTGTTGCCAGAATTTTCGTCCCCGTACAGGCCATCATATCGATTCCGCGGTGATCGGTCAGCTTGTCCGTAAAAGGATCGATCCGCATACCGAAACGGCTGTTGATGACACCTCCCAAAATGGGACGTATGGAAGGAAAGTGACGGATGCGGTTTTTATCTTCGATGATTTTTGCGCTGACATCCCGCAAAATACTTTGCTCATAGAGCAATTCCCGCTCAAACCGATCCAGATCAATCTTCAATTCCGCCGAAGTCCGGCTGACTTCATCCGTAATGTAGCGGATATCCAGTGAAGCCGAATATGCGGATCCTCCGACACCGACCTGCCTCGTGTCGCTGTCTATGGGAGGAAGATTGACAGATTTCCGCAATTCATCGCTGGAATGCTCAACCAGGGCGATCCGTTCATTGAGATAGGCCAAACGCTCCTTGATGGTTAAAAGTTCTTTCTGAAGTTTGCCCCGGTCATTTTCCAGAGACACGATACGGTAATTATGATAAAGACGGGTGAAGAGACCCACGGCCCCTGTGGCAATACCGATCAGCAGTGCCACGCCGCACATCGAGATCAATAGAAACTGTCTCCAGCTCAGACTGATCTGCTTGATGCCTGTTCCATCTTTAGCCAGGTACATCACGCGAAATCGTTCTTCCAGCATCCTCTCTCCCCTGGATTGAAATATCCGCGGAAAAACAAGTTAAAGGCAGGTCGACATTCGAATATCAAAGTAATAAAAAAACCTGCTGAAGTCAAGAGAAAAATGTCTTTTGATTTAACCCAGGTAGCTGCGAAGCATTCGGCTCCGTGAGGTGTGCCGAAGCCGCCTGATCGCCTTCTCTTTGATCTGGCGTACGCGTTCCCGCGTCAGATTGAAACGTTCTCCGATCTCCTCGAGCGTCAGTGGATGTTCCCGTCCCAAACCGAAATAGAGCTTGATGACTTCCGCTTCCCGGTCGGACAGCGTCATCAGCGCCCGCCTGACCTCGATCTTCAGGGATTCATCCATAAGCAGGTCATCGGGTGGAGGCTGATGATCATCCTGAATCACATCGAGGAGACGGTTGTCATCGCCCTGGTTGAAAGGCGCGTCCAAAGAAAGATGTTTTCCGGAAATTTTCAGGGTGTCGGATACTTCATAGGGAGTCATTTCCAGCTCTTCAGCGATTTCGTTGGCGCTGGGCTCCCTCTCGTATTCCTGTTCGAGATTGCTGAAAGCCTTCCCGATCTTGTTCAAAGCGCCCACCCGATTCAATGGAAGCCGGACCACCCGGGACTGTTCGGCCAGGGCCTGCAAAATCGACTGTCTGATCCACCACACCGCATAGGAAATAAACTTGAACCCACGGGTCTCGTCAAAACGCTTGGCCGCCTTGATCAGACCCAGGTTTCCCTCATTGATTAAATCACCCAGAGACAGCCCCTGGTTCTGATACTGTTTGGCCACACTCACCACAAAACGGAGATTGGCCTTGGTGAGCATTTCCAGAGCGGTCTGATCATTTTTCTTGATGAGCCGTGCCAGTTCGATCTCCTCATCCGGTGTCAGAAGCGGAACTTCACCGATTTCCTGCAGATACCGGTCAAGCGATTGATTGGCCCTCGATTTTAATCTTCTTGTCATTCAGCCTCACCGACTCCGATATGGTTGCCAATTGATAAGTTCAATGCTTTTATTGTTTTTATACTGATTAACTCAATGTTTGTTCCCTGTTTGATGCCGCCTTTTGAACGGGAAAATCGCTGTCAGCCGATCTGGCCCTGATAAAGGCGAGGACCTCTTCTCTAACCCTGTTTCCGTCCTCCCCTTTCAGGATGGTATGACTGGAAAAAGGCAATTTGACCAGACGTTTTTCCAATGTTCCCAAACCCTTGTAAATCTTGTCGGCATTGAATGCCTTTACGCGCCGGTCCAGCACAGAATGCATGATCAGTACCGGACACACAACCCTACCGAGACTTCGCCGGGTTTCCCCCATCAGCTCCATAAACTGTGAAACAGCAGGCAGTGGATAGCAGTCATAGGCCATCTCCGGCCCATTTCCGGACCGGGATGATTTCTTTTTCCAGTATGTGAAAAAGGGCCTGCACAGAGGTATCAGACGCATACGAATGTCATGAAACTGCAGAGGAGCCGATAAAGAAACAACCCCTGCGTAAGGGCGGCGCGAAGCCAGGATCAGGGCGATACTGCCGCCCATGGAATGACCGATGATTAATATCCGCCGGCATCGCTTCTCCAGCCTTTCCACCTCCGATTCACAGCAGTCCAGCCATTCCCGCCACGACACCCCGATCAAATCACGCGGATGTGTGCCATGACCCGGCAAAAGCGGAGCCGATACCGTCAACCCGTTGTTATTCAGCCATTCACCCAATTCCCGGAACACCCAGGGAGTACCCGTGAACCCATGAATCAGGAGACATCCCGTTTCTCCTCCCGCCAGAAAAAAAGCGGCACTTCGACCATTCATGGGAATCAGCATTGGTATCTTTAATAATCCGGTTGCGGATGGATGAATTTGCCGGAACAAGATCTGTCAAATGGAACGTTCCAGTCCACGGTTCCGTTGCTGTGTATAATGCGCGGTAATATACAAATATTTTTTTAATTCTCCAAATGTTTTGCGGACCAGAGCCGTTCAAAGAACATTTTATTTTTCCGATTAGGCCTTGCATTTCAAGCCCATATTTGTATATTTATTTTGAACAGAACCGATCCGGCAGCCATTCAAATCGAGGATTGATGATGCAGAGCCGCCATGGAATAAAAACATTCGGGTGTTTATCTCTGATCTTTCTGGCCGCGTGCGGACATCTGAAAGAAGCCCGCCGGGCCTATGAATCAGCCGACTACGCACGAACCATCACCCTGTGCCTTCAGGCCGTTGCATTCGACTCGACCGATGCAGACGCCTTCCTGCTTTTGGGAAAAACCTATGTTCGAACGGATTCTCTCAGCCGGGCCGAAACCGCCCTGCTGCAAGCCCGAAAACTGAACCCCCAATCACGCTCACCAATCAGGAACCTGGCGGAACTGTATCAAACCCTGGGTACCCGGAGTCTGCGATCCAAAGCGCACAAAGACGCCGTCTATTATCTGGAAAAAGCCGAAGAGATGGATCCTCTCAAAGGGCCCTTGATGGAATCTCTGGCTGACGCGTACAAAGGACTTGCCTGGATGAACCGGGCCGAATCGGCCTATACCGGCGCCCTCGAAAGTGGACAGGACACCGCCTCGGTCAACCCCAAACTCAGATTCGTCAGACAGCGCATCAGCCAGGGCAATGCGGAGTTCGAAAAAGGGATGCAGGCCCTGAAAGAAAACCGGCTCAACACCGCTCACAGCCATCTGAAAAAATCGTATGAGGCCAACAGCGACCCTGCGGATGTCAGGTACCAGTATTATATGGCACAAGGCCGTATTCTGTATCGCAAAGGATCGGTCGGCGCTCTGTGGGAGGCGATCGAGGCCTTTGGAAAGGCCTCCATGATCCGTACGGATTCGGCTGAACCCCATTATTTCATGGCATTGGCCTATCACAAGAAAGACAATCATGAATTCACCCATGCCATCAGTGCGCTCGAAACCGGCCTGAAGATCGAACCCGACGGTCCGCTGGCCCCTGTCATGAAAGAAAAACTCGAAGAGATCAAACAATTGAAAGAGAAGATGGATCGCTTCTGGGGTAGAAAAAAATAGACACCCTGTTCGAGAGGTTCTTTTCAATCAGCAATGGCCGGCCTCTCTTTCTGTTCAATCTGCGAATAAACCTTTTCATTTCTTTCACCGTAAGGGAAATATTTTCCCCGGCTTGATTGTTCCATACAACTTCCTTCTTTATTCAACAAAAGCGTAAAGTTCTGTTTTACATTCACTTATCCGATTACACTCTTTCGGCTGTTCACCCCGAATAGCGGTCCCTGGTCCGTAATATTCCATGGTATAATATTTGCTCATTGCCTATCAATAGCCGGAAGAAGTCAATAAAAAATAAATATAAATGAAGTATTTACAAATGATGTCACATAGCCGACACCTTCTTGCCCTGGGATTCTTCATGCCGGCCCTTCTGTGGGGCCAGGTTCAGTGGCCGTCGAACGGGATCTCCATTCAAACACTGACTGCTTCTTCTCCCGCTTTGTGCGCCGTACCGGACGGACAGGGAGGAGCCTTTCTGGCCTGGGCTGATTCTCCTTTGGGCGATCTGGATATTTACGCTCAGCGGGTGGATGGAACCGGAACCCCCATGTGGAGCGCGGCTCTCACTCGAATCTGCACGGATGGAGGCGATCAGAAATTCCCCGCTATCGCAGCCGACGGTTCCGGAGGCGTGTTCGTGGCGTGGCAGGACGAACTGTCCGGAAAGATCGCGGTAAAGCATCTTGACGCCGACGGAAACGTTCTTCAACTCATCGATCCCTGCACCGCCTCCGGAGAGCAGACCCGTACGGCCATGATCTCAGACGGCCGAGGCGGCGTCATCCTGGTCTGGACGGACAAGCGAAACGGCTCCAGTTCCGATCTCTACGCCCAGCGTATCAACGGCAGCGGAACCCTGCTCTGGGGAAGCCAGGGAACCGCCGTGACTACGGCTCCGGACAATCAATCGAACCACGCAATTATATCCGACGGACAGGGCGGAGTGGTGGCCGTCTGGCAGGATTACAGAAATTTAGAGTACGATATTTACGCGCAGCGCATCGATTCATCGGGGACGGCCCTGTGGAGTGCCGATGGAATCGAAATCTGCACCTATTCGGACCATCAGCTGTCACCGGTCATCACTCAATCGGACACGCTTTTCATTATCGCCTGGCAGGATAACCGGAACGGAAACAGCGACGTCTACGCCCAGGCCCTGAGCAGCGAAGGCGTCCCTCTGTGGTCGCATCAGGGCATTCCGGTCTGCACGGAGCTGGGCACACAAATGCAGCTGAGCATCTGTCCCGGCCCGCAGGGCGGCGCGATCCTGACCTGGTCGGACAACCGGAATATGTACGATATCTATGCCCAGGCCCTGAGCGCAGACGGATCCCCTCAGTGGCAGACCGGCGGCATGCCTGTAATCGCCTATGAAGGATACCAGTACCAACCCCAGGCCCTTTCCAACGGTGCCGGAGGCGCCTTCGTGATCTGGCTCGACAACCGTACAATGAGTGACCTGAATCTCTATGCCCAGCAGATCGACATGAACGGCAACCGAATGTGGGCCGGAGAGGGCGTTCCTGTAACCGTGGCAAACGGCACCCAGCAGTCCAATCGCGCCGTCAGCGACGGATCGGGAGGCTTCTTTGCATTCTGGCACGATCAACGGGGCGGAGGAAACGCCCTGTACGGCCAGTATTTCAACGAAAACCTGGCCTTTTCCTCCCCGAATCAGGGGGCTCTGTGGGCCGGCGGATCGCCTCAAACTATTCGATGGAGCCATCGGGACGACCGTCTCCTGTTCGATCATTACAGCATTCATCTTTCAACTTATGATGGAGACGGATTCCCCCATTTAATCGGCTCCGGCGTGAATCCGTCCGATGAATCCTATGCGTGGATACCCGAATCCCTGAACAGCGCCACGGCACGGGTGCGCATTACCGCCAGGGACTTCCGTGATTCGGCGCTCTGCTCATACGATTCGCGTGCATTCATGCTTGATTCCAATCCGCCGGAATTTTTCGAGCTCGTGTCCCCGACCGACGGTGCTTCAGAGGAGACCCAGCCGACCTTTGTCTGGCGGGCCACCACCGACAATCTTTCCGGAGTGAATCATTATGAACTCTGGATCAATGGAAACCTGGTTCAGGACAACCTGTCCGATACATCCTACACCCTGACATTGACCCAGGCCCTGACTCCAGGAACCTGCACATGGAACGTCAGGGCCGTGGACCGGGCCGGCCTGATCCGTGAGACTGAAAGCCGCACCTTGTATGCATCGCAGGACAACACACCGCCGGAGCCTTTCAGCCTGCTGTCGCCCGCTCATAATCAATGGACCACGGACACGCGGCCTTCATTCACCTGGCAAACCAGCACCGATGAAGGCACAGGCCTGAAAAAATATCAGCTCTATGTAAACGGATTTTTAAAGGAAGACGATATTCCACCCTCCACACCCCATGTCGCGACAGAGATGCCTTCGGGCTCCCATTCATGGTATGTTCTGGCTGTAGATTCGGCGGACAACACACGCCGATCCACGGAAACCTGGATTGTTCGAATCGACTATGATCCGCCCATGCCCTTTGATCTGATTGCGCCGGCCGATAATGTCTGGACGCAAAACTCGACACCCCGGCTGACCTGGGAAGCCTCCCGCGACACCAGTACGGGCATCGGGCTGGCCCGCTATCAATGCTGGATCAACTATGAGCTGCACGTGGATAATATTCCCGGAGACTCCACGTCTATCACCCTCGGTCCCTCCCGGGCATTGAATCAGGGCATTCACAGCTGGATGATAGTGGCCATCGATTCGCTGGGTAACTGCCGGGAGTCCACATCCACCTTTACATTGAAAATCGACAACACAGCCCCCGAGCCCTTTGAACTCATTCGTCCGGTTTCGGACAGTCTTATGGTGACCGTAAATCCCGAATTCGAATGGGAACCGGCCAACGACGCGCTCTCGGGAATTCTCGAATACCGATTGCGGATCGACAATGAAATCGTCGCTTCCCTGCAATCCACGTCCACAATGGCCCCGACACCCCTTGCCGAAGGCAATCATACATGGTCTGTGGAAGCCGTGGACATAGCCGGCAACCTGCGCAGCACAGCACAGTTTGCATTTCTGACCGACACCACAAGGCCTGAACCTTTTGACCTTGTATCGCCATACCCGGACGAAATCCTGCATACTTCCCGACCTGCTTTCACCTGGAGAAGCACTGATGACGCTCTTTCGGGCATGAAGAAATTTGAATTTTACATCAACGGATTTATTCAGAAAGACAGCCTGAGCATGTCCGACACCACGTGGACCGTGACTCAACCGATACCCAACGGCCGCCATTACTGGAAAGTCAAGGCGTGGGACAACGCAGGGAACGTCAGATTATCCGATTACTACTTCTTCACCATCGAATGCAGGCCTCCTGTCATTACTTCTCCGGCCTCGGTTACAGCCACTGAGGACATCCCCTTCTCCTATACGGCAACGGCCGAAGATCCAGATGGTGATGATCTGTCCATTACGTTTCATCACCTGCCGCAATGGCTTTCCGTAGACAGTCTGACGGTTCATGGAACACCGCTGCACGGTCATCAGGATACGACTTTTCTCATCATCGCGGACGACGGTTTTTACAGAGACTCCCTGCGTGTCTCTGTTCAGGTGATTCAGGTAAACGATCCCCCGTGCATTTCGGAATTTTCGAATATTGTCATGCCGGAAGATTCCTCGGTCGTTCTGCCCTTTACCGTATGGGATGAAGAGACCCACGCCGATAACCTGACGGTATGGGCGGTGTCGTCCAATACCGATCTGATCCCGGATTCGGGACTGATTATAACCGGAACCGGGACCCAGCGTAATCTCACGATCACACCGTCTCCCGATTCCAGCGGGACAAGTCACATAACCGTCGGCGTCAGCGATGGAAACTCCACAACTGAAACGGTTTTCACGGTTGAAGTAACCCCGGTCAACGACCCGCCCCGCATTGTTTCAAGTGACTCCGTGGAAGCAACTCAGGGCCGCCCCTTTGTGTACAGACCTGAAATCGAGGACATTGACGGCCCTGAACTGTTTATCACATTCATCCGGTACCCCCGGTGGCTGACCCCATCCGGACCGGAAATCTATGGGACACCGCCCAGCGCCGCGAAAGACACCTGTTTTACTGTCATCGCTTCAGACGGCCAGTTGACCGACACATTGAAAGTTCACATCACCGTGCATCAGGTGAACGCTCCTCCCCAATTTATTCATGCCTTACCAAGGCCCGTTTTCCAGTACGCGGACACTCTGGTCTGGAGTTTGGTGCTGAGCGATTATATCCACGATCCGGACGATCCGGACTCCACATTGAACTGGAGTCACGCTGTTCTCGACACCCACGATGTCTGCGTGGCGATCGATTCGGTAACCCATGAAGCAACACTTCGCGGAATCCGAATTTTAGGGCAGGTCCGGATCGCGTTCACGGTCACCGATCCCCATTCGGCTTCAGCCACGGACACTTTGTTCATCAACAGCATTAAAACCGATGTCGAAAACACAGCCTCCGAAATACCCGCGGAGTTCATGCTGCATCCGAATTATCCCAATCCATTCAATCCAACGACTACGTTGCGTTACAGTCTTCCCAGGGCCTGCAAAGTCAGAATCCATATCTTCAATCTGCTTGGAAGAGAGATTGCCGTGCTCCGGGATGAGATGCAGCCGGCCGGTATCCACGAAGTGCTGTGGGACGCAGGCACTCATCCCTCGGGAATCTACTTTGTCCGCATACACACAGAATCGTGGAACGCGGTCAGGCGCCTCTTGCTGATGAAATAATCAGCCGGTTTTTCTGGTCTAAATTTTCCTTGACATTGTAAAATAATCTTGCCAATTTTATTTTCATTGAATGACCCTTCAGAGAGAGAAAAATGGCCAGAGCGAGCGCAACCCTTTTTTTAGACATTCGAAAACGGACTCATGTGATCTCACCCTGGTTGCATGGCGGATGCATAGAAAATGCCGGAGAATCCATATACGGCGGCATCTGGATCAATGAGGGTTCGAACTATTCCAAACACAGCGGACTGCGCACGGAAGTAATGGACGCTCTGAAGCGAAGCCGACTGGGGCTCTTCCGCTGGCCGGGCGGAATCACCGCAAATTTCTATCATTGGACCGACGGAATCGGGCCCAGATCAAAACGAAAACGCCGCGTTCCGGCGATTGGAAAAACACCGGAAACCAATCAGTTTGGAACCCACGAATTCATGGATCTATGCGACAAGGTCGGCACCCAGCGGGTTTTGGTACTCAACCTGGCCACCGGATCCGTGCAGGAAGCGCTGGACTGGGCGGAATACTGCAACAGCACGGATCTCTCGGAATGGGTGCAGGAACGCAAACTGCGGGGCAGCCCTCACCCTTTTCACGTTGAAAACTGGCAGCTGGGTGAACAGCCCTGGAAAGGAGGCGGCAACCTGACCCCTGAACAGTACGGCGAACGGTATATCGCCACCGCCACACTACTGAAAACCCGAATGCCTTCGGCCCGGCTTTTTGCCTGTCTTCATCGGAATCCTGACTGGAATCAACGCTTTTTACAGATTCTGAAATCCTTGTCTTTGTCTTCTCTTCTCAACCGTGCCGTGATTGAGTTTGAAGCGGATTCATCCCTGATAGGAGGCGGAGCCAAACCGCAAAATGAAGAGGAATATTTTGGGTTGTTTTCACATTTGGCCGACCTTGAGGTGCAGATTATTCAGACACTCCGGCTTCTTGAACGGTTTATTCATGCCCCCCACCCTGTGCCGGTGATGCTGGGACGATGGGGGATTCGTCATCCGGGATCGAATCCGGGTACGGTATTTCACCAGATCAACACGCTGCGGGACGGACTTTTCGCCGCCTGTCTGATGCATATTCTCTTCCGTTTCCCCGATGTGGACATGGCCTGCATCGCGTATCCTCTGAACTCTCTGCACGCCCTGCTGATGACCCACAAAACGGATATCATTCGAACACCCACTGGCCATGCGCTGGACTTGCTCAAGGATCATCTCTGCAATAAAGCACTGCCGCTGACTGTTCATTCTCCCAAAATCAATCTGGGAAGGGCGTGGCATCCGCGAAATATACCCATTGTGGACGGTTTCGCCTCCCTGAACAGCCAGGAACAACCAATGCTGAGTCTGGTGAACCTTCATCCTGAGAAATCTATCCAGACTACGATTCACCTGAAAGGAGCGACAATCGAATCGGCTGTGATTCGGACTCTGACCGCGAATAATGTTCTGGATCAGAATACCTTTCTCGCTCCTCATCAGGTTGAACCCGTGGAATCACCCCGGCAAAAAACCGCCGTGCCGATCCTTAATCTTCCGCCGCACAGCCTCAGCCAGATCGTCATGACATTGAAACCGTGATTCTTTACCCTTTCTGAAACCACCACCTGTGTGCGATGCAGCCAGGCAAGGCATTATACGGAGATCGAATATTTTGAGGGTGACAATACCGCATACTCTTTCGATGCCGAGTAACCAAGCCGCCGAAGCCCCGGCTTTCATTGACAATGACGGGGCCGGCTCATTCGACCCGTTTATTTTCTCCTTGCATGTCAAACTCCCTTTTTGTACTTTTTACCGGTTCATTTCCTGCATTCAAATTTGGAGACTCCATGGAACGCGGCAATGATCCTTTCAATAAACAGAATCGGGTCATCGTCAGCCGAATGAACGAGAAACCCTGAGCATGAACCGTTGCGACCGCAAGGAATACTTGGACATAACGATCGGATTGACAGTCAAGAAACGAATCCCTGCGCGTGTTCCTGTTTTGTGCATTCTGCTCCTGGCCGCGGGCTCATTCGCTCTCGCTTATGCCGATCAGAAAACGGATTCCATGTCTCCGAACCGGTTTATTCCATCCTTCCTGGAACAACGTCTCCTGCATCATACCAATCAGGCCCGTAGACGCCATGGTATACCGCCTCTGACTCTCAACGATACGCTTCGCACGGCGGCACAAAAACATTCCCGGGAGATGGCTGCTCTGCAGTATCTCAGTCACACATCACCGGTCAGCGGGCGGGAGCATCTTCGTCAGCGGGTCGAAACCGAACAGCTGAAGCTGAACAATACATTGATCGGAGAAAATATCGGAGTGGATTTTTTTCTTCACATCGCGAATATTCCATATTATATTGAAGAGCAGAGAAATCAATCCGTCTATATCGCCGTGGAAACAGGGCGGATTATCGGCTATCAGAATTACGATGAATTCGCGGAGAAAATGGTCAACGCCTGGCTGGCTTCTCCCGGCCATCGAGAGAATCTGCTGAACCCGGTTTATCGCGAGATCGGCATCGGCGCCGCACCCGGGCCCTATACCGATCTGGATGCCGTATACATAACGCAGGTTTTCAAAGGGCCTTTAGGCCCGGAAGACAGGGGAAAATACCATTCTCCCCATTTTCCTGGTTACGACAAACCGGAGAAACTTTATGAATAAAAAAATCGAGAAAACCGCACTCATCACCGGAGCCTCCAGCGGCATCGGCAGAGCGGCTGCAGTGCGGTTCTCTTCAGGGGGATACCGTATCGCGCTGGTCTCCCGCAATGATTCCGATCTTGAGGAAACAGCCGGACTTATCAAGGCAAAGGGCGGGCAGGCCCGGGTGATCCCCGCGGACCTGACGGACAACAGACAAACTGAACAGACTGTTCAGAAAACCGTGTCTTACTTCGGCCGTCTGGACTGTCTGGTCAATGCCGCGGGAATCATCGGATCCGGAACCGTTGAGAATACGACTCCGGATGCATGGGACTTCATGATGAATATCAACCTGCGCTCGGTTTTCATGCTGATACAGCAATGCGTCCCTCACCTGGAGAAAACCCGGGGAACTATCGTGAATGTGTCGAGCGTCACAGGCATCCGCTCTTTCCCCGGGCTTTTGACCTATTGTGTCAGCAAGGCCGGTGTCGATCAGCTGACCCGTTGCGCGGCCCTGGAGCTGGCGCCCAAATCCATCCGGGTGAACGCCATCAACCCGGGCGTCATCAGAACCAACCTGCACCGCAGGGGCGGAATGGACGAAGCCGCCTATTCCCGATTCCTGGAGCACAGCAAGACCACTCATCCCCTGGGAAGAGTCGGCGAACCCGAAGAAGCCGCTGAACTGATCTTTTTCCTGGCAGAACCGTCCTCATCATGGATCACTGGAGCCACGATTCCCATCGACGGCGGGCGCGCTCAAACCTGCGCCCGTTGAGTCAAACCGGCAGGAATCCGCCGATACCCTTTTGATGACCGCGGATGCCGGAAGGAGAGTAACCCATGCGTATGATCGTTGCTTGTCTGTCTCTTCTTGTTGCAATCCATCCAAATTGCATGGCCCAGAAGAGGCCCCTGACAATCGAAGATCTGCGGGCGTTTCACCGTATCGAGTCCATGAGCATCTCACCCGACGGCCGTTATATCGCCTACACGGTGACAACAAACAAAAAATCTTCCGGACGCGTTAACACGGATATCTACCTGATCAGCAGCCGTGGAGGATATGCACGGCAGATGACAACACACCCGGCCTATGACGGAAACCCCTGCTGGAGTCCGGATGGAAGGATGCTCGCGTTCATCTCGGACCGCAATGGAACGCCGCAGATATTCGCGCTTCCGATCGACGGAGGAGAAGCCCGGCAAATATCCCGAATCGAAAACGGTGTGTGTCAATTTACATGGTCTCCCAATGGACGCACCTTCTGTCTGGCGACATGGGCACCGCCGCAATCATCACCCCGTGACTCCATAAACCGCACCCTTCCATCCGGAATCGCATCAACGGTTCGCAGGTATGACCGTCTGTTTTATCGATGGAATGACCGGTGGCTCGACGGAAACCGCAGGCAGCTCTTTGTCATGCCTTTTGAAGGAGGCAGCGCCTGGCGCATTACACCCGGCGAATACGACACTCCTTCCCTGGCATTGGGCAGTGATCATGATTTCACCTTTTCCCCGGACGGTGAAGAGATCGCTTTTGTGCGGAATGTAGATACTTCGGCAGTGAATACGACCAACAATGATATTTTCGTCGTGCCCGCGGCAGGAGGAACCTTCCGGCGGATCACCACGAATACAGCCAATGACCGGTATCCGGTATATTCTCCGGACGGAACTTCGATCGCATTTCTTTCCAACAACCGTCCCGGTTACGCCGATGACCAGTTTGATATCATTCTGTACAACCGCCGAACGCATCGGCTTCGCAATCTGACCGACGAATTCAATCTGGACATTTCCGAGCTGGTATGGGACTCCTCTTCCGACCGCCTGTTTTTTACCGCCAGGGATCAGGGCCGCCTGGCCATTTTTACGGTCGAGGTTAAGAACAAGAAAATCAAACCCGTGCTTCTCAGCGGAACCAATCACCACCTGTCCATCAACGTTCATGACGACCGCATTCTTTTCCTGCGGTCCAAAATCGATATGCCCGATGAGCTTTTTGCCTGTGACCGCAGAGGCGAAAATCTCCATCAGCTGACTTTCACCAATAAACCGCTCCTGGACAAACTGGAAATGAACACTCTGGACGAATTCTGGTTTTCCGCTCCGGACGGCCGTATTGTGCATGGCTTCCTTTTGAAGCCGCCTTTTTTCGACCCTGCCAGGACATATCCATCCATTGTATTGTGTCACGATCAGGCCCATGGATGCTGGGAAGACCGTTTTACCTCCATGTGGAATCCCCAGATATTCGCAGCACGGGGGTTTGTGGTGATTCTCATCAATTACCGGGGTTCCAAAGGATATGGAGAAGATTTCTCTTACGCCCTGGCCCGAAACTGGGGCGCGGCGCCCTATCGAGACCTCATGGCCGGTCTGGATCATGTCTTTAAGAAATTTACCTGGCTCGATGATCAGCGTGTCGCAGCCGCGGGCAGCGGTTTTGGAGGGTTTCTGGTCAACTGGATGGCCGGACACACCAGCCGGTTTCGATGCCTGATAAGCCATGCCGGCATATCCGAACCGGTTTCTTTCTACGGAACCACGGACGCGATCTGGTTTCCGGCATGGGAATTCGGTGGAAGCCCGAATGAAAACAGCAAGATCTACGAGCGCTTCTCCCCGCTGCGTTTTATTAAAAACGGCTCAACACCGCTGCTGATTCTCCATGGAGAAGAAGATTCCTTCGTTCCTTTGAATCAGAGTCTTCAACTGTTCACAGCGGTTCAGGAATACAAAATCCCATCCCGCCTGGTGCTCTTTCCCCATGAAGGGCATGAAATTCTTTCGCCCGACCGCGTCAGAATCTGGTGGGAAACTATTTTTGAATGGCTGAATCAGTGGCTCTGACATGAAGGTCTGATTCCATGAACCGAAAACCCGGCAAACACCCGCCTGGAATCCCCGACCGTATCCCCATAACCGACTGCCTCGATCTCCACGGCTTCTTCCCCGAACAGGTGGAAGAGATGGTCGAGGTCTTCCTGGACAACGCGCGCAGGCTTGGGCTGAACCGTCTGAAGATTGTTCACGGAAAAGGCCGCAGCCGTCTGAAATGGGAAGTTAGAAAAGTTCTCGAACGGCACCCTTTGGTGAGTGACTTCGGGGATGCGCCTCCTGATTCAGGCGGCTGGGGAGCCACGCTCATTCTTCTGACAGACCGGTCTCCCGGTACGCAGAATGAGCAGGACCCTCATCTGTCCTGACCGCCATCTTCGTTTCCCGTCTCCAGTGAAAAACCGGTTGACTTTTCAGCCGCTATTTATCATATTGATTTGAACTCTTAAAAAATATCCCGGGTCAAGTTGATTCGTTTGAAGTATCGTAAATATTTGCCGCTTCGCGGCTTGCTCATATTGTCGGCACTGGTCTGGTGCCTCACCCTGTTCGCGCCTCCCCTGCTTCAGAACGGAAGTCGCGAAGAACGGCGGGCGGCGGCCTGGATCATTTTGGCTTTTTCGCCCCTGTGCCATCAGGAGCCCGCGCGTTCCTTTCAAGTCGACGGGCACCCTATGGCCGTTTGCGCACGATGCACGGGCATCTATCTGGGGTTTCTCCTGGGTCTGATCACGGTTATGCTGTTCAGGATTCACCGGCCGCCGACAGGGAGAATGATTGCGGGCTGTTTTGTGCCCTCGGCGCTGTTCATGGCTCTGACCGCCACAAGATGGGTTCCGGACCTCTCCTGGCTTCGCGCCCTCGCGGGCGCCCCCCTGGGAGCCGTCACAGGCATCCTGGCTTTGACTGCCCTTGATCAATGGATTCAAAAAAACGAGGTGGCTTCATGAAACCCAGCAAACTTGTACCCGCACTGATCGGCGGAGCAATTATCGGACTGCTGTCCACGCTGCCGTTCATCAATCTTGGAAACTGTTTCTGCTGCCTGTGGATCCTTCTGGGCGGCGCCGCAGCGGCCATGCTTCACGCCAGGGATTACGGGCCCGATATGGAATTTACGGCCGGAGACGGCGCCATGGCGGGTCTTCTGGCCGGTCTTTTCGGCGCCCTGATCGGTACGTTTCTCAGCACTTTCTTCATGGTCGTCCTGCAAATCCATCCGACCCGGGAAATCATGAGACGTCTCATGGAAATACGAAGCGATCTGTCGACCGAATTCGATGATATCATCACCCGGTGGGATCGAGGTGAGGGAATGGAGCCCCTCTTTACACTGATCGGACTGATATTCAGTCTCATCATCAACGCGATATTCGGTACGCTGGGAGGGCTGATCGGCGGCTCTATGGCCCGGAAAAAAATGCCGGATAATCCACCGCAGGCCTGAATCTCGGGAGGAACATTCATGAAAAGATCGGTTTTCTGTGTGCTGCTTGGCGTGCTGGCCCTGGGCTGCTACAGCGACAAAGGCCTCAGTCCTCCGGGTAATATACCCGGCATTCAGGGAAAAATCACTTTTCTGAACGCGTGGCCCGACTCGACCCGGCTGGTCATGACCGTGGCCATGAAGCATTACCCCGCGGGAATCACCGATGATGATTCGCTTCTGGACTTTATTACCGATGCCTTTTACAGCGGAGGTCTTGCCTACAGCGAACCCATACCTTCGGGTTCGGAAAGCCATAATTACCGCATGTCGCTCGAACCGGGCCTGTATGAGTGGATTCTGGTCGTCTGGTTTCCGGATATCGAAGACTATTTCTTCGGCGTCAAGGAGCTGGGCGCCTATTACAAAGACAAGGAAATCGACCTTCCAACGCCGGTGGAGGTGCGACCCGGAGTCATGATGGAAGGCATTGACATCATCGCCGACATGAACAACGTGTACCGGGACACCCATTTTTTTAAAACAGGGAGGGGCTCATGAAACGCATGGCCGTTCTCTTTCTCTGTCTCTGTCTCTGTCTCTGTCT
>DSAB01000130.1 GCA_011388275.1 bacterium | reverse complement strand
AGTTGCGTATCATTTTTATGCCCATCCATTGGTCATTGTTTGCAAAATATAACGATATACGTTAAATTATGCAAACGATTACCAACACATCCGCCATTTTCTTAATTATCCTATAAAAATACATACAGACGAAATCGAACCACCCACTACATATTCATTTTAAGGGGTTCGGACCACGCTATCTTTCTCGCCTCGCTCGAAACCGCGGACCACAGTAAAACCGTGATTCGTGATTCGAAAAAAACTGGTTTGTTCATTTTTTACTGTCAATTCCGCTCTGCGCTCTGCTTTTCCCTGCATTCATACTTCGCCCCTACGGGGCTTGGGATTTATTTTTATTCATTTACCCGGGGTTGACACCCCGGGCTAAGATTGCCCGGCGCCTCCGGCGCCCTTTCTTCGTCACCCTCTTTTCCATCTTTTATCTTTTGCCCTATGCCCTATGCCCTCTGCTCTTTGCATTTTTTCACTCCGCCATCCATCTTTTCCTCACGTCTTCACCTCTCATCCTGGCTCTTTAATAATTGAAAAAATATGGAGAGCCGGGACAGGCTGTCTTTATCTCTCACGGTTTTTTCCCCATTCAAAATTCAAAATTTAAAATTGCTTCACCTCCAGCTGCTTCACCCCGTCCAGCACCACCCTCGTGGCCACACAATCATCTTCATTATAAAGCAGAATCCGCTTTTTCGCATCGGGATTTCCGGTCCGCACCCACTCATCATACCATTCAATGGACTCGGCGCCCGAGGGATTCTCGTCCCGCCATTTGAAACCCAGAACGGGCGCCAGCGACTTGATGGAACGATCATTCACCGGCCATTCCGTTTTCTTGATGATAATATCCGTGTACTCCGCTTCCATCCCGGACATCACTTCCCGTTCATGCAGCGCTCCCCTTTCCCACAGCAATCTCAAGAAGGCGCTTTCCGGATCTCTGTCGGTCTCATCCCCGTATTGATCCAGATAGATCCGGTGGGGACAATGGACCAGGTCGTACAGAATGGTAGCAGTGATTATCGGATCTGACATCTTTTCCATTCAACATTCAACATTAAATATTCTATTTTCCCTTTGCCCTGCCTCATCCGGCCTTCTTTTTCCCCGTAAAAAACCGGATCATGAGAATGACAAACAGGACAATGGCCGCGATGATAAACCACATTTGATGGCGAAAAACAAACTCAAACCAACAGGCGCCTAAAATCATACCGATGATTACACAGAATAGTTTAAGAACACCTATATCCCAGACCGTCTGGTTTTTGACCTTTTCATCTACCCACTGAAAGAGATTCATAAAAACCTCCCGGTTAAGAATTATCGGCTTTTGGGATAAAACAAATGGTTCGCGGAGTTTGTCCGCCGCCCGGCTCCCGGAAACTGACTTCGTCGGGCCGGATAGCGGACAGGAAACGGTACCACTCATTGTCAGTCACAGCGATGTAGAATTGCACGATAAAGCCTCGCTGTTGAACAAGCTTTAATCATGGGGTGTTTTGCAAAATAGACATTATTTCAGGTAAAACCAAATATAAATTAATTTTTCGAAGAATATCAATAAAACAAGGCCGGATTATGCTATTTCTACTCACCCATCCAGGCGGAAAAAACCGTGAATCGGAATTCCGGGTTGAAAATCTTTGATATTCATGCGGACTCCCCGGTAAAATAAAATATCCTTTATTTTACTTTTTACCCTTAAGGTAAAATATGACATATTTTATTCTACTTTCAAGGAGAAAAAACAGGGTTCTCCTGTCCTCACTACCCCGAGCTGCGCCCGGGGCTTAAACATCCCGCCCCTTTCAGGACCGGGATTGTTTTTTATCTCTTTGCTTCGTCGGTGTCCTGATCGAATGACCATGCCGGCCATTTGGCGCACTTCTTCACGTTATCCCCGTAAAACTCCCATACGTATCACGATCAATAAACTCAACCCCGCAGTCAGGATAGGCATCCCTGAAAGGTTTCGGCACCCGTCTTTTTCCCGGTTTCCACTTGAACTCAAACGCCTGCAGCGCGCCATCCGCCTCTTCAAGGTAATCCACTTCAGCCTGACGGTGCGTTCTCCAAAACCAGGTGTTCACAACCCTGCCCCGGTTGTTCTGCAGCTTCATCCGCTCACTGATCATGAAATTTTCCCAGAGCTGGCCCGTGTCCTGCCGCAGCTCGACTCCATTCAGATTATTGATCAGCGCATTTCTGATTCCGGTATCATAAAAGTAGATCTTCCGCATTTTTTTCAGCTCAGTGCGCAAATTGCGGCTGAAGGGGCGCAGCCGGAAAACGACAAATGCCTTTTCCAGAAGCTGAATGTAATTCTCGATCGTTTTTTTACTGACATCCAGCAGATTGGAAAGCTCGTTATAAGATACCTCCCGGCCGATCTGAAGCGCCAATGCCCGCAGCAATTTCTCCAGCAGCTCGGGCCGCCGGATATCCTGATACTGAAGCACATCCTTGTAGAGATAACTGGCACTCAGGCTGCGCAGCAGCGCCGGCGCCTCCCCGGGCTGGAGCACGATATCAGGATACATGCCCAAGACCATTCGCGACTCAATCATCCGTTTCAGTTCGACAGGTGAATAGACACTCTGCAGCTCCGCCAGAGAAAAGGGAAACAAATGAAACTCATAGGCGCGGCCGGTAAGCGGTTCCGCAATCTCGTTTGAAAGGTCCAGAGAAGAAGATCCGGTGGATACCACCTGCACTCCGGGAAGCTGATCCACAAACAGCTTCAGGGTTATCCCGATATTTTTGACCCGCTGCGCCTCATCGATAAAGACCATTCGTTTTCCACCGGCCAGCTGCTTCAGACCGGTGGAGGTCACATCGGTCAGCGCCGCCCTCACATCGGGCTCGTCACAATTCAGATAAAGAGAATCCCTCTTGTAATTGTTCTCAATCTCTTTGATCAGGGTCGTTTTACCGACCTGCCGGGCGCCATAGAGGATGACAGCCTTTCCCTTGAACAGAGCGTTCTCAACCCGTGACTGAATATGCCGCTTTATCATAAAATTACCTCTTTTAATGTAAATAGAGTTACTATAGTATCCTAATTTACATTAAAAAGGGCTATTTGTCAAGAAGCATGTCCAAAAAATGGCGTTTTACAGGCTCGTTACCGTGACATGTCCATGCCCTGGACACACCACCCCTTCAGGGCCGGGATTGCTTTTTTCTCTCTACCCGGGGTTGACACCCCGGGCTAAGAATGCCATGCGCCTTCGGCGCATTTCTTTGTCACTCTCTTTTTATCGTGACCTTTCCTCCTTTGTACATAACGTTTTGTATCTTTTCCATCCGCCATCCGAAATCCGAAAGGCTTTTTACGTCTTTCCCTCTCCCGTTTTTACCCCAGACGATCTTTTCCTTCATGAGTCCGGCGTCCTGTTCCTGCGTCTTAAAACCCCTTTCCCGCTTCCATTCAGGCACTAAAAGCCATGTCCCGGCCATCCAGTCAAAATCCATCCTGCTGATCCGCCGGCGGACCGCTTGGCCCCTCACTGCCCGGAAAAGCTTTTGATGATATAGCCGCCCGATTTTTCCTCCTTCTCCAGCTCCAGAATGCCGGCAGCCTGGGCCTCTTCCAGCAGCTGGCCGAAAGAACGGAAACCGTAGAAGGATTCACTGAATCCGGGTTTGCGGCGCTTCAGAGTCTGCTTGATCATGGAACCCCAGATCTTTTCTCCCTCCCCCCGCTCCTCCACCAGGGCCTCGTAGGTATCCACGATCAGGTCCCAGGCCTCCTGTTTCTGTCCTTTTTCCGGCTTTTCTTCTTTACCCTTCGCCTTTTTCCGGACGGTTTTTCCGGGGGCCTTCTTCTTGAGCGACGGCGGACTGGTCACCAGATTGTCGTAAAAAATAAACTCATCGCAGTTGGCCATCAGCAGGTCGGATGTGGAATTCTTCACGCCCACACCGATCACCTTTTTGTTGTTTTCACGCAGTTTGCTGACCAGGGGGGAAAAATCAGAATCGCCGCTGATGATGACAAACGTGTCCACATGCTCTTTGGTGTAACACAGGTCGAGAGCGTCCACGACCATGCGGATATCGGCCGAGTTTTTTCCGGACTGGCGCACATGGGGAATCTCGATCAGCTCAAAGGAGGCTTCGTTCATGGACGCCTTGAATTCCTTGTAACGGGCCCAGTCACAGTAGGCTTTCTTAACAACGATATTGCCCTTGAGTAAAAGACGCTCGATCACCCTGACGATGTCGAACTGGGCGTAGTTGGCGTCACGAACTCCCAGAGCGATATTTTCGAAATCGCAGAACAGGGCCATGTTCCGGGTTTCGGTTGGGTTTATCATAAAAAATCCTCCTTAAATGAGGCTATGCGTTTGGACCGGTATTCTGACCGGGCGAGTTTGGACGCGGCCCTGCGGGCCGGAACACATAAACCATTCGAAATGACCCCTATGGCTGACAAAACACTCTTAACTTGCTTGTGCTTATATGCATTACCCGATTAAAGAAAAACCTTCCTCGCTTCCAGAACCAGTTTCGGATGCCTGATCAGCGCCGCCTTGAACACATTAAAGGCGTTGCGCTTCTCCACCGGTATTTTTAACAGCATCCTTGCGGTTTGATTGATATCCTCATCACTGAAACCTGAAATGACCTCTTTGAATTTATAGGACAGGTAATTATTACGTCCCTCTTCCCTGGTCCAGTCCCTGGCATATGCCCGCAATTTTCGGACAGATACATCCCCTTGCTTAATCGCCGCCGCTGCGGTCTTGGCCGCCAGTTCTCCGGCAATCATGGCATTGACAATGCCACCGCCGCTCATGGGATTGGTCTGCCGGCCGGCATCACCAACGAGCATAAGTCCGTCCGACACAATATCCCGCAAAGGCCGCCCGATGGGCACACCCCCGGCAACAATTGTCATGGCGAAGGCATTGGGGAACCTTCTGCTCACAAAATCCTTTAAATAATCCAGTGCTTTCTTGTCTGGATTAAAAGCACCTGAAATGCCCAGTCCCACATTCGCGCTGCGCGGACCCTTGGGAAACACCCAGGCATACCCGCCGGGTGCGATCTCCCTGCCCATGTACAGCTCTACACGTTCCGGTTCAATGTCTATATTGCAGCATGTCATTTGGGCGCATGCGGCCATCTCTGTCCAGGCGATTGCGGTGTTCAGTCCGCCCCAGCGTCCGATTCGCGATTCAATGCCGTCCGCACCGATAACAATGCTACAGCGGATTTCCTTTTCTTCACCGATATGCCGCAACCGCACTCCCCGGGTCCTGCCGTTCTCCATCAGCAGACCCGTGACATTCGCCTTGGTATAGAGATGGGCGCCTGACTGGCAGGCCTCCTCGGCCAGAGCCGCGTCAAACAGCTTGCGATTCAGTATATAACCCGTTTCACCCGGATAGGCGTCCACCTTTGTGCCGTCTGGTGCGATAAAGCGCACGCCGCGTATCACCTGCGCGATCCAGCGGGTATCAATGGATATCACGCTTCTCAGCCCTTTTTCAGACACTCCTTCAGCGCAGCGCACCGGAACGCCCACTTCCCGGTCTTTCTCAAGTAAAAGCACGGATAATCCGGCTTTTGCCGCGTGCTTGGCCGCCCAGGAACCTCCAGGCCCTGCGCCTACGACAATCAGATCCACTTCTCTTTTCATGCCGAACCCTCCAATGCGCCCATGGGACAGATGCGGACGCAATCCAGGCATCCCACGCAAAGGTCACTGTCAATTTGCACTATCGTTTCACTCAATTCAATCGCATTCTCACGGCATACGCCCGCGCAGGTGCCGCAGCAATCGCATATGTCGGAGCGAACAATAACCGTTGTTCGGATCATTTTTCTTTTCTCCACGTAATAGAGATTTCACAATCATGCATTCGTTCGATGCGGTCTTTTACCACGGGCCAGGTTTGGTTTGCGCTGCGACTCTGTTCCTTTCGGGATTCTTACCTAAAAAATCCCTTCCAATATGATAATTTAGATTGATTTGTTTAAAAATACAAGAGTATATTGATTGGAAACATGACGGAATGAACGTTTCTTTTTCAGAAAGCTTTGGGTTTAAGCTTTCTCTAAACGGGCCGCCGAAAGAAGCAGCACAGCTCAAAACGCTGTGCTGCTTTCCTTTCTTTAATGCTTCTTGAAAAGAACGTCTCTCGCCCTTCCATTGGATATTTTAAACCCCGACACTCGCCCGGCCTCGTCACGGATAAACACAAGCTCGGATACGGGAAACACGGAGTTGAACATATCCTTCTTTGAAGGAACGAGTTTCATGTCGTTCAAGCGCCTGTGGCGGATTACCAGAACGCTGTCGTCCGCGGCCAGAGTATAGAACGTCTCCAGCTCATCACAGAAATACCGGCCTTTATACGCCTCGAACTCTTCCCGGGACGGCTTCCAGGGTTCCTCCATCAGGCGCCTGGCCTTGTGATGGCCGTTCTGATGGAGAGTGAGGGATTCGACCTCGTTCTCCTGGTTCCGGTGAAAGGTGATGCCCGCGTCCACCACCAGCCATTTGAACGTGGAGTCCGATGTGGGAACGATCTGAAGACGTGGCTGATTCGTGGCCTGGCAGTAAAACGTGTCCTCCTCCCGAGTGAATGTCAGGATGAACCCGGGCGCGATCTCCAGCTCATACCGGCCCGCCAGTTTATCGAATTCTTCAGGATCGTACTCTTCCGGGTTGAACTCGCCGGGCTCGTCATCTTTTTCTTTTTCCGGTTCCATAAATTCGCCGAAGAAGATTTCGGCCAGCGCATCGGCCATGCCGCCGGAAAACGCCGCGTTGTTGCTTTGGGTGATCACACCCGCGTCGATCTCCGGATAATACGCCACCATGGACCGGTGGGCGATATCCGCGCCGCCGTGCTGAATCCGTTTCAGCCCGCGGTGCGTGTCGATGAACAGGCCCAGTCCGTACCCCGTGGTATCTCCGCTGTTCAGCACAAAGGGTTCGAACATTCGGTCCATGACCTCCCGGCCGCCTGCTTCAGCGGTTTTGAAATGATTTATCCATTTGGCCAGATCACCCACGGTGGCGTAGATGCCGCCGGCTCCCGTGGACGCGAAAATATCCCGCGCTTCCCTGAATCCCTCTTCCCGGGTCAGGGTATATCCCGTGGAACTGTTGGGCACGATCCGGTTCGGATTGCCTCTTACCACCGTGCGCGTCATGCCCAGGGGTCCGAACACATTGTCCCGCATCCATTCCGGGAACTTCTGCTCCGTGACGCGCTCCACCACCATGGCGAGCAGGGCGAAACCCGTGTTGTTGTAATTGAACTCGTCCCCTGGATTGTTCTGCAGCTCGGGCTGGTTCTTTACGATGTCGATGATCTCGTCCCGTTTGATATAGTCGCCTTCCTCAAACCGCCTGCCGGCCATGGCAAGCAGGTTGATGTATTCGCGGTATCCGCTGGTGTGAGAGGCCAGATGCCGCAGCGTGACGGTCTTTCCAAAATCCGGAAGTTCGGGAAAATACTTTCGTATATCATCGTCCAGAGAAAGCTTTCCCTGCTTTTCCAGAAGAGCCACGGCAAATCCGGTGAACTGTTTGGATGAGGATCCGATGTTGTTGGGGGTTTCAAGGGTGAAAGGAATTCGATAGGTGAGATTGGCCATGCCGTAAGCTTTGGCGAAGATCATTTTTCCGTCTTTGAGGACGGCCAGCGCGGCGCCGGGTTTCCCGGAGCCGATATACGCGGCCATGAGCTGGTTCACGCGTTTTTTCGGATCAGCGGCTTTGGCTTCGAGCCGGAGAATCGTGATGGTATACGGGCCGGATTGATCCTCAAAAGGCTTGATTTCGATGCGGTACTCGCCTTCGGTTTCGGTGTCGAATTGAAAGGACTCGGTTATGCGAGCCGGCATGTTGAAAGCACCGAGGATTTTCCCGTCCGGGCCGGAAACGGTGACGACCACATCCACATCGCTCTGGTCCACTTCGCCGTACACGAATCGGTCTTTCTTCAGCGTGAGGGTGTAAGCGTGGGTCTGTTCCGGCTCCAGCACGGCGCTGACTGTCCTTCCGGCCTTGATGGGCGAGGCCGGTACGGATTTCTCCTCAGAAAATGAGGAAGACGCGGTCAACATCATGAGAAGAACGGATCCGGCCGCCGCGAGCCTGGAAAGCGTGCTTTTGATTTTCATTTTCCCTCCGTAAGCAGTGGCTGTATTTCTATGTATACGAATAGGAACAGGTGTTTTGTTTCATCGAATGAATGGCGGCCCTGCGGTCATCTTTTTCTTGCTCTATACCCTCTGCTTCGTGCTCTATGCGTTTTTCTCTTCCGCAATCTGCGATTCGCAATCCGCAATCCGAAATGCTTTTCCCCACAAACCTGTTGCGCTGCAAACGATAATTTTGTACTTTTATTTATATAAACTACAGGAGGTTCCCGCCATGAAACCAAAACGAACCGGTCTGCAGCATTCCATGCTGATCACAGGTTTACTCGTTCTGTTTGTCGTGTCCGCTTCCGCGTCGCCGTCCCGTGATGTGCTTTCAGCCGGGGACGTGCTTCGCCTCAAATCATGCTCCAACGCAATCATCAGTCCGGACGGAAAGTGGATCGCCTACACGGTCAGCGTTCCGAGGACGGCCTCGGATAAACCCGGCGGCGCCTACTCCGAGCTCTGGGTCATGTCCGTCAGGGACCGAAAACCCCTTCCATTCATCACCGGAAAAGTCAATGTGTCTTCCGTGCAGTGGAAACCCGACGGCTCCCTCATCTCATTCACGACCAGACGGGGCGAGAATGCCGTCACACAGGTATGGGGCATCGCCCTGGAGGGAGGCGAGGCTTTTCAGCTGACCCGTTCGGAGACCTCCGTGCTCTCTTACCGATGGCGTCCGGACGGCAGGAAGATCGTCTTTATCGCTTCCGAGCCCGCGACTCAGCGAGAAAAAGCCCTCGAACAGAAGGGCTACGGGTTTATCTTTTATGAAGAGAGCCTGAAACACCGCAACCTCTATATGCAGTGCGCGGGCGGAAAAAGCGGATGCGCTCCCGAACAATTGACCGAAAACATAACAGTCTGGGGATTCGAGTTCAGTCCGGATGGAAGTAAACTGGCCGTGGACATCACCGAACAGAACCTCATCGACCACCGGTATATGTTCCGCCGGGTCTATCTTCTGGATCCCGAAACCAAAGATCTGACCAAACTGACCGACAACCCCGGAAAACTGGGCAATTACGCGTTCAGTCCCGACGGCGGCAAACTGGCCTATTGCGCGGCCCTTGAAACCAAAGACCACGCGGTCAGTCAGGTATACGTGATCAACACGGACGGAAGCGGCCTGAAAAATCTGACTCCCCCTGATTTCATCGGCCATGTCGAGTGGGTCGCGTGGAAGGACCACCGCACCATACTCTACAAATCCGGAGAAAAAGTCTGGCCGACTCTGAGACTGGTCCGGACGGACGGAAGCAGACGTGAATTGATCCTTCACTCCAGAAATTCGGGGCTTGTCTTTTCCAACCCTTCGCTGACACCGGATTTCAGGACGTTCGTCATGACCGCTTCCTCGCCCACGCACCCCTCTGAACTGGTGATCTGGTCGCCCGGCAAGGATCCGGAGAAACTGACGAATCTCAATCCCTGGCTGGATGAGCGTGTTCTGGGAAAGCAGAAAATTTTCGTGTACAGCGCCCGCGACGGCCAGGAACTGGAAGGGCTTTTGATCTATCCTGCAGACTTTGAAAAAGGAAGAACCTATCCCCTGGTGGTGACGGTTCACGGCGGTCCGGAATCCCACTATTCCAACCGCTGGGTGAGCGCCTATTCCACACCCGGACAGGTGTTCTCCGGCAGGGGCTATTTCGTGTTCTATCCCAATTACCGGGCCAGCACGGGTTACGGCGTGGAGTTCGCCCTGGCGGGTTACGAGGACGCGGCCGGCGTGGAGTTTGATGACATCGCGGACGGCATCGACGCTCTCATCGACAGGGGATACGCGGACAAAGACCGGGTCGGACTGCAGGGAGGATCCTACGGCGGCTACGCGGCGGCCTGGTTCTCGTCCTATTACACGAAAAAGGTCAAAGCCGTGGGCATGTTTGTGGGCATCAGCAATCTCATCAGCAAACGTGGAACCACGGACATTCCCTGGGAAGAGCTTCTGGTTCATTCCGGCTGTTTTCTGGAGGAGATGTGGGAGGAGAGCCTGAAGCGCAGTCCCGTCTACTGGGCTCATCAGAGCGAAACCGCGGTTCTCATTCTGGGCGGGACGCATGACACGAGGGTTCATCCCTCACAGAGTCTGGAATACTACCGGCGCCTGAAGATGAACGACCATCCGGCGGTTCGGCTCGTTCAATACCCGGGAGAAGGCCACGGCAACTCCAGACAGCCGGGCCGAATCGATGTGTTGTACCGCCTTTTGGACTGGTTCGACTGGTATGTCAAAGAGGGTAAACCGCTGGACGGCCCCATGCCGCCTCTGGATATCAGCGATCATTACGGCCTGGATCTGCCGAACGGGAAATAGAAAACCGGCTTTTTCACCCAATACGAAGCCGGAAACAAGACGCGAACGTCCGCGGGCCGCTCACTGCGGTCCGCGGACGGCCTTCACCGCCTCAAGGGCTTCACTTTCATTGTTCGATGTATCCACCGCCCGTACCCGATACCAGTGATCGGGCGTTCCCGAGAAATCCACGAATTCCAGGTCCGTCACAGGGAAAACTGTGATCCTCTCGAAAATTCCCGTGGCCTGGACGGATCGGTACACATGATATCCGGCCAGATCAAAATCCACCACAAGCTCCCAGTAGATCCGGACTCCCTGTTCCGTCAACCGGGCCGCTGTAAATCGGGGCCGGGGCGGGGGATCGAAATCCCGCATAAACAAAGGCGCTGAAGTCACGGGCGCGCTCTCGTTGCCTGCGGTATCGCGCGCCGTCACGGAATACCGGTAAGTGAATCCTTTTTGAACCGCCCGATCGAACAGAACTGTCCGGCCGGGTTCCTCCATTTTCAACTCCTCCGCGATTTCCCCTTTATGGCGGATAACCCGGTAGCCGGCCGCGTCCAGAGACGGACTGGGGTTCCACCGGATCCGGACAGCCTCCCCCTCGATGTCCGCCAGAATCCCTCCCGGCTGATCCGGAGCTTCCCGATCCGGAAGCGTGATCCAGACACCGGCCGGTTCCCCGGCCCGGCGCAGCGTATCCAGCGCTTTCACCGTGTAAAAATAACGCCCTCCCGGACGGAGGGGTGTTTTGTCCGTGCCGCGGTCGGAATAGTTCGTATTCAAACCCGCTTTTTCACTCAAGATATACTGATTCGCTTCATCAAAGCCCCGGGACACCCGGAACCCCCACAGATCGGTATCAGCGGGCGGCGCCCAGGTGAGGACCACCATTCCGTCCTCCAGACCGGCGGAAAGATTCATGGGTTTTCCCGGAGGCGTCCGGTCCGTGGGAAAAACGGCGATCCGGTTGGACCGCACACTTTCGTTTCCTTCCCGGTCCACGGCCGATACGCCGTAATAATACTGAACGCCCGTCACGGCTCCTTCGTCGATGAAAAACGGATCCTCCCAGGAAACCGGATCGGCATTGATCCGGACCGAATCTTCAGAGATCCCCTCCCATCGATACACATGATAGGCAATCACATCCAGCTCGGGATTCTGATTCCAGATCAGCCGTATTCCCCCGGGTCCGGATTCCGCTGTCAGTCCCGCAGGAGCCGAAGGAGGCGTGATATCTCTCACAGTCAGGGGACCGGCTTCCACCCTTTCACTCTCCAAACCCAGCGCGTCTACAGCCTTCATCGCGTAGATATAGGTCTCACCCCGCTCCGCCAGGGGATCGGCATAGAAGTAGGCCAGTCCGTCCATGCGCAGAAGGATTCTGTCATGGATGCGTTCCCAGATGCCCGCCGAAGTCTTCCGGGTCAGAACAAACTGAACCGTCAGGTCCCCCCGCCCCGGCCGCCATCGCGGATAATCCCATTCCACCGCCACTCCCCGTTCCGTCAGACGAACTCGCAGATTGTCCGGCGGATCCGGCGGATTCTCCTTGATTCTGACCTCTGATTCCCGAGCGCGGATCACTTCTCCGTCCCGGTTCATCCAGAGTACCCGGTAGACATACTGATTACCGGGTTCATGCCCGGGCATTTTGAAGAAACGGCCGAGAAGGGTTCCCACCGGATGATAGAGCATGGAGTAAATCATGGATGTAAAAGTATCGAATCTCAGCCGCAGCAGCATCTGTTCAGGCGAGACCGTTTCCAGTTGAGCCTGAATGGTGCTGTAATGATCTCCCAGTATCGCCGATACCTGAGCGCCGCTGACCGCGGGCCGCAGAGGATTTTGGGTCATCCGGACGAAAGCCCTATCACCGGGCCCCTTCCGCTCCACATGACAGACCACTCCTACAGGCGGGGTTTCCCTGATGAAGAGGAAAACCGTATCCGCCCGCACGGCCGTCAGAAAATCGCCGGAATCGGCCCGGGCCGCGGAAACGGCCAGAAATCCGGAAAACAACCAGATCCAGGTTCGCATAGTATTCTTCCCTTTTGCGGCGGACGGATTCGCTCCGCCGGATTCTTGTGTGGACGGATCGAAAGAGTGACGGATCATGCGCGTTCTCTTTCACGGCTCCATTGACAGCACCTTCACATCGATCAGATTGAACTCCTTGTCGATCCTGAACGACAGACGATAGGGCAGCGACTGCTTCTCCCGGTACCGGTCGCTGGCCACCACTTCCACAAAATAGGTCGCGTTCACGGGTAGCAGCATGGTAACGGGACACTCGAAAACCGGATGGGACTGTCGAACCCCATAGGTATAGGACCAATCCCATGTTGGATATTCATAGGGTGATTTCGCGATAATGGTCGGCCCCGACCCGGCGTCGCCCCGCCAGGCCCGCATGATAAAATGCTCCGTCTTCTGATCGACGGAACCGATATCCACCTGCCAGCGAAGCGTATGGTTGCCCGCTTCGAATCCGGGAATGATCTCCAGAAGACGGATCACCGGCCGGACCGGATTGGGCTGAAAGGATGCCTCGCACAAATCCGTGACTCCCCGTTCATTCACGGCCTGCAGCGCGACAGTCACGGTTTTGGGCAGCCCCGGAGTTCCTTCGGGGATAACCAGCTCCATTCCCGCCTGTACCTGGTCCGGAGAAAAGTCATAACCCGAGGCCGGCAGGGGACGGATGTCATGGCTGCCCGGCGCCGACCCGATTCCGTAACGGTATCCCGCCACATCGGCGGCCCCGTTGAATCCCGTTTTCTGAATCGGCAGAACAAGGGCTTCATCACCACTCTGAAAAACTTCCACGAACATGGGTTCGCAGGGCGGAGTGAGTTCGGTCCGGAAGGGCATGGAATTCTGATCAAACCGCTCGTACCAGGCTTTCAGATGACAGGACCGGCCCACGTGGACTCCCGAAAGCGGGAATTCGGCCTGATAGGCACCGCCGGATCCGATGACAAACTGATCTGTCAGGATATCCGATCCGTCGGGATCGGATCCAAGAATGAAATGGATCGTTAGCCGGCCGCCGAACCGCTGAATGGATTCGAACTGTCCCCGGAAGCGGAGTGTGACACGTCCCGGGGCGGACTTGATCATGACCGGACTCAGAGGCGGCGGCCCCAGGGGCAGGTATGACTTTTCCTGAATGGCCTCCTCACCGGACCGTGCCAGGGACCTCAGCACCACAAAGACGGGCTGTGTCGCGGGCAGATCGAGCACATTCACCGGCAGCGTTAAAATATCACCCGGCTGGCAAGCTGAAGCCGCGAAGTCCATGGCCGCCGTGGATGAGGGCAGACTCCGAAGATCGTAATTTCCGGCGGCTGTTCCGATCCCGTACTGATAACCCAGAACCTGGGTTGAAGACGGGAACCCCGTGGAAAACAGAGGAATGGTCAGCATTCCCTGGCTGTTCTGAGTCACCATTTTGAAAATATCGGGAGGCGGCATTTCCGCCGTGTAATCGGCGCTTTCCGAGACTTGGCCGTAAGCCGTAACACTGCTGGAACGAATATAGACCCGATCCCCCTGAAAAGCAGGGCTGATAAAGAGTTTGTGCTTCCTGTCCTGCAGAACCAGATCGGCCAGATCATGAGCGCCTTCCATCTTCCCTGCCCGCAGCGTCCGGTGGGCCGGCATGGTGCCTGCCTGCGGCTTGTTCTCGTTCATCACACGGACATCCAGCGTGTCTTCGATCTCGATATAGAACTGGGCCGGCGTTTTCCCTGCCGAAATCCTCAGCCGGGGCGGAGGAGGAACCGGCAGACACAAAGCCTCGTCGATCTGGACCTTGCCATCCCTGCCGATTCCTTTGAGTCGAACCGTCATCGAGGGCGGACAGTCCTCGGCGACAAAGGGAAGAACCAGGCGGGCTCCGGCGGTCACTTCATCCGCCGGGATGTCAACCGCCGACGGATCCGACGGAAACGGCCGCAGCAGTTCCCCGCTGACATGGCTCCGGACCTCGTATTGATAAACACATTCGAACCGTCCGCTGAACGCCGGCGACAGTACCGGGATCGTGAGCCGGCCGTCTTCACCCTGAACGACCTGGGTAAACATGGGGCCGTCGGGCATGGTCAGAGCGATGGTGAATGTGTCTGAAACGGCCTTTGCATCGTAGTTATAATTCCTGGAAACCGACCAGGTTGAAACGAACACGGCACTGCCGAATCCGGCCGACTCCGGAAGAACGATATAATCGGTGATGCGGCCGGGATAGTTCTCTATAATGTAGTAGGATCGGGAACCCAGATCGCTTTTCCCCGAATCGGACCCGAAGGCCAGCATCAGGGTGTAAGGATCGGGCCGCGTTTGTATTGTCATTTTGCAATCCAGGGCAAAGGGCAGCTTGAGAGCCACCGGTTCATGAAAACCGACCCAAAGTTCGGCTTGCGGAGGCGGGGGACATCCGGCCGCCGACCGCTGGATGAAGACACCGGATCCGTTGAAGGTTCGCAGGACAACCGTGAGCCATACGCCGGCATAGGCGTCCATATCCAGATTCAGGGGACAGGTGACCGTCCGTCCCGCGGAAACCGAGTCGCCCGGTATGTCCATCGTATTTTCCGATTCGGGATAGGGCCGGATCACTTCCCTGGTTCCCGACGCCCGCTCGATTTGTACCTGGTAGCCCAGGATTCCGCTCTCCTCATCCGCCCCCGGTTTTTCAAAGTGCAGACGAAGGTCTCCGTTCTCCGTGAAACCGGCCACCGTGAAAACCGGAGGATTCGGGAAGGACAGGTCTTTCTGTTTGGGAATGGGGACGATGACCGGATCGCTGTATCCGTTGAAGGTGACTGCCCGCGGGCTTCGGGCTCTCAGCATGAGGTTGGAACCCTCTTTCATGGGATGGGTCCCCGCATCGATGACGATGAAGGTGGCGTATTTCAGGTACTCCGGTGTATAGTAGGCGTAAGTCTCGGGAAGTGTCAGGACATTCCAGCCTATGGTATCCGGATCTTCATGATCATAGAAAAGCTTATATTCATAGCCGTTCAGTGAATCGATGGAAACGGAAAACTGTTTTTTCCCGGGTTCCGCCAGTTCATCCCGGGCGGCCGCGCACCGGACAATGACCCGGTTGAGATTGGGATCCGTTTCAAAGGACGCCTGCATGTCGTTGGGGAATACCGGTGGTGTATGATCGATGAACAAGGCATCCGACAGACGCAGGGAGGCAAATCTATCATCCGGTCCTTTGGCACGCACACCGAAAACATAAGGCGGCGAGGTGTTGGGCTCCACATCCAGGGGCAGCGTATACTCCTTCAGAGTCCCCACAGAACGGTATTCCATGGCCTGGGGATAACCTTCATCGGCCCGCAGCACACCCACCTCGAAATCGCTGAACAGATGGCTGATATCATTGCCCGCCTGATCCACGATGCTCCATTCCAGATGAATGGTGGTATCGTTATTGGTGTAGCAGGCCGCATTCCAGTAAGCGGAAGCGCTGTTGAGCACTTTTGGATACCCGCTGAACCGGGGTTTCCCGTAAGCGATGACCACTCCTTCGGAAACGGAGCTGACTGTCGAGCGCGGAATGCCGGTGATCATATCCCGGGGTCTGAGGGACAGATCCACACTCTGTGCCTGAACGGCCAGTCCGGCACGGTTGCGGACCCGGGTTTCGATTCGCATATCGCGGGGCGCGTAAGTCTGGCCCGACTGGATAAGGGGCGGATAGAAGTCCAGATCGATGGCATTTTGCCCGCCCACGGCCTGGAATCCGCCGGCGGAATCCCCCATGGCTTCCTGACCCAGGACACGGTAGGCGAACTCCACCAGATCGGGCGTCTTGCTCCACTCCAGACCGATCCGGGTAGGCAGGTAGCGGCCGGCCGCCTGATCCATGGAATGCTGGAAATCACCCAAACCGGACATATGAAATTCACTTTCCAGGATCTCCAGCTTCTCTTTGACGCTTTGCAAATCCACAGGCAGCGACTGGTCCGTCAGCTGAGAGATGGTTCTGAGATGGATGGCCAGATGATCATACAGCTGATAGAGGTTTTCAGAAACCTGAGCGTACCGGTCCCACAGGGCGTCGGTGTGTCCGGTGAATCCCCCATGGATCCGGTCCTTCAGCGCCATGGAGGGGACGAGACTGCCCCGCATGGATGCGTACAGGGAGTCGAGACTCTGCATGTTAAAGGTCAGGAAGGCCAGAGGAACCGTCCGGTAAAACTCGATGGCCAGCTCGTCGGCGGCGATGGATTTGTTGTAAATGGACAAATCCATATCAATCGGGCTTCCGGAAAGAGCCTGAAGCGCCTCAAGACGTCGGTTGTAAGCCCTCTCCAGATAGGAAGGATCCGAAAGCACCCACCGGGACTCGATGAAAACGTTTCTCAGGGTTCCGGTTCCCATTCCGTCATCGTGGAAATACTGTTCATTCAGAAGTTCCCGTTTATCCCGGTAATCCTTAAATATGCCGCTGTTGGATCCCAGCAGATCATCGGCCCGGTACAGAACTTCGGCAAACTCCTCCTGAGCCCGGCCGATTTCGCCCGAGGGTCCGATGGACGAGTATAAAGTCTGGCGCATTGAATCAACGGTCAGGATCCGTTTCGTCACCTCGTCCAGCCAGACCTTGAACTCCTGCTGCAGATCCCTGGCTTCAGCCTTATTCCGGTTTACCGCCGTGTCGCTCACGGTGAAAGACAGAAGCGTTTCGCCGGTTTGGGGATCGACAACCGTTCGCACATTCAGGGGATCCACAAAACCCCGGCTTTCGCCGCCCGACAGCCCGATGAGCGTATCGAGACGGAAACGGTATCCCGCGATCTCATCCTGCAGATCCGAAAGAATTCCCTGGTAAGCGCCGAGCTTTTCGGAAAGCACGCCGTTGAGGTCGTCCACCGCGTTCTGCCAGTCGGACAGATTCTGATTGAGCCGGTCTATCTGTTCGTCGGAGAAGGCGGAGGACAGGGTTCCGCCATAATCGGAGATCAGTTCCTTGTAGAGTTTGTAGCGCGTGATATGATCATCCCTCTCCGATTCACTGATGCGCACGTCCAGGGCCGCCTTGATATCCTCCACATCCTCCTTGAGAACATCCAGATAAAAGGCGTTCTGTCCCGATTTCAGGTTTTCGATAATCGCGCGGATCTGCTCTTCCGACAGCCGGCCGAAACCTTCCCTTTTAACCGACAGAATCGTGTTGTTGACCTTGACCGCCTCGTTCATGATCTCGTTTCCCACACGCTCCGATTCGGCAATAATCTCCAGGATACGCGAATCCCCTCCGATGCCGCCGTCGATTTTACCGTCCTGCCACTGGGCCCATAAACAGGTGGTCCAGTGGACGCCGAGAAACCAGGTATCCAGCTCGGCGTACCCGTACAGATACAGATCCGGCGTCCCGATCAAAGCGGCTCCCATCTCTCCCCGCACACCGGCGAAGGCTTTCCAGGCGGCCGCCGCCTCGATCCATACTCTGCCGTACCCTCCCCATTCCCGGGGTGCCTGCCATTTGTACCAAGCGGCGAGCTCGAGTCCGGCTTCGATGGTGGCCACCTTGATATCAAAAGTCCTGCCGACTTTTCCGCGGACCAGAAATCCGGGCGGTCCGAAAAAGATCTCGAAATCCGCATCCAGCATCTGGATCAGGCTGGCCCAGACACGGCCGTGCACGGCCCAGCTCTCGGCATCGATCACGAAAAACTCCAGAACGATGCCCGCTTCCGGCAAGGAGAGGAAATTCCCTCCCATCGGGCTTTCGCCTTTTACTTCAAAGGTCAGGTTGCCCGCGGCGTAGGGGAAACTGCTGAAGTCCTGGGGCACACCCACCTCCAGGAATCCCTTGCCTTCCAGACTCACGAACTCCTTCATCATCGAGTCGCCTGCAACCTCACACTTAAAATCGATACGGAACTTGTCCGTGGCCAGCATGATGAGGGCCTTGCCCTTGAACATGGCATCATCGGGTATGGAGATTGCTCCGTACAGGTAGAGCTCGACGAACGACATGATGTTGGTGAACCGGGCCTTGTATGCATTAACAGCGTCCATGAAAGGCGCCGTATCGGTCCCGGTGTCCAGACTCACGGCGTCACGCACAAAATCCTCGATCTCCGGCGAGGCGTTGAAAAAGAGGCCGCCGCCCAGATCATCGATGGTGATGGGCAGAGGGGTCAGCTTGATGTCCAGTCCCTGCCCGGCCAGGAATACGCCAAATCCCGGCAGTTTGACGGTCGCCCCGTCGAACTCCCGCTCCGCGTAACTCAGTTCCCCGACGGCGGCGATTCCCTTGCCTCCCAGGTTCAGACGCCCGCCGATGAGAAAGCGGAACTGAAAATCCGTCAGCTGAAGGGGAATGTCGGCGATGAGATCCAGATGGCCTTCGATCACATCCGGAATTTCGAAATCGGCGTCGTCGATGAGCAGATGGAAATAATCGTCCGTCAGGAAGACCAGCAGCTGCTTGATGCTGCCGCTGAATCCAGACAGGTCTTCACTGATGGAACCACTGAAATTCAGAAAGAAATCCACATCCACAGTGGTCGAATCCAGCTTCACGGGCGAGCCCGGTGTGAACTCGATCTCATATTTCTTGAAATCCGCCAGATTCTGACCAAAGGTGAAATCGTCAATGGCCACATGGAGCCCGCCCAGTGTGAGCTCTCCATCATGGATTCGGCCGAATTCAAAATCATTGAGCTTCAGCTTGAAGTTGTCGAAATCAATGCTTCCGCTGGAGTCGGAAGCCGCCTGGGGCAGATTCAGGGAGTAGGACCCGCCCGTGATGATCATTAATTCCGAGGAATCGGGAATGGTGGGTTCTTTGAAGGTGATGTTCAGCAAGCCTTTCAGACACACCGTGGGAAGGTTGTCTTTGGCCACACTCCACTGGCGCTGGGTCAGTTCGGACCCGGAGAACCGCAGTTCGCCGGTGATGGGAATCGCCTGCCCGCTTTCCTCGGATCCGGGCCAGTAACTGTTGAGACCGATCCGAATCCGGCCCGACGCTTCTGTCAGCGAAGAGACCCAGGTCAGGTCCAGAGAGGCCGGCCTGCAGGTCACGTCCATCGGTTCCTTCCCGAGAAGAATTCCCGGCTCACCCTCCTTCTCTTCGGACTGCAGGCTGAGGGCGGCCTCCACCAGCGTTCCGCCGGATTCATCCACCCATTCGCCCCGTGAATTGACACGGATGATAAAGTCACGGGAATTCATGGCGGCAAAGGGATCCGGGGGTGTGAAACGGCTGATCAGCTGAAGCTGACTGGAACCGATTTTCAAAGTGTCCACTGTGAGCAGGGAATCGGCCAGATAGAGCCTTGAAGCGGACAGAACCGTATCCCGCATGGTTCCCCGGGTGTCGAGGGACAGGCCCGTGAAGGGCAGCTCTTCGCCGAACAGACGGACACTGCCGCTGAGTCCCATGTCCAGGACAGGCGGCGCGCTGACGGAAAAAGTCATGCCATCCACGAGGAAACCCAGACCGAACAGAGTCAGCGTCTGCCGCTGGTCACCGGTCAGGGTTATCGAAGGAATCTCATACCTGGCGGGATAAACCGTGAGAAGCGGAATCGTGATCCGGAATGAAGGATCCAGAGCCGGAATGGTTAAAATACCTTCTTCCGCCCTGAACAAAATGCTTTCGTCTTTCATCGGAGCCGTGAGGAAAAGGGCATCCTCACCCCCGGGAAATTCCATCATGGCGCTTCCCATGGGGATCAGCCGGCTCAGCCAGTGCCCGGTATGCACCCGAAAAACGGCTGAATCTCCCGTCAGCCGGGCCGTGAAGTGAAAGCTCGTCCGTCCCGATCCGTCAGGCAGGGCGAAAAGACTCGTCAGGCAGTTGCCCGACATCATGAGAGAATCGTTCCGGAAACGGATTCCGTCCAGGGTGATGGTCAGGTTCGGGCCCATATCCACTGTAGCCAGGGCGTGGTCCGGCACATACGAAGCGGAAAATCCGGTATTGAAAGACTCCAGTCCCGATGCCGTCAAATTCACGGATACCGGACAGACCCGTCCCGGCCAGAGACCGGGGCAGCATGGGGCGAACCATGGCCTTCAGTCCGTAGACGCCCGATTCATCTTTGGAATATTCCAGTGAGACGATTTCCAGACCGATGGACCGGCTCCCGAGATCGAGCAGGGCGCCGTCCGGTTCCGCAGTCACGAAAATCGAGCCGCCGACGATCTGCTGTGACACGGGGTCCACTTCCACGTCCAGGCTGACGGGAACCCGTGGAACCGTTCCCGTTCCGGCCAGAGCGGGAAGAAACAGCGGAACGGTCTGATTCTCAGCCGTGTAAACCCGCAGGGTTTTTCCCAGAACCTCCGTCTGAAGTCCTTCCATGGGAATATAGGCCGCCGAAGTATCGGGAAGGCCGAGGCGGGTGAATGAACGATCGGTTCCAAAGGCTTCCCCCGGATGAAATCCCGTACTGTCCATATAAGCGATGTTTTCTTCACCGGCGAGAAAATCGATCCGTCCGCCGGATACGCCGAAAGGATCAAGCGCCATGGCGTATCCATCGGAAAATTCCGCCTGAATCCCCCGGATCAGAAGGCCATGATAACCGAACTGAGCCGACCCGGAACCGCTTGCCTTCAGCCGGCCGTTCTCGATCACGGCACCGGGAGGCAGCGTTAAATAGCCATTCTCTCCTTCGAGACCGGGTGTTCCGGAAGCGTCCACGACTTTCCAGGATATATTGCCGGGCCCGCTGTTCAGAGGAGAAGCCCGAAAGGTCGGCCCGCCGGAAAAGACAATGGTGCCGGACTTCAGCGTCTGATCGGGGAGGGAGAAAGCCAGTCCCTGATAAGTCACCTCCAATCCCTCATCACCGGGCAGCAGAATACGGCCCGGGCCGTCGGGAATCAAAAGACCATCGGGTGAGACCGCAGCCGAGGCCGGTATCGACAGAATCATCGAAGCCGAATCCGCCCGGGAAGGAATGCCCGCCCGGAAAGGCTGTTCCATATCGAGCCGGCCGCCGGTGAGCCTTTGGTTTAAGGGATCATAGACACAGCGGCCCCGGGCTTCGGCCTCATCACCCGTGTTCCACGGCAGGAAGAGCGATCCTTCCAACTCCAGCTCCGCCGCCTGTCCCGAAGTGTCGGGCTGCAGCCGCAGCAGCGACTGACTGATTTCCCATCTCAGGGCGCTCCAGGGAATGGCCTCCTGCGGCTGAAAAGGATCGATACGGCCTGTGAAAATGCCGTCGGGGTTCAGGGTCAGACTCAAGGCGCCGGTTTCGACCCGCTGGTATCCGCCGGGAGCCGGGAAAACAATGTGTCCGGCCGTGAACAGCTCGACGATCTGCGTGTTCAGGGAATCCCTGAAAACACCGTCCAGAACCTCCACGGACACCGACCATCCGGACCCTTCGGCCAGGGGCACCTCCGAAGCCGCGGGGAATTGCCGCGTCTCGACACGGCCGTGAAAACGGCCGTCGCGGTAGGCGGCATCCAGCACGCTCAGGGGTCTGGTTTCTATTTCCGCGCACAGGGCCGCCATGCGTGCCGGCAGACCGGGCAGTTTGAACCCGAAATCAAAACGAAATTCCCATTCCTCGTCACTGTTTCCGCTCCACTCGAACCAGTCGAAAGAGTGTGCCTCCATCCGGAAAGCCCAGAGCTGAAGCAGCAGTTTCTGATAACCGATAAAATCCGTCATTCCCAGATCCGGAATCGAAATCTGAGGCAGCTGGAAACCCTGCGGCGTCAGATGAACACCGGAAACGAAAGGCAGATCCAGGCGGGGCTGAAAACCGCTGAAGGCAAGCCCCAGGTCCATATCCAGATCGAAAATCCATGTCCGTGTTTCGTCCAGATACCTCAGTTCCGCGCAGTGCGGATTCCGGATCCGGAAGACGGCCTCGCCCGCCGGCAGTTCAAATCCTTCCTCATTCCCGGCAAAGGACTGGGACGCCACGGCGAGGCCTTCATCCAGAATCAATTCCAGACTCAGAGAGCGGAGATGGGGATTGGAGGCTTTTGGAAGAAAAGTCAGACGTCCCTCAAGCTCAAGCCGGGTCTGATTGAGGTTCGCGGAAGGCGTTCCGTCAATCACTCCCCAGGCCGAGTACAGAGACAGAGCCAGGCGGTCGCTCCCCTCCCGAAGCGGCATGTGCAGCGCCAGTGAGCTCACGGGCAGGTCTCCGAAAAGCCGGCCCTCTGAAGTCAGCGCCAGAGAGACAGGCCCGGACGGCGCCACTCGATGAAACAGGCTCAGCGATCCGAAACACGCCCAGGTTCGGGTCATGGGCTCATACACAAGCCTTTGCAGAATCACGGGCAGCCCGAGAGAGTACAGGTCAAAAGGCCCCTCCTGAACCGGAGCCGGGGCCGCCTCCAGGGAGCCTTCGATGATCTCCAGGGTGTACCGGTCAAAAGTCAGATCAACAGTGGCGCGGGTTTCAGGGGGACTGCCGCCGGCTGTCAGGGCCTGAAAGATCAGGGGGACTGAATAGGGCAGGCGGGATGTCACCGTGATGACAGATGAATCGGGAGAAAAATCCGTATCGACCATGAGGCGGTCACCGTCGCGAAGACGGAGCCGTGCCACATTGGACGGGACCGGCAGCCATTCCGGGATGAGTGAGGCTTCTCCCGGCAGCCCGGAAAGAGGCACGGTAAACGCCCGCACCGCGCTTTTCCCCTCGTTTTCGGTCACGGGATTCCCATACTGGTCCAGAGCCTCCACCTGCCAGGCATAATGCCTGCCAGGCTGCAGATCCGCCGCTTCGGGCGGATACCGCAGTTCCGGATCCATCAGCGTCATGTCATGGACGAAATGCGGGGGATTCAGCGCCATGGCCTCCTGAGGCGACTGATGACCGGCCATCTCCGTAATCCGCAGGGTGTAATAGACGGAACCCTCGATGGAAACGAGGGGCTCGATCCACTGGAAAAGCGGACGGGGATCCGTAAGCATGGTGTTGGCTTCGGGCACGATGAGTTCCAGAACGGGCAGAACGGCATCCATGGCTTCAGCAGTCATGAATTGACCCAGAATGCTCAATCCCTCGTTTTTGGTTACCGGCTTTCCTTCAAAATCCAGGGCCTGAACCTGCCAGACATACTGCTTGCCCGTCTCCAGCGGAAGACCGTCCAAAGGATAATCGAAATTCGACGAAAACAGGGAATAATTCTCGTAATGGGGAAAATTGGCGGCCAGGGCCCGCTGAGGCGTCTGTCCGGACAGCATCTCCACCATACGGAACGTATAGACCATATCCTTGCCCGCGGGAAGCTGGGGAGGAATCCATTGAAAAACCGGGTAAGGGGTGTTCACCGTCTCGCCGTCGATGGGATAGATGAGTTCCGGCGGTTCGGGATGGGTGATGGCAAACTGGCCCGTGATATCCCCGGCGAGCACATTGTCGAACAGATCCTGGATCCGGATCTCCACGGTATAATAACCTTCGGGCAGCATCCCCGTCCGAACGGCCTTCCGACGGGCTGTTTCGTTCACCGACTCCGTTTGCCAGGAGCTGAAATCCGTTGAGTTCATGGTAACCGTTTCACCGGAATGAACCAGAAAACGCCGGCTCCTGCCGCGGAATCCCAGCTGTCCGCCGCTCTCGTACAGATCGAGAACAATCACCACCACCTCGGATTGGCCGCTGTTGTTGGTGATGTCCAGCGATTCCAGTGTGGGGTCGTTCTCCCAGTCGCTAAGATAGGGCGACGGATAGGGATCCACCAGAAGCACGGCTGACCAGTCCTGAGCGGTCAAAGGAGCGGCGGCCAGCGTGACAGCGGCCAGAATATGGAAAACTCTCTTCATGGTCTTGGACCTTCCGGTTGACAATGCGTGGAGGTGTTGAATGCTCATTTTGGGTGCTCCCCGGGTTTCACCAGCGGTTTGGCCATGGGCGTGTTGATGGTGATGCTGAACGAATCCGTTCGAGATTTTTGGGGACTTCCGCTGTCATACACGGTTATCTGGAAATTGTACGTGCCGGCTGTCGTGGGTGTACCTGTAAGCCCGGCAGCCATATTGTAATCATAGTAGGTAAAACTTAATCCGGGGGGAAGCGATCCGCCGATGGTCCATGGCGACTGATAAGGCGGGGTTCCGCCTTCATAAAATATAGAACCGGAATACACAACACCTGCCGTCCCGTCGTCAAAATGATAATCAAACAGGGTAATGGGACCGGGTTTAATAATCCAGGTGAGATTCCTTGTGTCCGATTGCCGTGGACTGCTGCTGTCTTTCACCCTGAACCGGATATGAGTCGTACAGGTCCAGTTGGGTACAGTCCCGCTGAAAACACCGTCTTCAGTGAGGGTCATGCCCTCGGTGATCCAGTCCGGATCCGAATCGATTATCGACCACTTATAGGGTTCGACACCTCCTTCAGCCTGCAGCTGCGTGGAATAGGGCTGGCCTCCCGTCGCAGCGGGCAGATAAGACTGGCTGATATAGAGCGGAAGCACATCCAGAATTTGCAGTGTATAGGATTGTGTATCGGCCAGGCCGATATACCGGTTGTCTTCGATGCGGACAACGAAATCATAGGTCCCCATGGCCGTCGGGGTTCCCGTGATACGGCCCGATGTTCCCTGATCCTCGAGCTCCAGCCCGCTCGGCAGCGAGCCTTCGGCCAGAGACCATGTATAGTCCGAACTGCCGCCCTGGGCCGAAAGGCTCTGATCATAGGCGACATCGATGGCGCCCATGGGCAGTGTTTCTGTGAGCAGTTCGAGCGTCATGTCCCGGTCCACCACCCAGGCTACCGTGCCGCTCCACCGGGAGACGCCGATGACCCCTTCCGTTCGTACGCGGTAGTAATAGGTGCTGTCGGGTTTTCCGGATACTGAAAGCGTCGTATCCGGTCCATTGTATGCGGTTCCGGGACTGGAAAATACTTCATCCAACGACTCCTCCAGCCGGTAGGAATAGGCCCTTTCCACGGATGACCAGGCCAGGTGAAAAGTATCCAGCACCGTATAGTTGATATCATTCAGACCCGTAAATTCCGGAGCCGTCACGGGCTGATTCGGAACCATGGCCAGATCGAGCTCCACATCATCGGGCGGTTCCACCAGGATCCGGGTCGTGTCGCCGAGATAGAGAACCGTTCCGCCGGCATCCGAGGCTTCGGCGTGCACGTTGTAAAATGCCAGAGGCAGCTCCAGCGTATAGACCCCGTTTTCCTGATAATCGAACTCTTTGCTGATTTCATCCGGCTCGAGCATGAAACGGATCCGGCTCACCCTCTGGCCGATGAGCGCCGCTCCAGGAAGATTCTTTTCCGTTTTGAATGATTTCGGTTTTCCGGACGGCCGCCGTATTCTGAATGGCGTTTCCGCGGCCGAGACAGCCGATGTGTCCACCTCCTGCCACGACAGTGTGACCACCAGTTTCCCGGTTTTGGGAGGCGTAATCGCTTCGCACAGAATAAACAGGCCGCCTGCCAGGGCCAAAGCCGATAACCTTGTGATGCCTCTTTTCATGACCATTCTCCTGTCATCGCCCATAATGCGTCTCAAAGACGATGAGACAGATTCAAGCTGGTTCGAAATTCCTCAAACTCGCGGGTTCCCCTGAAGATATTGTAGGTCAGGTTAAACCGGATCAGATTGCGCCGGGTCAGCCGGTAACCCGCGTTCAGGCCCAGACGCAGCATTCTGGAATCGCGTATCATTGAGGACGAACTGAAAAGTGTGGTGTTAAGCCGGTTCTGAAAAGCCGTATGAGACAACCGCAGGGAGTAAACCTGGGAGGTATAATTCCCCTGTTCCGGAGTGTTCCTGAAAGAAAGCCCGGTCGACATGTTGAGCAGAAGCCGCTCCACGACCTTCATGCTGCCCGTCAGATTCAGTGTATGATACATGGAACGGCTTTCCGACCGGTGCATGTTTTTATCGGACTGCTGATAATTGTACTGCAGCCCCAACTGACGCACCCGGGTGTCCGGACCGAAGACAAGGGCCTGATGGGTGGAGAGTACGGTGTTGGTATACGTATAGCCCAGGGTATCCACGGCCGCGTTATTGTTCATATCCAGAATCTGGACGTTCACCGCAGACCGCCAACGGTTGAAATTCGAGCGCACCGAAGCCCTGATCTGATGGCGTACATTGGTCTCGGTCTTCTGGTCCAGCAGATTATCGTTCATGCGGTTCCACTGAAACTGCATCTGATGGCGGCCCCAGCCGGAGTGCCGAGCTGAAAAGCAGCTCACGCCGGTCATTCACCGTGGAAGGCATACCCAGAGAGACATAACCCGGACCGATGGTTCGATAGCCCATGCTGACTTTGACAGGATTGAAATTCATATCCAGCAGGGAATTCAGCGCGTAATCCACGGCCGAACTCCTTCGAGGAGTGTAAACCCCGTCCAGGAGGTTCCGGAAAAAGTCCGATGTGTCCAGACTGTCCAGATTGATCCTTTCCGAATTCAGGTCTTTGGTAAAAGCGCTTCCCGACGCCTCCAGGTCCAGAGTCACGTGGTTTTTCCACATTTGGATACGGGCCGACAGACCGGCCACCAGGTTTTCCTGGGGCGTGACGGCATAGGGGTTGTACGGCGGTTCGATCCAGAGCGTGTCCAGAGGATTCTCCAGGGTGTCTGGATTGACGAAGGGAATATCCGAAGGATCCTCTCCCGTAATGGAATTGGGATCATCCCTGACCTTCAGCACAATCAAATCCACATGGGTTCCCTGCCTGTTTCCATAGCCCACGCGTCCTGTGAAAAGCCTCTGCTCATAGCTTTGATTCACTACCGTTCCCTCCACCGCCCGGCGGGTCTGGCCTCCGCCCACGGTGAACCGGAATTTTCCCGGAAACAGGTCGAGCGCCGCTCCCTTGACATTGACACCGTTGAATGTATACTGCGAGAACCGGTCGGAAAAGTCTCCCAGGTGGGCCCGCCCCCAGCTCCAGACAGGGTGCAGCCCCATGATGTTCATATTCTGACGGGCGCTGGAGCCCTCGGTGGAAAGGAGCAGTTCGGCGGAAATGGAAAAATACCGGGAAAAAGTCAGAGTCGGCGTCAGTGACAGCCGTGCCGTGGAGGGAGGGCACCGGGCCCCGGTTCCGTTGACGCTGTACAGTTCGCCGTATAAACCGGCCTGTCCCGTGAGTGTGGCCTGCTCTTTCAGCCAGGCGGGCATTTTGATCTCACCCCGGGCGTATCCGGTCATCATGAACAGAATACACACCGCCTTCACGCAGAGACAGGGGCGGAAAGCGGCGTGAAAGGAGAAGCGTCGTCTCATGGGTTTTCCCTTCGATTTCCATCCATTCGGTTCTGTTCCTTTGCGGCATCAGGGCTTCTTCTTCGTATCCGCGTTTTCCTTCTTCAGGGCCATGACCTTGTCATTGCGTCCCAGACGGTGCCAGAGTGCAATCAGGTTTTCTTTCATGCGCTCATATTCGGCATGCGTTTGAACGAGCTGCTCCCATCTGCGGGCCAGGGATTCCAGGCGGCCCGCGGCTTCAGCGGCCCGAATGCAGCGCTTCATCAGAGCCTCTTCATGGGGAGACCGTTCCACGGCCGAGCGAAACACACGCAGGGCCAGGTCTGTCTCTTCAAGAACCATGTACAGATCTCCCAGTTTGACCAGCCTGCCGACGTCACGGGGGTTTCTTTCCACGGCTTTCTCATAAAAGGTACGGGCCTTTTCCGGTCTGCCGGTGGCGGCATACACGTCAGCCAGCCCGTCCAGAAGCAGAGGCGCTTCGGCGTGCTCCTGAAGGCGCTCCAGCAGAACCCGTTCCAGGGCGGAAGGATCATCCCTGATCCAATCTTCATAAATAGATTCGATCATATTTTTCAGGGAATCGTGCCTGGCGCTTTTCGCCCGGTTGAGAGCGGCATCCCGAAGAACCCGTCCTGAGTCGATGCGGTTTCGCGTCTCCGATTCCAGTTCCGCGATCTCTTTGATGCCGCGCTCCAAAGCCAAACGCCGATAGAGATGCCTGGAATTCATATTCTGAAAGGAGTCGGACAGACGGTACAAAGCGTAAGCCGGCCGGGCATCCCGTCCCCGCGTCTCGGCCTGCAGGTAGGCGTCACGGGCGGCCGGAAACGCACCTTTTTTTTCGTGAACACGTCCCGCGGCCATCCATGGCGCCGAAGCCTCGGGACGCAGATTCGACCAGCGGCCGTAGAATTCCAGGGCCCTGTTGAGAAGCCCGAGTGTCTCGGCCGTCTCTCCCGCGCGCATCAGACAGACGGCGTGAGAAGGTTCATCTTTCAATTGCGCCTCATATAGAAACAGAGCCGAGTCGGGCACTCCTTCCAGTCTGAATGTCTCCGCCATGGCCAAATACGGAGGATCGTTTCGTTTGTCTCCAAATTCCCGGTAAACCCGCCGGGCCTCCGGCCACTGTTTTTGTGATTCATGGGTTTTGGCGATGCGAATCATCAGCGTGTCCGCGGCGGGATCGCGGGCCAGCCAGTCCTGATACACCTCCCGTTCCAGTTCGAATTGTCTGTATTCGTGATACAGAAAAGCCAGGGTTCCGGTCCATCTCGGATTCCATCCGACTTCCTGAATTCCCTGGACAAGAATCCGCAATGATTCTTCCCGCCTCCCCTGAGAAGCCCGCAGCCGGCTCAGGGTGTCGCGTCCCTCCTCATGGCCGGGATTTTCTTCCAGCAGGGTTTCCAGAAAGGACCCGAGTGCTTCAGGGCCCCGGCCCTGCATAGAGACGGACAGGAGCAACTGGAATATCCGCGCGTCTTCCGGGAATAATCGCACTCCCTTCTCGAGACAGGCGAGGCTTTGATCCAGCCGGCCCGCCTGAAAAAGGGCCGTCCCCGCGGCGCGTACGAGTTCCGGAGAGTCCGTTGAGAGGGCCAACGCTTCCTGAAGGAAATCCGCCGCCTCGGAAAATTGCTCCCGGCCATATGCCTCGACTCCCGCGTTGCGGAGCGCGGCGGACAGCGCGCGGCGTGTGTCCGGATTTCCGTGCTGCTCATCAAGACGCCGGAACCAGTACGCTGAGTGTCGGTAATAGCCGGACTCAAAGAACAAACCGGCCAGAGCTGCGTCTTTTTCACCGGGCACAAAACCGCTCAAAACGGATTCGGCCCAGGACTGAAGAGAATCAGCCTCTCCGGCTTCGATCCGCGAACGGCAGTGGTTGATGAAATCATGAAGATCGTCAAACGCGCGCGGCCCGGAAAACGCGGCCGCACACAAAAAGATTATCGGCAGAAGAGACGCGGAGGATCTTCGGGAAGGTTTGCCCCGGCACGGGAGAAAACGGATGGGATTCGGCAAACGAAAGGTGGTCCCGCACAGCGAATTGATCATGTTTTATCCGGCCGGCCGTGAGCAGAGGGTTATATAGAACAATCAGAATTCCGAATATTCTATGATAAATCTTCAAAGAAATAAATGCAAGTTATTTTTT
>DSAB01000148.1 GCA_011388275.1 bacterium | reverse complement strand
TTCGGGTATGATTCGCCTGATCAGCGAGATGGTCAGTGCTGAAAATGAGGTGACGAAGATCAGCCCCAACCCCATAATCATCGTATTCAGAAAGATATTGGTCACCGCCAGCGTCGAGCAAATTCCCAGAATCTGAACAGTCACCGGATTGTTTTTCCACAGATCGTCTTTGATGATCTGTGGAACTTTGGGTGTCGGCATACAGACCTCGTACTGGTAAATGCTGTGTCTTTCAAACTCCCCGGACTATGGAATGGTTTTCAATGCGCGCCGAGGACTATTGTCTCAATTTCTTGTTCATGGGCTTCGATAAACCGAATATAAAAATCAAGATTCGTATTCAGCATGCTGAGTACGCCATTGCATGTCTGAGTGGCTCCTGTGATCGACTGAATCTCCCGGGTGGAAATCTCTCGATTGCTGGCTCTCTTTTCCCTAACCATTTGAATCGGGTAATTCATGGATTTCGTGAACCCACTCAAATCGAGACCGCGAAAAAAATACTTGAATCCGTTTTCCGTAATCCTCGCTCCCAGTCCGGGCGTTTCCATCTGTTCTGTAAAGTCGATTCCGATCATGGCTTGCAGATTTCGGTCTAACACGACGAAGGCGGAAATCGTTCCCCACAGACCCTTGCCATGAATCGGAAAACCATAACCCTCCAATCGGCCTTCTTCATCCAGAACCGCGATGATATTCAACGTATCACCCAATTCCGTCATTCTGTCGTCCAGTGATTTTTTTTCGATGAAGTCAAGTGGCAGCCGAATTTCACGAAACCGGGTTTCTTTTATCCTGCGCATCCATTCTCTGTCCCATGGAAAATCGTTTGTCGTGGCAGCAGGCCAATCTATTTCTTTGATACCCTCGGGCAGTATATCTGCGGCGTATAGAATGGATTGCAGGCGCTGTACTTCCTGATTCTCCCGTATCTGCGGCCGGGTCAGTTCATTCATCACTGAAAGAGCCGCGAAGAACACGATACTGACCGCAACCATAAAATAAACAGTATAGAGCCCTTTGTTCATCTTTTCTTCCTCCCTGTATTATCGACAGCCGTATCGATAAGCGGAGCGAACATATTTCCCAGAAGGATAGAGAACATAAGCCCTCCTGCAAACAGGGAAAAAGAACGAATAATATTGGTCGACAACGCGATCAGCCCCCCATATATCCACTGTCCGCCTTTTGTTTTCGCTCCTGAAACGGGATCCGTTACCATAAAAAAACCGCCCAGAATCGCACCGCCGGAGAGAATTCCGTAAAACAGACCAGGGACCAGATCGGGAACAAAGGCATGAAGAATGGATTGCACAATCAGATACGTGGAAAAGAAACTCACAACCAGCCGCCACTTGGCGACTTTTTTAAATAACAGATAGAGTCCACCTGCAAGCAGAAGAAGCGCCGATGTTTCACCGATGGATCCTCCGCCGATAAAAACCGTTTCACCCAGTTTCTCGAATTGTCCGTTGATGTTGCCCAAAAACAGCTGCAGAACCGAAGGCAGTGTCTCCGCTCCGGCACGATAGGCATGAGAAGGTGTCGCTGTGGTCAACGCGTCCAGATGACCGGATGGGATAAAACGCCATACCGAAAAACCGCCAGGAAAATCCGAAAAGTTTGCGGCCGGAACCCAGCGTGCCGTCATGTGAACCGGAAAGGTGATATAGAGAAACGCCCGGCCGACCATGGCCGGATTGAACACATTGGCTCCGAATCCGCCGAATGCCATCTTCCCGAAAGTCACGGCGAAGGCGGCACCCAGAACGACCATGGTAAGAGGTATGGTTGGGGGAAGAATCAGTCCGAAAAGAAACGAAGTGACCAGAACCGCTTCAGAGACTCTTCCCTTTTTCTTTCTGAGGAATGCCCACTCGGCTAAAACACTTGTGACCAGGGAAACCAGGACCACGGCGGCGGAACGCCATCCGAAAAAATAGACGGAACCCAAAAAAGGAGGGATCAACGCGGCGACGACTTTCCGCATAACCGCCTGTTTTTGAAAAACGATCGGGAACGGCATGGTTCATCCTTTGTTCATTACAAACGGTCAGGACAGATCCAAATTCTTCGACCAGGTTTCCTCGCTGCAAATGGCTTCAACAGGTTTTCTCTGACGGGGCGCGTCCTCCTCTTTCAGAACGGATTGATCGGCATCTTCCCTGGAGCCGGGATATCCGCAGATAATCAGTACGTGAACACGATATTCTGCGGGGATATTCAATGCCGATTTCACCCCTTCTTCTTTGAATCCCGCAATCGGATGCATCACCAGCCCCATGGAGATCCCCTGCAGAAGCATGTTTTCAACCGTCAGTCCGATTCCCAAAGTATAATAATTACGGCCTTTGATTTGGCAGTCCAGTTCCGGCCTTGAAGCGACGGCTATAATCAACGGAGAACGAAGCGCCCAGCTGTTTCCTTTGGCCAGCTGCTGCTTCACCGTTTCCAGTGACTGGTTTCGGCATACGATCATTCTCCACGGCTGATTATTGAAACAGGACGGCGCCCATCTTCCCGCCTCCACCAAACATCGAACCGTCTCCCCGGAAACTTTCCGGTCAGACAATAACCGGCTGCTCCTCCTTTGTGTGATGAGCGGATGCAGGCCACCCGATGGTTTCATCTCATTCATTCGCCCGTCTCTTTCAGAAGGGCCAAAACCGGACTGAGATCCGGAACTTCCTTGATGGGATAGACCCGGGCGAAACGGATGATCCCCTCCTTGTCAACCAGAAAGACCGCCCGTTCACTGAATCCGCTGTCTCTGTAAACTCCGTAGAGCCGCGCCACTTCGCCTTTGGGTTCAAAATCGGATAACAGCAAAACCTCTTTGATTCCCAGCGACTCGGCCCACGCGGTCTTTGAAGGAACGGCATCCACGCTGATTCCCAGAGCCACCGTGTCCGAGGCTTTGAATGCAGAACTGTTTTCTTCAAGTCCCTTCATCTGCAAAGCGCAAACGGGTGTCCAGGCCAGGGGATGAAAACCGATAACCACATTCTTTTCTCCCCTGAATTGACTCAAGCGTATTTTACGATTTCCCGGTGCCGGCAGTTCAAAATCCGGAGCCGGTTCTCCTTCTCTGAGTAATAAACTGTTCATGATTCCCTCCCGAATAAACGCTGCCGCATCATCCTTTCAGAGTCTATTGCTTTGTAAATATGACCTTCACCTGATTCACATCCCACAGGGGTTCAATCCGCTCCTCTATTTCATTGCGGACATTATTGGCAAACTGATGGTCCGAAGGCAGTTCAACGTAAACCGTTACTTTGTGATTCTCCACCTCCACCTTCTTGACCAGTTTTGTCTTCACAACATCGAGTCCGGCCAGAGGATTGATGACTTTGGAAAGCCTTCGCAAAACAACGGTGCGTGTGGTGGGCGTTTTCTCTTTGAGGAGTCCGTGCTGATGTTCGTAGTTTTCAATGGCCGTTCTCAAAGCATCCACCGCCAAAACCGCACAGTGGACCTTGACGGCCGGAAGCCCTCCCAGTGCGTCGGCTGCCGATTTCCAGTTCAGGGTTTTGGCTTCCTCCAGTGTCTTGCCGCGGGCCAGATCGGTGATAATAGACCCTGTAGCAATATTGGATGCGCAGCCATAAGATTCGAACTTGATATCTTCGATGATCTGGGTTTTTTCATTCACTTTGAGATAGAGTTTGACCATGTCACCGCACGCGGGACTGCCCTCGGTTGCCGAGGCGTCGGGATTCTCTATCTTTCCCACATTATGAGGGTGCATAAAATGATCCAGTACTTTCTTTGTGTATGGCAGAGACATGGGCCTAGACTCCTTGTTTATGAAGCGGACTGATCGATCGCAGTGACCGGGCAATTTCACGACACGTTTCCACGACCCGGTTCATCTCTTCCGGCGTATTGAATCGGCTGATCGTGAACCGGATCGATCCATGAGCCCTTTCATGGGAGAATCCCATGGCCATCATCACATAGCTGGGCTCAAGCGACCGGGAAAAACAGGCCGATCCGGTTATTACCGCAATTTGACGCATATCCAGATGCAGCACCACGGATTCCCCTTCGATTCGATTGAAAGATACGTTGATATTGCCCGGCAGACGTTTGTTCAGGTCTTGTGAACCGTTCAGCACCACATCGTCAATATCGTGCGTCAATCCATCCGCCAGACGGGATTGCATCATTCGGATTCTTTTTACATGTTCGGACGTGCTGAGCTCAACGGCCTTGCCGAACCCCACCGCACCCGCCACGTTTTCAGTCCCCGGCCTGAGATCAAACTCGCTGTACCCGCCGTGCAGCTGTTTTTTAATGGGCGTACCCTGCCGGACATACAGAGCCCCCACACCCCTCGGGCCGTGAATTTTATGAGCCGACAGGGTCACCAGATCCGCCGGAAGACGGCTCAGATCCAGTTCCAGAAATGTGAATGACTGCGACGCATCGGTGTGAAACAAAACCTCTTTGCTTCGGCATATTTTCCCTATGGCTTCGAGATTCTGCAGGGTTCCGACTTCCTGATTGCCATGCTGAATCGAAACCAGAAATGTGTTCTCGTCAATGGAATCCTCGAGCTGATTCAGATCGACAAATCCCTCCTGATCGACTGACAGATAAGTGGTATGAAATCCGAGGCTTTCGAGCCATTTGCAGGAATGCGTTACCGAGTTGTGTTCGATACTGGAACAGATCAAATGGTTCCTTTTCCCCTGGAAAGACTGCGCTGCACCCTTTAAAGCCAGATTGTTGGATTCGGTTCCGCCGGAAGTAAATACGATCTCTTCATCTCTCGCTTTCAAACGCCGGGCAATAGTATTTCGCGCATGGTCCAGAGCCTCACGTGCTTTCAGCCCCGGTGAATGGCTGAACTCGGAGGAAGCCACCGCATAATAATCGTGAAAATAGGGCAACATGGCCTCCACGACCCGGGGATCCACGCGAGTGGAAGCGGCGTTATCCAGATAAATCATCGAAGATTCCATAAACAATCCTGTATTGGTATGGTAATTATCCTTTGGCTCGATCACCCCATCTGTCGGCCAGTTTCAGAATCGGGCGGATCGGAAAACTCAGGGTCCGATATGAACCATATCGTACTGAAAATCACCCCGTTCATAATACTCTTCATCGCGCATGCAGAGATCGTATTCGCCCTTAAGCAGCGAATAATGTCCATACTCCATAATCGACAGATATTGAAGTATCTCTTTGACCCCTTTCTCATCCACTTCTTCCGCCAGGCGGTCATAAAAATCACCCGATACTTTTTCCGATTCCATGGCCATTTCCAGCAGATCAGTCACGGTGTTTTCTTCATCCAAAGCAAAAGACAGTTTGGGCACCAAACCTCTCTCCGTGGGATGAACCTCTTTCCCGGGAAATCGTTTCTCAAAAAGCTTGCTGACGATTTGCTGATGTTTGGTCTCTTCTCCGATCAGGAAATCCAGCTTGTCCTTCATTACAAAGTTTTTTACCATATCTTTCAGCTTCTTATAGATCGCCACGGAATCCATTTCCGAACGGATGGCGACACTCAGAGCCTGCTCCAGAGTCAATGAAGAAATGTCCACGGTCATCGTCTTTCTCCTTGTTTGCTATTGAGTTTTCTTCAACGATCGATGCTGATGATTCAGATTAATTCTCTCCGATGGATTCATCATACTCCTTTTCGAGGCGGCGTTTGTGTTTCAATTCTTCCCGGGCCAGATTGATTAAATACGAATCATGTACGATTACCTGCCGTATATTCGTTGTTTGAAAAACCCGTTCAAACCGGTCAATCGCATCTTCGGTTAAAGGCCCGGCTTTCCACCGCCTCTGGTTTTTCGTGAATATCTGAATCGATTCGCACCCGAGAGATTCTCCCCTTTCCAGGGCTTTCTCGAGACCGCCCGCGATCGAGACATGCGCGCCCAATGGACCCATTGAATCCGATGCTTTTCTCGACATCTCCGGATCACTGCCTCCTTATTCGGCAGAGATCTCTTTCGAAGATTCCCAAAGTCCGTGAATATTACAGAATGCCACGGCATGCAGTGTGCCGGATTTGGATGTTTTCATCCAGGCCGTAACGCTGTGATGAGTATAGACCGGTCCTTCATTCGGCCCTCCGGCGGATTCACCGTGTGCGGTGAACTCGAAATTCCCCACCTGATAATTGAATTTTTCTCCATGTGGATGGAAGAAAAGCGTGATCCACCGGATATGATGTTCCGTGGTATTGGGATGGGCTATCTCTTTACCCAGAGAAGCGTTCACGCGAAACAGCTCTCCGGCCTTGACCGTATCCGGACAATCGATAACCGGCACATGCTTTTCTTTTTTCCAATCCGCTTCCTGTATATGATCTCCAAATTTACCCATAACCGATTCCTCCATTATTGAATATATTAACGGTAAATCTTTTCAAACTGGTTTTCAATACTCTTCCAGTGGATGATATCAAAAAGAGCGTCCACATAGTCCGCCCTTCGGTTTTGATACTTCAGATAATAAGCGTGCTCCCAGACATCGATCGCAAGAAGCGGAAAAGCCGCCCATGTGGAGAGGTTTTGATGTTTTTCCGCCTGTAAAATGATCAGCCGCTTGAAGGCGAGTTGAAAAGCCAGAATACCCCATCCGCTGGCCTCCACGGCAACCGTAGCGGCTTTCATCTGCGCTTTGAATGAGTCCCAGCCTCCAAAATCGCGTTCAAGAGTTTCACGCAAAACTCCTTTCGGCATACCTCCGCCTTCGGGCGATAAATTGGACCAGTAAATCGTATGCAGCAGATGTCCGGCCCCGTGAAACGCCAGTTCGCGCTCCCAATGTTTGATCAATGCATAATCACCCTTTGAACGTGAATTGAAAAGTTCCTTCTCCGCCCGATTCAGTCCGCTGACATATCCGGCATGATGCTTCTCATGGTGCAGACGAACCGTTCTCGCGTCCAGAACCGGCTCCAGTTGTTGGGGCTCAAAGGGAAGGGGCGGCAGCACGTGCCCGCCGATATCGGCCGGTTCCTTCAGCCCCGCTCCCTGCAGAGCCTCCAGAGAAAATAGCAGTCCCGCCGAACCGGTCCCGATGTTTCTTATGAATTCTCTTCGGTTGGCCATAGCGCCTCCTTTCTTAAACCGCATGAAGACTTATGCTCTTTTTATGACAAAATCCATAAACTCGAAGCCATAACGATCATTCCCAGAGTAACACCCACAATGGACATATGTCCGGCATTGAACGAACGGGAGACGGGAATGAGTTCATGAATGGATATGGCGACCATAATGCCGGCCACAGCGGCAAGAACCCAGCCCAGCAAAACGGCCGACAGAAAGGGCATGAGTATCAAAGCAGCCAACCCGGCACCTACAGGTTCGCTGACCCCCGAGAAGAAAGACCACCAGAATGCCTTTTTTCTGCTTCCTGTGGCTTTGTAAATCGGCGCCGCTACAGCCAGGCCCTCAGGAATATTGTGAATGGCCACGGCTACGGCGATCGCCGTCCCCAGATGAATGTCTTCGAGGGCTCCGACAAACGTGGCCAGCCCTTCGGGGAAATTGTGCACACCGATGCCGAGCGCCACCAGCATACCGGTGCGCATCATTCTGTCTTCTTCGCCGTATTCCTCTCTGCCCAGATACTCATGTGGCAGCCATTCATCGATCAAAAAGAAGAACAGCATGCCCAGAAAGAAGGCAATGTGAGCTCTGAGAAAGCCGATTGTTTCGATTCCACTCGGCAGCAATTCGACAAATGAGACCAGGAGCATTACGCCGGCGGAAAAACCCAGAGTAAAACCCATGAACCGATCTCCGGGTTTTTTCACGGCCAGGGCAATCAAACTGCCTATGGTGGTGGACAAACCCGCGGCAGCCGACAGGAGCAGCGCGATTCCGATCGATGAGTTCATTTCATTGTCCGAGCAGTGATTTCAGGACCTTTACGACCTCTTCAGCATGGCCTTTCACTTTGACTTCCGGCCAGATACGAACCACTTCTCCGTCAGGGTTGACAAGAAAGGTGCTTCTCTGTACGCCATGATATTCCCGGCCGGCCATTCTCTTCAATGTCCAGGCACCATACAATTCGAGCACGTCGTGTTTCTCGTCGCTGAGCAGGGTCAGCCGAAGGTCATGCCGGTCACGGAAACGGCAATGGCTTCGGGGTGAATCCGGACTGACTGCCAGTACCGCGGCGCCCATCTTCTTGAGCTCATCGGCATATCGGCTGAATTGAACGGCCTCCAGCGTGCATCCGGGTGTGTTGTCTTTGGGATAAAAGTAGAGTATGGCCCAAAGCCCCGAATAGTCTTTCAGGCAAACTTGATTGCCGTCACTGTCTGGAAGATAAAATTGCGGAGCCTTTTGCCCGATCCTCACTGCCATGCCACCTCCCTTTTTTTATTCGATACCGCATCGGTCATGATTGTTTACAATCGATCCGCCTGTTTCAATCTTCGTCCGATGTATGAGGTGAATACGTTCTTGAACCCAGTTCCCGGTCCAGCATGTAAAGACCGCGGCCTTCTGCTCCCATCAGAGACAGCTTATCAAGAATCGCATGGTCATTGCTCTCCTCTTCAACCTGTTCAGTCACGAACCACTGAAGGAATATCTGTGTCGCGTGATCTTTTAAGTCAATGGCCAAATCAACGAGTTCATGGATGCTTTTCGTAATAAACTGCTCATGTTTGAGAGTGGCCTGGAACATCTCCATGGGGCTGCCGAAATCGAGCTGAGGTTTCTCAATCGCTTCGAGCTCGACTCTCGCGCCCTGTTCCTGCATGTAATGATAGATCCGCATGGCGTGTTCCATTTCTTCCTGATATTGCACAAAAAACCAATTGGCAAACCCAGGCCAGCCTCGGGATTCCGAATAGGCAGACATGGCCATGTAAAGATAGGCGGAATACATCTCCTTGTTGATCTGACCGTTAAGTGCCTTCTGCATTTTATCTTTCAGCATATACGCCTCCTGTTGAATGATGATCGGAAACAGTTATTCTGATTGCACGTCCGAAGAGAATTCTCGGCCAAAAGCCTCGGCTTTTTTCAGCACATCTCCTTCAATGCCCCCCTGAAACTCAAATATGTTTCTGAAATCCCACTGCATGGGCTCCATCATGGATTTAACCTGACGGAGCGCCCCACCACTCCATCCATAACTTCCAAAATAGGCCGCCTTCTTGTTCTGAATCTTTTTTAACACGGCCATGTCCAGTGCCTGGGCCATGGGTGGGAACAGACGGCCTTCATACGTGGGAGCACCGACCATGACTCCTTTATGAATCCATAGTGCCGGCAGAATATAGCTTGTGTGAATCCGGGCGACATCAAAAATTTCGATGGTTATTCCGGAACAGGCCAGCCCCTGAGCAATGGCATCCATGACGGCTTCAGTGTTTCCGTACATGGACCCGTAAAGCAAGGTGATCCCTTTGTCACCGCCTCCCTGTGCAAGCTCCGCCCAATTCCGGTAATAATCGATGATCCTGGCGGGATCTTTACGCCATATCAGTCCATGAGACGGCGCGATCATTTGAATATCCAGCCCCGAAAGTTTCTCGATCGCCTTGAGAACCGGCTGACTGAATCTGGCGACGATATTCACATAATACCGAAGGGCTTCCCGAATATAAAACTCGGGTTCCAGACACTCATCATCAAAAATCGTCCCCCTAAGGGCGCCGTAACTGCCGAAAGCGTCACAGGGAAACAGAACTTTCTGAGTCTGCTCCCAGGTGACCATGGTCTCGGGCCAATGGATAAACGGCGCCTCAAAAAACTGAAGTGTTTTCCGGCCCAGGGTAAGCGTTTCACCGTCTCTGACCACTCGAACAGGGTCCGTGATGCCGTAATAGTGAGCCAGCATCTGTTTCATCTTTTCCGTGCCCACCAGGGTTATATCGGGCGCGATCTTATGAAGCGTTTTTAAAACACCCGTATGGTCCGGCTCCATGTGATTGATAATGACATAGTCAATCTCCGAAAGCGGCATAACCGCGTGAATCTGGTCAAAAAACGCATCGGTTTTGATGGCCTTGACCAGATCGATGATGACTTTCTTTTCGTCATTAATCAGGTACGTGTTATATGAAACACCGGTATCGGCAACCGGCCACAAACCTTCAAAAAGATCGGTTGTTCGATCATTGACTCCGACCCAGTATATATCGGGCTTCATTTCAACTGCAGGCATCGTTCTCCTCCTGAAAACACACAGAACCCTCCATTTTGAAGAGACACGGATCCCCCCGGTATTCCGACTGCCGGGGAGATCCGTTCCGGCTTATAACTTGGAGAATTCATCCTTTCCCGCGCCGCACTCGGGGCACACCCAATGATCGGGCAGATTCTCAAATGCGGTACCCGGTTCAATGCCGCTTTCAGGATCTCCAACCTCTGGATCATAGACCCAGCCGCAAATATCACATACCCATTTGTCCATTATTTCCTCCTTTTTCAGAATGGATTATTCACAATATCAGTCTTTCGACTTCTGCACATCGGCCAGATTGATTTTCGCTGCGGCAAGAGTAAAATCATCGGTGACAGCTGTTCCATTCAGAAACTCCCTTAAATGATTAAACAGATCGTTCATGACCGATTGAGCGGATATACGCCGGCTTTTCATCAGATACTGAACAAGACCGTTTCTTTCCAGCATCTGCTCATCCCGATTCATGATCTCCGTCAACCCGTCTGTGAAAAGCACAAGAATATCTCCATCACGGACCGGCATCTCAACCGAATGATACCGGTATTTCTCATCCGCTCCAAGCACAATTTCCGTCTCATCAATGTGACGGTAATGTCCGTCATTCTCAATGATCACAGGCGGTTCATGACCTGCCGATGCATAGAGAAGCTTACGCCCCCCCGGATCGATGATGGTGTACAATGCCGTGACAAATCTGCCGCATGAACTGGATTCAGGCCATATACTCTCATTGAGAACGTCCATGACACGATGCGGCTGAGACATGTCCACTCGGGGTACACCCCGACCCCACAGTTCTCTCAGTTCACCGAAAACCTCCTTGACCCGGGCTTTTAAATGAGCAGACTCGGTTCCATGGCCCATCACATCGTAGATTAAAATACCCAGAGCCCGATGACCTTCCAAACCCGGAAATTCGATGCTGTCCAGGTAATCGCCGCCGAACAATTCCGACGGCATGGCCACGGCGCACAAATCGATACCCGGAACAGTGTGAATCCGCCTGGTTTCGATCTTTTCGGGAATTTGGAACCGCACATGATTCCGCGTGATCATTTCCTCTCCACCCGAATCGAGCATTTTGTGTATTTTCTGGATCTCACGACGCAAATAATACCGGTGTTTTCTTTCTTCCTCGGCCAGCTGCTTCAAAAGAGCGGTTGTTTCAGGCAGGGGCGATTCCTGACTGGCCTTGTGGTAATAATTAAAGGCATCCGTCTCCCTCTGTATGGCCGTTTTCAATACTCTCAGAATCGCTCTTTTTCGGGCGGTATCCATCGAATCATTACCTTTGTTTTTACAGACCTTGTTCGTTCATGATTCGCGAAGTATAGCCCGCTTCACGAATCGCCTTCTCAATGACCTCACGCGATACACTTTCATGAACCCGAACGGATTTTGTTCGCAAATCGACTTCAAAATCCCTCACTCCCGCTGCCGACAGAGATTGTTCCAGAGCCCTTTGGCAGTGCGAACAGCTCATATCTTCCACGTAAAATAACATATTTTCAACCCTCTCGAATACAATCTTCCATGAGGCGGGACCGCTTTCTTCATGATGCCCGACCCATTTGGATCATTAAAATTTTTCAAATCGGGAACTCGAAACACCGCAAATCGGACAGGCATCCGGCGAATCGCCTTCCGCGGTATATCCGCAGACAGAACAAATGGCGATATCGCCGATCTCGATGTCTTTTCCTTCTTTGGCCGTCTGCCTGGCTTCCGTGTACATGGCGGCATGTATTTTTTCAGCTTCAATGGCGTAATGAATGGACCGAATCGCTCCTTTTTCATTCTGCAGCTTGGCAACCGCGTCATAAGCCGGATACATCTCTTCGACTTCGAAGTTCTCACCTCCAATCGCCTCCTGAAGATTTTCCACGGTTGTTCCGATTTCACCCAGAGCCTTTAAATGATTGGCCGCATGCACCTGTTCGGCATAGGCGACGGCACGGAACAGGCGAGCGATATTTGACTTTCCTTCTTCATCGGCTTTTTGCGCGAACAGAATATACCGCATATGCGCCTGACTTTCGCCTGCAAAGGCATCTTTCAGATTCTGCTCCGACATTTTCTTCATCTATTTTCTCCTTATTGATTTCCATTCAACTTTTGGAAAACCGTTGGCTTTCAGTTACGCAAATCCGGCCGGCAATCGATGTTGTCAATCTTCTGTTTCATGACGAACAATCTGCGCGAAATATCATATGGAAGCGTTTTTACTGTTTTCCTGACATCGCGGACAGATGCCCATAAATTCCAGACGATGATTGTGAATCCTGTAACCCGTAATTTGCTCGATCCGTTCTGATGATGCTTCAGGCGTCAGCTGGAGCACATCTTCGATGCAGCCGCATTCGATGCACCGAACATGGTAGTGATTCCTCAAGTCCGCATCATAATGGTTGCCTCCTCTTCCAAAAGAGATTTCATTGATCTTGCCTTCCTCTCTGAGAAGATTCAGATTTCGGTAGACCGTGCCCAGACTGATGTTGGGCATTTCCTTACGAGCCTTCTGGTAGATCCAATCCGCGGTCGGGTGGCAATGGGTGGACCGAAGGATACAGAGTATTAAATCCCTCTGCCTGCTGTTTTTCAGTCGTTTTGGTGGAGCTTCCAAGTAAAAACCTCTATAGTCGGGCCAATTATGATAACAGTTACTACTATTAGATAAGAAATTATTTCGTCATTGTCAAGTTATTTTGTTATTGCATTCTTTTTTTTACGCCGGGCCCATTTTTCATTTTTCCATCAACGCGGCCGACAAATAACCAACCGTATACTCGTTCCCGCGGTTTCCGGTCACGTCTCCGGAGTTGGTTTGACCTAAAACCTTAAATCTGTCTGCCCCCATGCTTTTGCACACTTCAAGAGCGACGGCGATCGGCACTTTTCCGCAAACCGTGCAATCGGCTCTTTCAAGCCGTTTCCTTATTTCGGAAATGTTCATGGTTTCCAAAACACGGACAACCTCCTTGTCCAGTCGAGTTACCTTTTCGTAGCTGTCAAGATGATGAAGATCCGAACTTGCCACAACCATCGTGGATTCTTTATCCAGAATGCCACTCAATGCTTCAGACAGTTCAGCGCCTGCGCTGACATCCCCCGTTCCGATCATGATTGGAAGAATCGTAAAGGAAGGTACCGCCATCTGAAGGAAAGGAAGCTGTATTTCTATAGAATGTTCATTTTCTTCGCGAACGGTTTGTATTCGAACCGCTGAAATCAGATCTTTTCTCAGGGTTTGATTGACTTTTACCTTTCCCAACGGCGTTTCATAAAAGTCCGCTTCATGGATGATATAGGCCGCCGGCGGCCAGTGATGCATGGGTGAAAGAATCACAACGGTATCGATATTCAGATCACGAATCAGCCAATACCCCGCGGCAGCGATCCGTCCTGAATAGGGAAAACCGGCATGTGGACAAATCAAACCCCTGACTTTTCCCGAGACCGGCTTAATGGACATCCCTTCCCAGAAGGATTGAATCGTTTTCCGGAGTTCCTTCGGATCACCCGGATACCACGATCCCGCAATAACAGATGGTCTGATCATGATCTCCCCCTCTCTTTATCGGGTATGTATTTCCAATACATCGCGATCGTTGAGCACGTAATCCCGTTCAACACGCCGTCCATTCAACCGGTCATCATTCCAGATTCTGGCATACCGCATAGATTCAGCCACTTCTTTATGAATCTCACGCGCAGCATCCATAACCGTGCTTCCATAAGCGAGTACATAGGGTTTTTCATAGTCGGCTTTATAACCGGGAATTTTTGTATATATTCGAATGATTTTCAAATCATCAAATATCTTTTTTTTAAGCGTTTCGTGTGTTGCTGAATCCGTTGCCTCCCATTCGATAATATCCATTTCGTCTTCAAAAATGGTTCGCAGACGAACGATCCCCTCTTCGGCACGCGCATTACCGGCTTTTGTGGCGATGACACGGCATGATTTGAATGCCCTTTGACCCTGGGGTTTTTTATCGCCGTTTTTTCCAAGCTCGATATGCCGCTCTTCGAGCAAAGATAGCACATTGAATGCCGTTTCATCGGGCTTTTCTTCATCAACGGCGACAAGAAACAACACCAAATCCGCCAGTCGGATAATATTATACATCCACGATTCCGAATATTCCATCGATATGGGAGGCATATCCACCAGCTGGATTTGTATGTCCTCAAAGGGCATCATACCCTGAACCGGTTTGAATGTAGAGAAGGGGTATTCAGCAACTTCGGTGTGCGCATTGGTCATAGTGCCGACGAATGTTGATTTTCCGCTGTTGGGCGCGCCGACCAGAACAGCCTGACCGGCCCCCTCACGAGGTATATAATCCAGACTGGACGTTCTGCTTTTGATCTGCTTTTTTTGCGCCTGTCCCTGCAGTTTTGCGATTTTTCGTTTTAGATCACCCTGCAGGTGCTCAGTGCCTTTATGCTTGGGCATAATGGCCATCATTTCGCGCAGGATATCAATTTTTTCAGGAATCGACCTGGCTTCCCGGTATCTCTGTTCAGCCGCATAGTAATTTGGAGGTAAATTGGCAGGCATAGTCCATGCATCCCGATTAACAAAAAACTCTTAACGCCCCCGGCTGAATGCCAATATCAGCCGGGAGTTCACCGTAAAAATCGCCGTCGATCTGTATATCCACAAACCGGACCGCGTGAGCGTCATAACCGCAACTGGCCATCAGCGCGAACAACCTTCCGTTAATCGATCCAAGATCGATCTTGCGTAATTGACGTTCTGTCGGAATATCTTCGCCGCCTATTCCATTGATCACTTGGTTGGTTGATGGTTCTGTCCCCTTCGGCCACAATAACGGCATCAATAGATTGATCGCAACAGCGCCGCACATATATTTCTGCTTCACCCGGAGCCCCGGGAAAAAATGGATTGATCAAAAAGGAATGCCGCCTTAATGTTCGGGCGGCATCCCTTAGATAATGACGAATTTTGGCCGGTTGAGAGTCTGGATTCACAACGAAAAGTGATTTCAGACGTTGATCTTTCATATCAATAATAGAACGGAAACGGAGTGAGTCCTTCTGAGAGAGTTACTTTTCGTGAATAACTTTATCAATTTTTTAATTCCGCTGTATATATTTTTATAAAACCCGGAACTCCTCCGTAAAATCATTGAATCGGAACCGGACTTGCCGTATAAAACTGAACCCGTCTGTTTTTTCTGTCCGCGATAAACAAACGCATGTTTTCAGCATATCCCCGAACGAGTATGTCGTGCATCGAACCCATATCCATTGCTGCGGGAACAAACGTATCCAGAAGGTACCCAAATGTATCGATTACATGAACCCCGTTGCGGTCGGTGACAAAAATCAGAGGCATTCTGTTGATTTTTTTGCCTTGATAAAATATACCTTCCGTATCTTCAGCAATGGACAAACGGGCGGGTAACGTGAATCGCGCGTCAAAGCCGATTCGGGAAGCGTCGTTTCTTCCAAATCTTCCAACAGAGCGGATGTATGTTCCGTCCGAGTCGAAAATATCGATACGATGCGCTCCCCATTCGGTGATAAATATTCGACCCCGGCTGTCTACGGCAATTCCCTCCGGGTGTTTAAAAGGTGCAACTCCCTGAGGCCAAACCAGCGGGAACTCGCCCTGATAATTCATCTGACTGTTATTATTGAACACCATGATCTTGCCATCACTGTGAACTGCGAGAAAAGCGTCCAGTACAGGAGAGTAAGCGAAATCGCGATATTTTACATCGGCTTTAAACCGCTTAACAAGCTCTGTGTTTGGATTGATGGTTCCAGCAAATTCATGAATATTGATATTCTCATCCGTTCTTTCCTGAAGGAACAAGACCCCTATTCCCTGTTCGATGCCGATGCCCCTGTACGCGTATCGGTTCTTGATCGTCAAAGGAACGACTTTATGTTCAACCCCAGGTCGAGTAAAACGATAATCTTCGATAAACGGATAACAATATGGGCTTTCTACACGGATCTCCAAAACCTGATTAATCGTCACCGGTGTTTTTCTATAAAAACCCTGTGCGTTCATCGAAATCGTCTGTTTATCAAGCCTGACTTCCGCTTGCCGGGGATGATTCTCAGGAAAGATCACTTTTAGCTGAAGCCCCGAGGAAATAACACCAATCCGTTCGGGAATCCCGGCCGTGACTTCAGGAAAAGTCCTTCGGTGAAACCGGGAATGCACGATACGGGATACCGCGGGATAAAGCTGCCTCGGAGGAAGACCGAAAAGAGCCAACATGTAAATTGTATCCTCTCTGTATTTTCTTCTTACAAAGGCTGGATCTGCAAATTTCTCCAGGGAAATCGCGACACCCTTTTCAACCAGCAGATTGTCCGGAAAAATGACATCATTGATCCTAATGCCATGCAGATCTGTTGTATCGGTTCCTGCCGCACAGCTCTTCAGGCCGGCCAGGGCATTGTTATACCAAAAATTGCCGTCGGGTTTATCCTTGGTAGCGGCAATTACCTTTTGGTAACAGATTCTGGCCGCAGCATCTTTTCCTTCAGTCCGTAATATTTCCGCCAGATAATATAAACTTCTCAGGCTCTGTTTTTCATTGATCAGGCGCGTGAATATCGGCTTGGCCCTTCTCAGCACCCTCTCTCTTCGGGAATCAGTGGCTTCATGTTTGGCCATGGCGAAATAACTTCTCGCTTCAATGTAGGCCGCTTCGTCAATGTATTCTCCCCGTGTCAGACGGATCAAATCAGCGGCTGATTGATAATACCGCCGCTTATTTTGAACTGTTTCCTGAATCTCGGCCTCGAGAAAAGTAGCCATCCCCTGGTAAAAATAAGTCTGCTCGGTGCGTCGATCCGTAGTAACAGTAAAAAGCAATTCAAGACCTTTGAGATAGGGCAGTCTGTCTTTTCCGGTGACTCGTGAAGCCCGAATCATCATTTGCTGTATCAGTTTGAACGCATCGTCCAGTCTGTCTTCAGGCGCCGCCGCATCGAGAATACGTCCCCAAATCCTTTCGTTCAAAATCACTCGAACGAGTTGAAGGAGCATATTCGTTCTTTCCCGGACAAATGGAATGGAAGGCTGAAAGTTTTGAATCGATTCTTTCAGGTTTGTCAATACCCGTTTATTGCCGGCATTATTATCGAATTCGATCACCATCAGCATGTATTGCGCATCTTCCCTGAGGACTTTCATCCTGGAGTCATCTTTTAAGGGTTCTGTTTCTCTTAAAAATCGACTGAATTGCCGGCTGCTTTCTTTATTGTTGGCCACAAATTGCGCCCATCCCAACCAGTAAATCGCCTCGGGGTAGGTATTTGCTGCCATGGAATACAGACTTCGGCTGGTATCGATAAGCCGATAATACGCTTCCTGATCGATATCTGTATTGTGATCTCGATTGGCTTCATAAAACAGTTTGTCCGCTCGAAATCGATTCCACCTGAGACTGTCCAGCATCGTATTCAAACGCTGACGGTTCTGATCATCACCCGATACGAGAGAAATTTCCAGATTTTTTACAACCTGTGAATAGATGACAGCCGGCAGATAATCTTCTCTGGTCTTGCTGTCTATACCATTCAGGATTCCACTGTAATCAGCACGATTCAGAAACATAAGTGTGGTCTCAAGAGTCGATGACCGTTTATCCGGATCATCAAAACGCTCAAATACATCGGTTTTCATCACCCTGTACAGCCTCGACTTCTCCATGAAAATATCCTGATGGCGTAAACGGGCGCTGACGCGCAGATAACCCGGTATCAGGCGTGAATTTGAAACTTGCCTGAATATTTGAATTCCTTCATTTAAAGATTGAACCGCTGAACCGGCTTTTGCCACAATATCACCCGGATTATTCGATATTTGAATCTGCCGTCGATAATGCTCAGCCAGGCGTAAAAGGCTTTCACCCGCCATGTAGGAGCTGAATATCGAAATCGAGTCTTCTGAAGATGCACTCAAATCCCTGAACTGACGGATTGCGTTCTGAAGAAAAAGAACAGGATCTGACTCAAGCTCACTCAGACGAAAAAGGGTCCATGCCGATTTGTACTTGGCTTCAGACATCTTCTCGGCGTATATGGATGCCATGTCAGTCTGCCGGATCGACCGTTCCAAATACTGGCTTCCCTGGCGAAAGAAATCCATTGCCTGATCTGCAGACCCGGCATCCAGTCCCAAATTATAGAAGCTTTCACCGATATAATAAAAAGCCATACCCTGCTCAGACCGATGAATTTCGGACCACGCAAGCATGGAATCGATAGCCACCGAGTAATGGCCCTGATTAAAGAGTCTCAAACCTTCAGAACGGTAGAATTGCTGAGCCCGTGATGTTGAAGCCAGCAAAAACAGACAGATTATCCAACGTGCTTTGCTCATGAAGAAAACCTCACTTTCAGATTAACGCGCCTTCAATTCTTCATTTTCAGAATTGTCCCCGTTCCTGAATATCGTTGATATGTATTCCATCAATATTATAAATACGCCCGTTGGAAACAATAATATGGGCGGGAATATTGGATCGTTGGATCAGTCCGGATGTATCGATAATCAGCTTCCTTCCTTTCGATGGAAGGTTGAACCAGAACTGGATTTTTCCTGTTTTATAGGGTTTGTAAATCCATGTTCGCAGTACATTCTGAATCATGATTCCTGCTTCCGTGTGCCCTTCCATGCGAACATCATCCCTCGTAAAATTCAGCCGTCCCTGATCATCAATGGTCCCTTTGATAAGAATATCCGCATTCGGATCCATGGCAATCAGACGGTTCCAATCCAAGGAGCGCACACCGGCCTTGGTATAGTCGATTGAGAAAATCAAGTCTTCAATTACAGGACCGCTGATCACGATACCATGAATGCCCGGTCTGGGAGGTATCTGCACCTGTTCATGATGCTCGAACAGAGGAAGCTGAATATCATCCAATGGTAACCGCCTTAATCGATATTCCCGGTATCCCAGCAGTATCATGATCAGCATAAACAGAGCGAATATAAAGCCGACTCCATATTTATAGTACTTTCTCATAATAAATAGTTCTTTCTCAAACACGATGTGCTATTAAAAATCAATCAACAGACTCTTCCTTCGTTCTCCCTTGACCCTTTCTACGACTGTAAGAATCTTCCGGCAATTTCTCAAATCATCCAAATGTCCTCCCACACAGCCATAACGCACATTCCTGTATGCCGTGTCATGAATACGGGATATCAGCTCAACCACCATGGAATAGGGCATCTCATATGGGCACCGTATAAGAACAAAGTAATTGGCTTGAGGATTCTGATCGGCTCCCTGACAAAGACGATCCAATCGGTTGATCATCTCTGAATTGGACACCTTGCTGTCACGGATCAATCGGTTTAAAATTCGCTGTTTCAATCTTTCTTGTGACTCATATCCATAGTCTTCTTCGATTCGACTGACAAGTTCTGAAGCCGATTCATCAATCCAGAGTGAAGAGTCGGTGGACATGATCTGAATAACGATCTGAGCGCGGCCCTGTTCATTCTTGGGAGTAGGAACATATAAATTCCTCTCCTCCAGGGGCATTCGAATCACAAAGCTGGTCACAAGAAAGAAAACAAGCAAAATAAAAATCATATCGATCAAAGAGACCAGCTCCAGTTTATGCGGCTGATCTTTTTTAATTTTAAAACTCACTGACAACCTCCCTCCCGCCCAACGCATGGATATTAACCTGAGGGATCGTATCTCCGTACGTGCTGCATAATTCGAGGATGTAATTAAAAATACGGAATTCCATATCTTTCACGGCACGAATCTCTACGGAATTGGATAGATCCGGTTTAAAGAAATTCTCTTTCTTGTATTCATCCAAAGAGCGCCGAATAAGCCGGCTTGCATCGAGTCTTTGAAAGGCCGCATCGGACAGTGATAAAAAGTTTTCCGGAAACTCCGCGAAAACCGAATCATTCAGAGCCGCCTGTTTGGCCTCATCGATAGTTATCATTCCCGATTTGGAAGGCCGAAGTATATAGACAACCCTCGGGCTATTCGGATTCTTGTGTTCCTTATACTCTACTTGAAAAATCAGGGTTAAAACATGTTTGTCCGATTCCTCTGTCACCCGGGCTCTGAATTCAGGAAGTTCAAAATCGACATTTTGATCACCCTTGCTCTTTTCTTCGATCCTGGTCTGAGAAACCGATAAGGTGACCAAAGAAAATATCAGCAAGAGAAATATGATATCGATCAATCCGGGTAAACTGAGCCCCTTTCTGTCGATGGTCCGCTTAAACGCCATAATGTCAACTCACTCTCTCGACGGTTTTATAATTTCTCCGCCACATAGACATAGATCTCTTCCCATTTTGAATAGATCCAGTTCAGTTTGTTTTGATAAAAATAATACAACAGAGTCAGAACAATACCCACTGAAAGACCGAATATCGTGGTCCAGAGGGCTTCATAGATCCCGCCTGCGAGCTGCTTGACTAGCTGAGTCTGGGTAATATCGGCCTTCAGAAAAGTCAGAATCGCGAAAGCGTGCGAGATTCCGGTTGCTGTGCCGAATAGTCCGATCAGTGGCGCCAGGGTCCCGAGGTTCCAGAGCCAGTCGACAAGACTTTTTCTCCGTAAGATTTCCAGCTCGGATGAAGCTCTGTTTTCAATCGCCCGATCAACCTCCTTGGAAACTTCCATCCAGTGAAAACCGCCCAGTTCATGATTCTCCAGACCGGCACGAATAATGCGGGCCGCCGGATATTTTTCCATCTTGGGAAGGGAGATTCGGCGCACGAGATTTCCAACAACGCCGGAACCGCGATCGCGCCAGAATTTGGTATTGGCTCCGGCAATTTCCGAGATGCTGACATGCTCTCCATTCTCAATCTCCTGACGGATATTCTCGTTGGCACTTTTGATGATCTCCCGCCACTCTTCCAGTATATTTCTGAATTCGGGCAACTCATAAAGCTGATAGACTTTGTCATAGCCTTTTCCGATATACAGAGACCGTCTGAGAGGAAAAACTTTTCGCAAGCTGTACGTTGGAATAATGAAAAAGAACCAGATAATCAAACCCAGAAGAAAAAAGTTCCATATCGTATGAAAAGCCATCTTTCCCGCATTGGTGGCCTCATCGAAAAATCTCTCTCTGCCGATAACCGCAAGAGGAATACGGCCGTTCAGGGGTAACCAGTGATGCCATTTAATGTCTTTGGTTTCAGCATCGGCTCTTAATTTTCCCGTTACAGCCCAAACCGTATCTGAATGGGCGGCGGCACGGCCTCCAAGAACACCCCGCACAACAAATCCATAACCCTGTCCGACCTTCAAATCGGAAAACGTATAATGATCTGTTCGAAGGGATCCTGAATTGAGAAGGGTTGTTTTCATTTCCTTGTCAAGAAGAAGGACTTCGTAAGACTGAAATGCGTCCTGCGGATCAACCTGTGTCCAGCCTTCGGCGGATTGTTCGTATACTTTCCAGTAAAGTGTCAAATCCAGTTTTTTAGGTATTCCCAGCAAGCTGGAATGAATATCACGATTCACATCGGCTATGTGAATTTTGGTCAGCGGTTCACCGTCCTGCTGAGCCGCCAGGGGACCGGTTCCTATGAAAGCAACAAATAATATAACCATGGCGATGATTGTCTGTGTCTTGCTAAGCATGCGCCGTTCCTCCGAAAATTAACGGTTGATTAATATCCCGCTTTACCCATAAACAGGAAGTGATGGATTGTACCCATAAACGCTTCAATTCTGTTATCGTTCCTTATTCTCCTTACCAAAAAAGAAAAGCAACACTGATGGATCGCATTCTCATTATTACGTCCGTATACTCATCAACGATTTCGCTGATTGTAAACTCAATTGGAATACGGCGAAAATCAATCCCCATACCGGCAATCGTAAAGGGAGGAATCATGGTTTCAGGAATCCTGATTCTGATTCCAGCTTGCCACCCTCTACCTTTAAACGTTCGTAACTCTCCACCTTGCAGGGCATAACGAATTCTGTATTCCGGTATCCAGTTCCATGCGATGCATATATTTTCTTTAGGATTGAACGCCAATTCCATGCCGGCTTTCCAGGAAAACAGGTTGGTGGAATAATTCTTCAGCCCGGTTGAAAACCACATGGACTTGACCGAAGCGCGCGGATATAGAGAGAAAAACAGATTCTTGATGAGCCTGAAACGCGGCCCGGCCTCGATTCCCAAACCAATTTGTGTCAGCAGCAAGAACCGTTCTTCAAATTCAAGAGTCGTGCCCCATATTCGCTCCTGATGGAACATGAAAGCCAATGTGCTGTAATCAGTAAATTGATCGGAAGATTGAAGAGATTCCATAAATTGAACGTACTGTTCTGACCGAAGCCTTTGAGTATATTGGAATTCAACGGCATAGGGGTAGATCCAGTGAGTGTATCTGATGGATTCATGCGAAACAAGAACCATAAAATCCCGAGATTGGGACTGGACTGGAATATTGGCCGCATCATAGGCTGTTATTCGCCAGAAGTACTGACCATGCCTGCGAAAAATATCGCGCGATTCGGTCAGGAGGAAACTTGCGCGTTCAACTCCTGAATCGGGTACAACTGTGAATGTACGGCTGAAGGACTGCCTTTCGGCCCAGAATGTCACCTCATACCGAATGATACGGACCGGTTTGTCATCATGAGTTTTTATTTCCCAGATAAAATTCAACTCGCCTGTACGCACAATCACACCCGAACGAGGTTCGATCAATTCGATCCGAACCCGTTCATTGACAGTTCCGGCTTGCGTGTCATTGACGGGCAGTACAATAAACCCGTTTAGAAATAATAGAAAAAACAAACATATATTTTTATTGATCATAATTATCAGCACAGGTTGTTGGTTATTGTGTCGGAGGCCACCCGTGTTCGTCAAAATAGTTATTCAGAAGACGATCAACAAGATTGTCCATCAAATCCCAACTGGCCGCCTGCATCAACTGGATAAAATTGCCCGTATTAGATTCAGCAAGCTGACCATATTGCATATTGGGATAAAACAGAGCAGTACGGAGCAGGGATGCCACTCCCTCTTCGTATTGTTTCTCCAGCAGATAGGTAAGACCCAACAAATATTGTGCATCATCTACAATATACCCATCCCTGAACGCAGGATACCTGGGATAGTTTTCATCCAAACTTTGTGCATACTTATCGATCAATTTCTCCAGGGCAACTCTGGCCGTCTCATACTGTTCCATTCGCACCAAAGCCTGTCCCAAACCCAGGAAAGACAAGCCTGCCATATTGGCTAAATCCATTTCCGTATCCACCAGCCGAACAGCTTCGCTGAATGAATTGATCGCTTTGCTCCATTCCCCTAACGCCTTATAGCACAGGCCCATAAGATAAGACCGCCTCAGTGAATTCTGTTCGACTTCAGTCAGAACCGAAATGGCCGGTCCCATCCGCTGGGCGATAATCAAGGCTTCGCCGTAGTTTAACAGTTCCGAATCGGTCATGGCATGTTCAGGCTGGGTAAACACAATCGCATATTCATTGGAAGCATCCTCGGCCTTTTTCTGAGCCCGGCTGATTCGTCCCTCTTTCATCAACTCCCAGGATTCATGGAATAATGAATTGGCCAGCCCAAGACCACCGGTTAAATCAAAATATCGTCGGGCATAAGCACTGTCAGAGATCTGAGTGATTTTATTGACTGCTCCGATGACATATTCATTGGGATAGTCCGCAATGACTCTCAGCAAATATTGACGAATCTCTTTATTTGGCAAATCGGTTTTCTCGCTCATCTGACGAAAGAAGGACGGACCCAGTCCAGGTCCCATCTGGAGGGTCATAAAAAACCGATTGTCTCCATCCAAAAAGGGATGAAATCCATAAGCATAGTCGATACGTATAAGGGCATTGCTGGTGAAAGGCATGCAAAATCCTATTCCCAGGGCCGTTCCCTCGGTTCGATTGTTGATGCCCACCCGGGGGAAAAGAGCGAATCCGCTTTCTGAAAAAATAAACTGTCCCTCTGCACCAAAATAGGTCCCAGTCTGACGGCCATCAAGGTATTCACGATCAAAGGCAAGGAGTATCTGGGTGTTTCCAAAAAGGCTGCGCAAACCCTTCCAGTTATCAGGCACCCAGTCTTTGATTACCCATCGATAACTCAAACCCCATCGTATAATCGTCGGAAAAGGGTCTTTTTCCATACCAAGACGTTTCCAGGATGGCTGAACAAGATTTTGAACGGAAAAACCAATCTTCAACGGAAGCAAATACCGCAAAGAAAATATCCTGAAAACAGGAGCATGAATTGGCTGAAAAATCATTCCGACATCGATCCCTCCAGACCAATCTGTTGATGAACCGGCCATATCCATCGATCCGGAATTTTGCAGTCCTGAAAAATCCTGATGGACAAATTTAAGGTTGATACCATAACGAAAAATACCCCAGCTGCCTACTTCTTCTCTGGCCCATGACGATATAAAAGCGTTCTCGCTTAAACCGAAATCACCCAAATATTCTCTGGTACTGCTCCTCTGTTCAAAACCCGTCATGGAAAGTCCGACCCATCCAAAACCAACGGCTGTAGACGGCCCGACGAGAAAACGTGCCACTTTATCTTTTAAAGTTCGACCTGGTCTGGGGATAACCAGTCCCAAATGAGCGAATTGAGTGTCATAATACAGATTGGTGTACGTAGTCGACAATTCCATTCTCCTGGCTCCCACCAGACCAGCCGGATTCCAGTAAGACCCGCTGGCATCATCACTGACCGCCACAAAAGCCCTGCCCATTCCCATGGCCCGTCCCCCGACTCCATAATTTAAAAACGCTCCTGCCTGGCCTGCATCTCCCTGCGCCAGAACCTGACGGACGGCTACGCACATTATTGCCATCACGATTACCTTGACGATACGTCTCTTCATTATCCTCTCGGTGTTGTTTTTTAAGTGACCGGCATTTTCTACCGTAAAACCGCGATTTTGCAGTATATGTGTTTCTTGTCTTTCAAGATGCAAATATACCCTCCATTGGCAACGACATCACCCCGTTCATTTTTTCCATCCCACTCAAAAGTTCGGTCGAAAGAGGCCTTATACAGGGTGCGCACCCGGTTGCCAAAAACATCAAAAATAATGGCCGTTGTGACACCCGGGGCATTAACCTGTATGGATGATATTTCTTTATGAGGATTGAATGGATTTGGAAAGCAAATCAGCCGGCTCAGTTCATCATCAGAGGGCCACCAGAAAATCGTGTCTGTTTGCGCATCCGATTGCTGAAGAGATACATCATGCACCCACCATGCAAGAATGACGGGGATTTCTTCACGCGACCGCAGATTATAGGGCACAACAATATCAATAAATGTGCTCGGTATAAAGTCGGAATAGTACGTGATTCGATCCACCACAGAACTGACTTCGCGAACCGCCACCTGCATCACTTTTCCGCTGAGAGAATCAGAAGCCACGATTCTCAGTTCAATGTTTGGATTAAGAACCCATCGTTTACCTCCACTCTCTTCCACTCCCAGAATGCCGGACTCGGGCCAGAGAACCGGAGGCGTTATATCCTGAATTGAAGATTCAGGGGGAGACCATTCACTTAATTCAAATTCACCGCCTTGATTCTTCGCATAGTATCGAACCTTGTATGTAATTAAAATCTCTCCCGGAAGTTCCTTGAAAGTTGCCGAATCCACCGTTGCATTCACAAAACCCCAAAGCTCAGTCGATTCCCATGCGGCCTGCACCTCAAAAAACAGCAACTCATGGCCAGACGAAGAAAGGGCGGTCCTTACACTATCTCCATACCAGTAAACCGTGTTGACCGTGCCTCCGGTATATTCCGGTTCCGGCAGCATTCGCGGCGCAGGAAGTGTCGGAGTCATCAAAACGGGGATTACATCACGCAGCATTTGAATATTCGGCGGAACAGGCCAGGCCATTTTCTTGATCCGTTCACCGCGTACCGGATTCAAAACGGCAATGAGAACAAACACTATAATTCCTGTGATCCAATGCAGGCGTGTGCTTTTCATGCTTTCTCCCTCGACAAATCCTGGAAAACTCATTTGATCAGCATCATTTTAAAACGTTTCTGGCGGATGGAGCCATCATCTGTTTGAATTACCATATGACCTATATAAATCCCGGATGAGGCATTGCTGCCTGACGTATCGGTTCCGTCCCACATCACCTGATAGAAGCCCGGCGATGAATGATCCAGGGACATGGAACGGATCAGCGAACCTCTGATATTGAATATTCGGATTTCCGCCCTGCCGGCCGCGGGCAGTTCATAGGCGATAACGGTTTGAGCATTGAATGGATTGGGATAATTTTGGTGGATAACCAATGAAACCGGTACTTTTCCATGCTGATCCTTTTGAGATCCAACGGCTTCCATATTGCGGGAGGAGGAGAGAGGAGACCATGCGCTTTCCCATACTGTATTTCCAACCATCTTTCTGATTTTCATTCTGAACCAGGTTGTATCAGTCACAATATTGCCCCACCCCGTTGTACACTCAAAAGCCGTGGTATCGATCCATCCGCTTTGACAAAGAAGCCGGTTCTCGATCTGTTTTGCATTCATCTCATAGGCCAATCTGAAATGAGAAGGATCCATGGCAATCTCGATAAAGTATTCAACATTCTCAACACCGCTTTCAGGCCACTCACATGAACGGTATCCCGTTGGTATCGGTGCCGACGGTGTTTGCAGATAATAACTGGTTTGTGTCCAGTTACTCAGTGTTTTATTCTCCGCACTGTCCACACTGACCAGCCACCATTGATACGAACGATTGATTACGGTATCGGAAAAGGTATAAAAATTCGTCTCATGACTTGAATTTATCCTTCCCACGGCAATTTCCTGTCCGTTCCGACAGCGAATCACATCATAGTAATCGACGTTGGCAACCAGTGGATTCAAATGTCTGACAGAGGTATCAGAAAATTGTATATTGACGATAAGCGTGTCCGATCCTCCAAAATACGCCTTTGAAAACGCCACTTTCAGATCAGAAACAGCCCGTGGAGGGACGTCGTCAAAAATGAGTTTTTTAACCGGATAAAAATCTGTGGACCATAATGGAATATCGGGATGTCCGAATACATCCATTGTCCGAATGCGGAAATAGATCAAATTATTTTCCTGATTGAGCAGACCCGGCATACCAATGGTCTTTCCGGTAACCGTTGAATCAACGGCAAATGGGCCAAGAGTTCGTGTCTGTGTGTAATCATCGGGGAAAGTCTTGCTCAGGCTGCTTTGCAGATATCCAAGAGCCGCTCCGCGGGTGGATTCCGTGACCCGGCCGTCGATATCCCGCCAGTTCCAGCCTACATCCACACTGGAAGCGTTGAAGTATTTCCGGCTGAAATCCTTGATTTCGGGTATGTACACCGACCCCGTATCACAGATTACTGTTTCGGCATTGGCAGCCACCACTTGATCGAGACTGTCGATGGCGAAGACATTGTACTCAACTGGCAATCCATGCCCCAGATCCTTCAAAGAATCCATAAAAGAAACCACCTGAGGTCCGACACGCCAGCACACATCGTTTCGGCAGACAACAAATGAATCCACTTTGAATTTTTGAATTAGGTCCGGACTGTTCCAGTAAACAAAGATATCGCCACCCGGCTGCGGAATAACCTCGAATGGGGTCAGTGAAACCAGACTGGATACAGTAAATGGTTTGGACCAGGCCGAAGGTCTTGCCGTATATTGGCTGGGCGTTTCCCGGATCTTGAAAATGTAATTATGCCCTCCCCGTGCGCCCTGATAGGTAAACATGGTATCATCAACCACAATGGCGTTGCCCACCACCTGGTTCAGGTTATCTTCGTACACCTGAACCACGGTAGTGTATCCTTCATGAACCAAATTAGGTTTGACCCTTTTCCAGTGAACAGTCAGGGAGAAACGACCGTCTTGAATCTCCGGATTATCATGAGACACCAAAAGCGGAGGCCGGTTGCAGTATGTTTCGACAACTTTTGAGAAGGGGCTGATATCGCCCAAAACACTGATGCTTCGAATCTTGTATTGATAAACCTGGTAAGCAGTCAATGTGTCTCCTGGCTGATCGGTGATTTCATCGATGCCGTACTTGTCCGTCCAGCGAACCGGCCCCTGGGAAGGAGCTTCCATGACCTCAACCAGCTTGCACTGTGTGCCGACACATCTCCATACTTCGTAATCGCTGACATCCAACGAAGCCGCTTCCCATTGCAGAAAAATATCCCCGTCCCAGAGATTGCTGTTATTCCAGGCCGAGAGAATATGAACAGGAAGATTCTGTGAGCGGATCACGGTTTTGCCGTTTGACCATACACTCATGCGTTTTCCGTTATAAAAAGACCGAACCCGGATATTTGATACTTCGGTGGTATCGAGAGGAATGTCCAGATAATTCTGCCCTGTATTATGACGATAATAGGTCTCCTTCCCGTTGACTGAAACTACCCAGGTATTGATATTGGAGAGATTAAAATGATCGAATACAATGCGAACCGTCTCTTTTTTGGTAAAAAGTGTATCGGCAAGCGATGGATCGGCCGGATAAACATTTTCCGGGTCGTCATCGCCGAACCGAATAGTCGGGCCTCCCAAAGCCTGATCCTGAACAGCCCATTTTGTTTCAAAAAGGGTTCTCTGATTACCGACCCAGTCTTCGGAAAGCACTTTATATGTGGCGACCAAATTATTAAATGTATCGGAAACATCCTTCAATGAATCACGCCAGACTGTTCCGATAAAATTCTCCGGCACCGTCAATCGGACAAAATTATCGTCCACTGTCTGAATCTTTCGAAAGATATGATACTTTCTGAGACCGCTCTCGCCGTCAACAGTCGGTTCCCACCTTAACTCCATATACCAGGCATTCAATACTTCCGGATCAACAATAATAGGCTCCAAAGATAAATTATGGATATCAGGAGGCGGATAACAGTCGGGTATGCGTTTATCCAGATCAACCAAAACAGTATCATCAGCCGGATAAATTTTGGTTGCCCGTCGGTAATAAGTGTGATTATTGACAAAATTCAGATCAACCTCAACATTGTCATTGGAATAATCGAAGACAAAATAGACGAGATCAGGGTTTTCGGGTGAATGGTTACCCATATTCCTCAGCTGTGCGGGGCTTATCCAACCGCTTGAGAAATATCGTGTACCTACCGGGGGATGATGATCAAAAAATCCAGAATCATCTCTTACGGCCTCAAAGCGAAGCCACTCTTCACGGCGATCCAAATTTAGCCATAGTGTATCGACAGGTCCGCGAATATATAAATCCAGATTTTCAGGTGCGGACGATGTGGATTCTTTCCATTCAGCATCTTCATTCGGGGGTTGTATACCCTCTGAACTGACATTGATGCGATTCGACCATCTTCCGGTTCCTTCATTTCCTACACGATCAACAGCTCCTATACGGTAATAATATGAGTAACCCGGCTGAACGGTTTGATCGACCCATGTCAAGGGATAGTTTCCTTCATCACCTGTTTGGGTAAAAACAGAATCCACAACCAGCTCTTCCCGGTCAGCGTTTATGCCGCGATAGATACGATAAAAATCCACACCGCTCACAGCATCTTCAACCGGAAACCAGGTCAATCGGATTTCCTGACCCGTCAGTCTGGCGTTGATTGTATTCACGGAACCGGGTGCTGTATTGTCCTGAATGGAGTATTGGATGTCGGAATATATAAAGTCGGATTTTGTCTTTTTGGGAAAAACGCTTCTTACAATATAGCCGTATTCGACTCCGTCTTCCAGATTCTGAATACGGGTCATACGGATATTATCTTCTCCTGTCTTGTAAAGACCCTGGACCGCCATTAATAAATTTTCACGATCATTTTTCTTGAAATAAAAAACATCATGGATATCAGAGCCATCAGCCGGTTTCCAGAAAATATCATTGTATGATCCACGTGTGAATACGGGTTCCGTAAAGAGCTCGGGAACATCATAACGGCAGGGAACCACGTCGATTAGAAGCATAAACCAGTTTCCCGACCATTGGTATTCAGGATCTCCAATTTTACCGATGGTATACCACACCTGAAATGAATCAAGCCCTGTTTCGAGCGGTCGAATATAGACCACATTGCGAAGTGTTCCTCTTTCACCCGGTGCCAGCTCGATCGTCTTGTCTTCCCACTCTTCCACAATATCGGGTTTCGTGAAACGCCAGTCTTTGATCAGCGTAAAAGTATTTGTTGAGTCCGTAGTATTCCTGTATTTTCCCACGTATTCGAGGCTGATGATTTCATGGGCCATCATCTGAAGGGTTACCGTCTTCTTGTCCAGCTTTCGGCCATCATTCAGTACGGTAACTTCCAGAGAATGTATCGGCTGAGCGAATGAAAGCTGAACGAAGAAAAGGAAAAACCAAACAATGGTGATGGTTTTTCGATTTGTTTCCATCCCGATAACCTCCTCATTATTATAAATAAAGACAAACTTAAAATATCAATTTATTAGTAAAATGTCAAGAGAAAACCCCCTGCACGGTTTTTCCGAAAATCGAATTCGTTATGGCGGATTTTGCTTTCATTCATGGGGATTCTGCAATTTCTCTGCCAAACTATTATATTCAAGACTCGGTCTGCGGTTATAAAGTTTTCAGCATGGTTTTCCATCATATTTACAGGATTATTTAAAATCTAAAGACAGTAGTGTCCGGTTAAAATTTTAAATAAACTATCTAAATATATATAATACATGCTATTATTTAATGCTAAAAGTTGGGATCGATATGAAATGAGTTGTATATTATTGCCATTCCTCAATTTT
>DSAB01000077.1 GCA_011388275.1 bacterium | reverse complement strand
CCCCTTTTCTTTGGCCGATCAGGTGGCTCCGAACAATCGAATGATTGGACTCATGCTGCCGTGTACGCCGATGCAGGTTCTGCTGATGTCAAAGGGTTTGGACGCGCTGGTCATGACCAGCGCCAACCTGTCGGATGAACCGATCGCCGTGGGAAATCGTGAGGCCCTGAAACGGCTGTGCGGTATCGCCGATTTCTTTCTGATTGCCAATCGGGATATCCATATCCGTGCCGATGATTCGGTCATGCAAGTGGTCAATCGAATCCCCCGGTTCATTCGGCGTTCGAGAGGATACGTGCCTTTACCGGTTTTTCTTTCGAACTCCGTTCCTCCGCTTTTAGCCGTGGGCGGGGAATTAAAAAACACGCTGTGTCTGACCCGGGGTGACGCGGCCTTTCTCAGCCAGCATATCGGCGACCTGGAGAATCTGGAAACGCTTGAATATTTTCACGAATGCCGTCGCCATCTCATGCAGGTTCTCCAAATCGATCCTCAGGCGGTTGCCTGTGACCTGCATCCAGACTATCTTTCCACGCAATGGGCGGATGAACAGAAGGACCTTCCGGTGGTCAAGGTTCAGCATCATCATGCGCACATTGCTTCCTGTCTGGCGGAAAACGGACGTAACGAGACAGTTATCGGTTTGGCCATGGACGGGACCGGGTATGGAGAAGACGGGCATATCTGGGGAGGAGAGATTCTGCTGGCCGATCAGAACGGTTACCGCCGTGTGGGCCGTCTGCAGGAAACACCCATGCCCGGAGGGTCCGTCGCCGTTCAGCAGCCCTGGCGAATGACGGCCGCTTACCTCTGGGAAGCATGGCGGGAAGACCATGAAAACGGAGAATTGCCTGAGTTCCTTCGCAGCCATCGGGATTTGCCTCTCTTTGATCATACGGAAAAGAAGAAAATGACGGCCGTACTCAGACTGCTGGAAACCGGAATTCAAACAATCCCCACATCCAGTCTGGGAAGATGGTTTGACGGCATGGCAGCCCTGACCGGCATTCGACCGGTATCGGCCTTTGAAGGACAGGCCGCCATGGAACTGGAGATGGCCATGCCCCGGAACGGTCTTTTTATCGATGAATCCGGCTATACCATACCCATTGAGGAGAATGAAAAGATTTGGGTCCTTCGGCTCAATACGATGATTCGTGAAGTGTGCCGCGATATTCGCAGGGGTGTGTCTCCGGCTTTGATGAGTCTCCGATTTCATCTCGGTCTGATCGACGCGCTCGGGCGTGCATGCCGCCTGATTCGGGATGAGACCGGAATCAATACCGCGGCACTGAGCGGAGGATGTTTTCAAAACCGCTTTTTATCGGCCCGTCTCGAGTCTGAGTTGAAGAAACATGGTTTCGATTGTTTGACCCACTCTCAGGTTCCGGCCAATGACGGCGGTCTGAGTCTGGGGCAGGCGGTTGTGGCGGCCAATCAACTGATCCATTAACCTGGATTCAAGACCGCTCTGCTGCGCAGAGCGGTCCCGTTTGAAAATCGCGGGAATGACGATTTGGGGGCTGTCATTCCCGAAATCTTTTATCGGGAATCCATGGAGGGGATAAAGACGGTATCAAAAAGAAGCAAATCATTTTTCATTCAAAGATTTGTGAATTATTCAGGTTAAAAATAAAAATGGAGTCCGGCGGTTTTTTATTGGAAAATACATTAAAAATGTTTACTTTCAAAGGCCTGACAAGATTATCTTCGGGCTGCTTCATTCAGGAGCCGACAGGCAGCAATCCCAACTTTCCGCCGGACGATCACGCTGTTTAACCGATCCATTCGGACAGCGATCATAACGCATGACATTGTTTGAATACCGTGGAGTCAACGCAGCAGGACACTTACCGGCGGGTAAAAGGGATTCAAAGGAGACAACCGATGATTCGGCGGATTCCTTTTCAGCGCAAAAAGATCTTTCATTTCCGAGCGGCATGGGTGGAAGATGGTACGAAACAAGAAAAAAAATCCTGAGCCCCTGCAGATACCCGGGGGCTGGTCCGAATCCGCTTTACGTGTCTTCGGCCTGAAATATCTGTTTGTGCTCTTCATCGTTCTGCTGCTGTGTCTGGTTGACGGGGCCATGACGATCTTTCTTGTGCAGCGCGGAGCCTGGGAAGCCAATCCGGTCATGCGTTACGCTCTGAATGTCAGTCATGAGTTTTTCATCATTGTCAAATACTTTCTGACGGCCGGCGGACTGTTGTTTCTTCTCTGGAACGGACGCGTGCGTGTCTTTAGAAATCTGCTTTCCCTTGAAGAAATCGCCGGAGCCCTGGTGCTGTTGTACCAGGGGCTGGTTATCTACGAAATTACCATCTACCACTTTATCCGATAGAGGCGAAATCATGTGCATTGCCGTACCCATGAAGATCGTTCGTATACAAGGCGACAGAGGGCTTGTTGAGATCGGAACCACCGAGAGAGAGGTCGGACTGCAGCTGGTGCCTGATGTTCAGGAAGGGGATTATGTGATCGTGCACGCCGGGTTTGCCATTCAGGTTCTTGACGAGAAGGAGGCTCTGGAGACTCTGGCGCTTTTCAAGGAGATGGAGAATCTGGATTGAAATATATCGACGAGTACAGGCAGATTGAAGCGGTACAGCAGTTCATCGGGCTGATCCACGAAGTGGCCGGATCGCGCCTCATGACGTTTATGGAAGTCTGTGGCACGCATACCATGGCCATTGCCCGGTCGGGTATTCGGCAGCTGCTGCCTGAAACGCTGTCTCTGATTTCCGGCCCCGGCTGTCCCGTTTGCGTCACGCCCAATCGGCTTATAGATCGGGCCGTGGCTCTGAGCCGAAGGAGGGACGTGCTGCTGGCCACGTTCGGCGATATGATGAAGGTGCCGGGTTCGACGTCCAGCCTGGATCGTGAGCACGCGGCGGGACGGGATGTGAGGGTCGTGGCCTCCACTCTGGAAGCTCTGGAACTGGCCAGGCAGAATCCGTCCAAAAACGTGGTATTTATCGGTGTCGGGTTCGAGACAACAGCCCCGACTGTGGCGGCTTCGATTCTGGAAGCGGAGAATCAGGGTATTGACAATTACAAAGTTCTCAGCGCCCACAAGGTGATGCCTCCGGCGATGCGCGCCCTGTGCGCCGGTGAATTGAATCTGGATGGATTTCTGTGCCCCGGTCATGTCAGCACGATCATCGGATCGAAACCGTATGTCTTTCTGGCGCGTGAATTTCAAATGCCCTGCGTGATCGCGGGTTTCGAACCTCTGGACATTGTCCAGGCCGTATTTATGCTGGCCAGACAGGTCAGGCAGGACACTCCGTCGGTCGAAATACAATACACACGGGCCGTGCGGCCTGAAGGAAACCCGCAGGCTTTAAAAATTGTTGACCGGGTTTTCGAGCCCTGCGAATCGGAGTGGCGGGGCATCGGCATCATTCCTGAAAGCGGACTGAGAATCCGGGATGTTTTTGCCGGTCGGGATGCCGAATCCATATCCGTGGACGTGGAACCTTTCCGGGAAACGCGAGGATGTCTCTGCGGCCGTGTGCTGCAGGGACTGGCGGTACCGCCGGATTGCCCCCTGTTCGGCAAGGCCTGTACTCCCGATGAACCGATAGGACCCTGTATGGTGTCCAGTGAGGGAAGCTGCGCCGCTTACTACAAGTATCAATGGCAGCCCGCTTGACCTAACTTCAATGAGGATTTGCATGGGCTCTGTTCAGGAAATCCGTCTCGCTCACGGAGGAGGCGGACGATACACGCAGCAGCTTATCGAAAAGATCTTTCTGCCGGCTTTCACCAATCCACAGCTGGATCTGCTGAATGACAGCGCCATTCTGGATCTGCCTGTTTCGCGTATTGCGCTGACAACGGATTCGTATACGGTGGATCCGCTGTTTTTTCCGGGAGGGGATATCGGGCGTCTGGCGGTGTGCGGTACGGTCAACGATTTAAGTGTCGCCGGCGCGCGCCCCCTGTTTCTGAGCGCAGGATTCATCCTGGAGGAGGGATTCCCCCTGGCGGATCTGGAACGCATTGTTGAATCGGCCAGGGCTGCGGCTCGCGAAGCCGGAGTCTCCATCGTGACGGGAGATACGAAGGTGATTCCCCATGGAAAGGCCGACAAGTGTTTTATCAATACGTCCGGAGTCGGTGTGGTTGAGCGGGATCCTCCGCTGGAGTCACGCGTTCACGAAGGAGACGTGCTGGTCATCAACGGTTTCATGGGAAGACACGGCATGGCGGTGATGACCAGTCGGAAAGAGCTGGGTTTTTCCAGCCGTATCGAATCGGATGTGGCGCCCCTGAATCATTTGACGGCCCGCATGATGAAAGCCGCGCCCGGTCTTCACGCCATGCGGGACGCGACCCGGGGGGGAGTGGCCGCGGTTCTGAATGAGATGGCTTCTCAGGCATCCCTGGGAGTCGAACTGACCGAAGAATGGCTGCCCGTTACCGAGGCGGTCAACGGGGCCTGCGAAATCCTGGGTCTGGATCCGCTGTATATCGCCAATGAAGGCGTTGTTGTGGCATCTGTATCTGCGGATGAATCGGAAACGCTTCTGAAGGCCATGAAAAAAGATTCAAGAGGCCGTGACAGCCGCGTGATCGGCAGAGTCTGCCGGGAACACCCGGGACGGGTGGTAATGCGGACACAGATCGGCAGTCACCGAATCGTCGATATGCTCAGCGGCGAACAGCTTCCCCGGATTTGCTGAAATCAGGTTTCGATTGCGAGGGAGGGGAGACGCCTGATTGGCTGATATTATCCAGCACAGCCCGAAAGAAGGCTTCCCAGAATCGGGGGTCTTCATTGAGAGTTTGAATTTGTCTTTGGAATTCCTCCTCGGTGAATTGATATTTTCGGAGGATGATTTGCATTGAATCCGCCTGGATCTCTTCATCGGCCTGGCGGTCTTTCATTGTCAGGATTTCGGTATACACGTCGACGAAACGCAGCTGTTCTTCCGTAAGGGATATGTCAGAGCGATGGCATCGTATCAGAAAACCGATCAGGATGCCGATCAGGATGATGATGGCCGGCCGCATGGAATCCATCCTTTACGATATAGGTTGTTGAACGCAAATTGATAAATCCGGGGGACAAAGTCAAGCCCGAAATCAGCCGAAAACTTTTCCTTTTCGGTTTGCAGGAAACACAAAGAAAAACCCGGGAATCGCTCTGGTTTGAAAGTCAAGGGCACGCATGATCATGGATCAGTGGATTGATCTTCATATTCATACTGTTTTTTCCGATGGATTGCTGACTCCCGCTCAGGTCGTCGAACAGGCCAAAAGAACGGGCCTGAAAGCCGTCGGCATAACCGATCATGACAGTCTCGCCGGTCTTTCCGAAGCCAAGAAGGCGGGTGCGTCGCATGGTGTGGAAGTCGTACCGGGCTTGGAGCTCAGCACCTTTCATGAAGATAAAGACATTCATATCCTGGGTTATTTTATCGACAGGAACGATGAACACCTTCTTGACTATTTGCAGCGGTTCAGAGAAGCCCGATATGACCGGGCGATCAAGATGGTGAGCAATCTCCGTGATCAGGGCGTGAATATCTCGGTTCAAGAGATCGAAGAACGGGCCGAAGGGATCAATATCGGCCGTCCCCATTTCGCCGAAGTTCTGATGGAGAAAGGCTATGTGGAGACTTTTCAGGAGGCCTTTTATCGTTACATCGGTTACGGATCAAAAGCCTATGTCGATAAGTATAAGATAAAACCCGAAAAAGCCATTCGATTGATTGCTGAAAGCCAGGGCCTGTCTTTTTTGGCCCACGCGGGTCACCAGATTGCCGACACATTGATTGTTCAGCTGATCAAAGCCGGGCTGGATGGTATTGAAATCATTCACCCGAATCTGTCGGATTCCAGAACCCGGCACCTTCAGCAAATAGCACGGCAGCACCGGCTTCTGGTCAGCGGAGGTTCGGACTGTCACGGAGGCCGGAACGGCAGCTGCACCATCGGGAAGCACAGGCTGCCTTATGCCATTCTGGAAGAGATGAAACAGGTATTGAGGGAGCGGACGGGAGGGGAGTATGAATACACGAGGATCAGCAAACCGGAGGCCCGGGGCCGTTAAGGCCTGGCCGGTTCAGGAACGCCCGAGAGAACGTTTGAACCGATACGGTCCTGGTGCCATGAGTGACGCCGAATTGCTGGTCCTGCTTCTGGGTGCCGGAGGAGGCGGAGTTTCGGTTCTGGAAGTGGTTCGAAAATTGATGGTCCGGCACGGATCGCCCGCGCGGCTGGCCGGGCTCGGCATGGCCGAATTGTCAAGAATTCGGGGCATCGGTCCTGCCGGAGCGGCTCGCATGGTGGCGGCTTTCGAACTGGGCCGGCGGGCCGCTGTTGCGGCCGAGAGGCGTCAGCGGATTCGGCTGCCTGCCGATGTATTCCGGCTTCTGGGACCCAAATACCGGGACTTGAGTCAGGAGCGTTTCGGCGCGGTGCTGCTCGACAGCGGCAATAATCTGATTCAGGACGTGGCGCTCACTCTGGGAACGCTGAACGCGAGCCTGGTTCACCCCAGAGAGGTCTTCAAAGCCGCGGTGGATTATCGGGCGGCGGGCATTATTCTGATTCACAACCATCCGTCCGGTGACCCGGCTCCTTCGGCCGAAGACCAACGTGTGACGCGCCAGCTGATGGATGCCAGCCGAATCATGGGGATTCCGGTTCTGGATCATGTCATCCTGGCAGGAAACACGTATTATTCTTTCGCGGAAAATGGATTGGTTAAATAGGGCGGAAAGCTATGAAAAGTGAACGGAACAGCATCGGAGACATCGTCATTGTCCGGATAAACGAAAAAAACCTGACTTCTCATGAAGCCCCTGAATTGAAAACCGCCTTGCTGGAACTCTTCATGGGCGAGGGCGAATACTTTATTTTGAACCTGAAAGATGTGGAGCATATGGACAGCACCGGACTGGGTGCTTTCCTGTTTGGGGTGAGACAGGCCGAACGATACGACAAAGATCTGGTTTTCTGCGAACTGAGCGAACGAATCCGGTCTCTGATTCGAATCGCTCAGCTGGAGCAGGTATTTGAAGTGTACACGAGCGAGCCGGATGCTGTCAGGGAGATCGAAAAGGAAAAGAAAGATAATGGCTTGGGTTGAGGGTGCAGAAGAATGAACTTTCATCGGATATTTTTTTTAGGGGCACGGAATGCTTCTGGTTATTGATGTGGGCAACACGGAAACGGTTCTCGGGTTGTATCGGGAAAAGGCCCTGATCTCCCATTGGAGAATGTCGAGCAAAGTCCAGCGTACATCGGATGAATGCTGGATTCTCCTTAAGATGTGGATGGACCAGGTTTCGGAATCCGGGGCTTCGATTCGCGGCGTTGTCATCGCCTCGGTTGTACCCTCTCTGACGTCGGTTTTCAGTGATATGGCACATCGGCATCTGGGAATTGAGCCGCTTATGATCGGCGCGGATATTGATACCGGCCTGGTGCTGCTCTACGATTCACCGGGAACCGTCGGAGCCGATCGAATCTGCAACGCGGTGGCAGGATACCACCGTTTCGGAGGTCCGCTGATCGTTGTCGATTTCGGGACGGCCACGACTTTTGATATCATCACCGAAAAAGGAGAGTATGCGGGGGGCGTCATCAGTCTTGGACTACGCGGAACAGCCTATGAACTGCACCGTCTGGCCGCCAAATTGCCCCATGTGGGACTGGTATTTCCACCTTCGGTGATCGGCCGCAACACCGAAGACAGTATGCGGTCAGGCATCATGTGGGGGGCGGTGGCGATGGTGGACAACATGATCCAGTATATTCAGAATGAAATGAAATGGAAGCGGGTTCAAACCGTGGCAACCGGCGGAGCGGCTGCCTGCGTGGCGGAAAGGACCAAAAGGGTAAATCGGGTTGAACCCGATCTGACACTTGAAGGGATGCGGTTGATTTATGATCGAAACCGATCTTGACGGAGGAACCAATACATGACAGTCATGAAAGAAGTGAATGAAAAGATCTACAAGATCATCGGCGCCTGCATGGAAGTGCACCGGACTCTGGGCCCGGGATATGCAACGGATTTTTACCGCCGTGCACTGGAAGTTGAATTTACGCAGAAAGAGATTCCTTTCGAATCCGGGAAGACCGTGGACGTAACCTACAAGGGCGAGGCCGTGGGATCCGTGGAAATGGATTTTCTGGTTATGAATGATGTCGTCCTGGTCCTTCGGTCGCAGGAAGCTCTCCGGGATCTTGAGATTCAGCAGATGCTGCGCTATATTTCGCTGACCGGAACCAGTATCGGTCTTCTGGTGAACTTCGGCAACATCAAGATTCAGTACAAGCGTGTTCTGCCCGGGCATCAGCAGCGCGAGGTGCGCAAGGACCATTACCGTCTTTCCAATTATCGCGAAATCGGCAGGACCAGGGAAGGCAATCCCGCCATTTAACACCGAATGTGAGTCTGGATTACGATGCAGGAAAGTTTCCGATTTTTTATTGCCGGAATCATGCAGGGTTCGCGTAAAGACCGGTCGGTTCATGATCAGAGTTATCGAAGGGTTATACGGGAAACTTTGATGCGGGAATTCCCAGGCAGTCGAATATACTGTCCGGCCGAGAACCATCCAGGTTCACCCTCGTATAAGAATGAGCGGGCCAGAGAGGTTTTTTATCATCACATCGAACTGGTTAAGAACGCCCATGTTCTGGTCGTATTCTTGCCGGAGGCCAGCCTGGGAAGCGCGATTGAGATGTGGGAAGCGGCCCATCGCGGCGTGATGATCGTCAGCATCACGCCCATGCACGCGAACTGGGTGGTTCGTATTCTTTCGGACGAACACTGTCGGGATCTGGAAGGATTTGTAAAACTGGTAGAATCGGGAAAATTAAAAAGCCGCCTGATGAAACGGTTTGACTACGCTGAACATGATGAAGCGGGAGAAGCGAGATGAAGAGACTCATGTTTCGATGGACATTTTTCTGGCTCCCTCTGAGTGCGATGGCCGTCTCTTTTCCTCAATATCAGGGATGGGTCAATGATTACGCGCGGGTGATCGACAGTCAATATCGAACACGCATCAGCACGCTTGCTGCCGAGGTAAAAGAAAAAACCGGCGCGGAGCTGGCCGTGGTGACGGTTCGATCTCTGGACGGCATGGGTATCGAAGACTATGCCGCGGACCTTTTTAAAGAGTGGGGTATCGGACAGAGAGGAAAGGACAACGGAATCCTGTTTCTGGTCGCGGTCGATGAACGCCGTCTGCGTATTGAAGTGGGATACGGTCTCGAACCGATTATTCCCGACGGCCTGGCCGGAGAAATGCGGGATCGATACATGGTGCCCGATTTGCAAAACGGCAACTACGGACGTGGATTTTACCGGGCCGTGGCTGCAGCCGCGGGTATCATCGCCAGGGACGCGGGTGTGACCATTACGGGCGCGACGGAGCCTGACCGCACGCGCGGGGAAAGCCGGGATCGGGAAGGCGGCGGGTTCTTTTTTATTCTGTTCCTCATTTTCCTGATGATTATTACCCGGGGCCGTATTCTTCCCTGGCTGCTGCTGGGTTCCATGATGGGTGGCGGCAGGCGGGGCGGTGGATGGGGCGGTTTTAGCGGAGGGGGCGGCTTTGGAGGCGGTTTTGGCGGCTTCGGCGGCGGAATGAGCGGCGGCGGTGGTGTGTCAGGCCGGTTCTGACAGGCTGAATGGGAACGAATGCGCGTTGGATTTCCAGACGGACAGGAGGTTTAAATATGGCTGAAGACTCGAAAATAGAGAAAACATGGCAGTCATTTGCCGCCGAGATTCATTCCCTGTTCGGGGAGACGGTGAAGACAATCCTGGTATACGGCAGCGCGGCCACTTCCGATTATGTGCCCGGCAAATCGGATGTCAACTTTCTGGTGGTTCTGACCGATGAGGGGATGGAACAGATCGAAAGAGCCCAGAAACATGCGTCAAAATGGATAAGAAAGAATTGGCACCCGCTTTTTCTGACACGGGAATATATCGGACGGTCTCTGGACAGTTTTCCCGTCGAGTTTTTAAACATGCAGGCGGCCTACCGGCTGATTCGGGGTGAGGATGTTCTAAAAAACCTGAAGATAGAAAAAAAGGATCTCAGGCTGCAATGTGAACGGGAGCTGAAAGGCAAACTGCTCCATCTGCGGCAGGGTTTTATTTCCAGCGGAGGAAAAGCAAAACACCTGCGAAAACTTCTTTTGGAATCAATGAGCGCGTTTATTGCCATTTTCAGGGCCCTGCTGAGCATCAAGGATGTTCCCTGTCCTGAAACCAGGGACGAGGCGGCTGTCAAAACCGGTGAAGTGTATGGTCTGAATACATCGCTGTTTATCATGCTGCTATCTCTCCGGACTGAACCGAAACGTTTGAAAAAGGATCAGCTGGAAAAGAAGACCATGGAGCTGATCAGGGAGATCGACCGACTGATCAAAATCGTGGATGATTTATAGTGTATCTCTCAATCAGAGGAGGATGGATATGAGCCGAGGCGCAAAAATCGGTCTGGGTATTGTTGCCGTACTGGTCCTGATGGTTATTGTCTTTGCCGTCAGCATCAAGAACATGTACAACGGATTTGTTCAGCTGGATGAGGGAGTCAATGAAAAATGGTCGCAGGTGGAAAATGTCTATCAGAGACGGTATGATTTGATCCCCAATCTGGTGGAGACGGTCAGAGGATACGCGTCCCATGAGCGTGAAACCCTGCAGGCTGTCACGGAAGCCCGCGCCAGGGTCGGTGGTGTGACTGAAATAAAAGCCGACAATCTCACTCCTGAAAAACTGCAGGCCTTTCAGGAAGCCCAGGCCGGACTCAGTTCCGCTCTGCAGCGGCTCATGGTTGTGGTGGAAAGGTATCCCGACCTGAAAGCCAATCAGAATTTTATTCGGCTTCAGGATGAACTGGCGGGTACGGAAAACCGCATCGCCGTTGAACGGAGACGATTCAACGAATCCGTTCAGCAGTACAATCAGACGATACGACGGTTTCCACAGGTCCTTCTGGCCGGCATGTTCGGATTTACGCCGAAACCCTATTTTGAAGCGACCCAGGGCGCGGATCAGGCTCCCCAGGTCCGGTTTTAAAGGGACATAAAGAACACCCGGAATACGAGCGATAACAATGCCTGCCATACTGCTGGTTATCCTTTCGTCCGCCGTATTCGCGGCCGGATACCGTATTTACGGCCGCTTTCTCAACCGGCGTCTGGATATCGATCCGCATCGAAGCACGCCGGCTCATACGCGACGAGACGGCGTGGATTATGTACCGGCCCGGTCACCGGTTCTTCTGGGGCATCATTTCGCCTCGATCGCCGGCGCGGGCCCGATTCTCGGGCCGATTTACGCCGCGGTATTCGGATGGCTGCCGGTTTTTATCTGGATCGTGATCGGCAGCCTGTTTTTCGGAGGCGTCCATGATTTTGCTTCCATTGTGGCGTCCATTCGGCACGGCGGCCGCTCCATCGGTGAAGTGATTGAGGAGTATATCGGCAGGTCGGGCAAACAGCTATTTCTGATATTCGCCTGGTTCATGCTGATTCTCGTGGTGGCCGTATTCTGCAAGGCCGTGGCCGGCACATTCACCGCCGAGCCTTCATCGGCCGGATCCTCGTTTCTTTTCATCGTACTGGCCGTTTTATTTGGATTGAGTCTGTACCGTCTGAATCTGCGTCTGGGATTGGCCACGGCGCTGGGAGTGGTCCTGCTCTTCGGCTGCGTGATTTTGGGGCTTCGATTCCCGATAACCCTTTCGTACAACACCTGGATGGCGGTTCTGTTTGGTTACATCTTTGTCGCCTCGGTCACACCGGTATGGATTCTTCTGCAGCCGCGGGATTTTCTCAATTCATTTCTGCTCTATGCCGTGCTGCTGGGCAGCGTGGCGGGCATTTTTATCACGAATCCGGTTGTCGCGTTTCCGGCGCTGGGATCCTTTCATTCCAGCCTGGGCCCGATGTTTCCCATTCTTTTTGTCACGGTGGCATGCGGAGCCATTTCCGGCTTTCACTCCATGGTGTCTTCCGGCACGACTTCCAAACAGCTCGACAATGAAAATGACGCCCGTCCGGTCGGCTATGGAGGCATGCTGATTGAAGGAGTCCTGGCTGTTGTCGCTTTGATTACAGCCACGGTTCTGCTTCAGGGAGATTACGCTCAGAAACTGACTGTCCATGGGGGGGGTCCCATCGGCATTTTCGCATCGGGTGTCGGCGGATTCATCGCCACTCTGGGGATTCCTTCCAGAGCGGCCGTGACTTTTGCGGCACTGGCCATTTCGGCTTTTGCCCTGACCTCTCTGGATACGGCCACGAGACTGGGACGGTTCATCGTTCAGGAGTTTTTCGACGGCTTTTCGGGATGGCCTTCACGGCTTCTGTCAAAGAACCGATTCATTCCAACTCTGTTGACAATCGGTGCGGCCGCGGGATTGGCTCTGACAGGAACCGGTGATACGCTATGGCCCCTGTTCGGATCGGCCAACCAGCTGCTCGCGGCGATAGTTCTGCTGGCCATAACCGTCTGGCTGGCCCGGCTAAAGAAAAAGACGGCATTTACGCGCATCCCGATGGTTTTTATGTTTCTCGTCACGCTGGCCGCTCTGGCAAGCCTGATCGTCGGCAACCTGAAAGCCCGAAACTGGACACTTTTCTCTATGGGGATTATTCTTATGTCCACGGCTCTGGTGCTCGTTGTTCAGGCTCTTCGAAGCCTCCGTTTTTCATCTTCCGCCGATTCATGATTGAGGTTTTTTTTAATCTGTCGTGCCTGATTCGGATTCCGGAACAAGGCGGCCGGATTTTGAATCAGAGTGAAAAATTTGTATATTATTGAACAAGAAACAGGAATGCGGAATGGCGAATGAAATCCATCTGACACCGGTCCAGAAAGAAGCGGTCGAACACGGCTCAGGGCCTCTTTTGATCGTGGCCGGAGCCGGCACCGGAAAAACGCTGGTCATTACGCATCGCCTGGCCTGGCTGGTGAATAAGAAGCTGGCCCGGCCTGAGGAGATCCTGGCCGTCACTTTTACGGAAAAAGCGGCCGCGGAGATGACCGAACGCGTGGACTGCCTGCTTCCCTACGGGTTTTCGAATGTGAGCATATCCACGTTTCACGCCCTGGGAGACCGGCTTTTGCGTGAGTTCGGCCTGGAACTGGGAATCAATCCCGATTTTCAGGTTTTGTCGCAGGCGGAGCAGGTTCTGTTTTTCCGAAATCATCTTTTTGATTTTCCCCTTAGGCACTATCGTCCTCTGGGCGATCCCACGCGTTTTATCCAGGCCATGCTCAACGTGATCTCCCGCTGCAAGGACGAAGACATTTCGCCCGAGACCTACAAAGCCCACGCGGAACGCAAACGCAGGAAAGCGGAGGCCTGTCCCGAAAATACGGCCGCGATGGAGGAGGCGGAAAAAGAGGAAGAAGTCGCCGCTGTTTACGCCGCCTATCAGGAAGCCATGGCCCGAGAGGGAAAACTCGATTTCGGTGATCAGGTGGCCATGGTGCTGACTCTTTTTCGAAAGCATCCGTCGGTTCTCGAACGAGTCCGGAATCGTTACCGGTTCATCCTGGTCGATGAATTTCAGGATACCAATTTTGCTCAGTTTCAACTGGTTCGAATGCTGGCCGAAAAGCAGGCGAATATTACCGTGGTCGGGGATGACGATCAGTCCATCTACAAGTTCAGAGGCGCTGCCATCTCCAATATTTTGGGCTTTCTCGATCACTATCCCGGGGCCAAACAGGTTGTGATGACGGATAATTATCGTTCGACACAGATTATTCTGGATACGGCCTACCGTCTGATCAGCCACAACAATCCCGATCGGTTGGAAACACGCAATCAGATCGACAAAAGACTCGAAGCTTCCCGCGAAGGAGAACATCCGGTCGAGCATTGGCATTGCGACACGTTGACCACGGAGTCCGACCGTGTCGCCATGACCATTCGTTCCATGATCGACAGCGGCCAATACCGGCCCGGCGATATTGCCATTCTGGTGCGGACCAATCAAAGTGCCGACCCTTTTCTCAGGTCACTCAATATGCGGGAGGTGCCATGGCGGTTCACCGGCAACCGCGGTCTGTATACGCGTCCCGAAATCAGACTGCTTGTCAGTTTCCTGCGTGTTCTGGCCGACTCGGATGATTCTCTGAGCCTCTATTCGCTGGCATCTTCCGAGATCTACGAAATGCCCATGCAGGACCTTCATCGCTGTTCCAACAAAGCATACCGTGAACATTCGTCACTGTACCGAATATTTCAGCGTCTGGACGAGTTGGATGATCTGTCCATGAGCAGTGAAAGCCGAGCGACCGTGTCCAAGATACTTCATGACATCGAAGATTACCTCAACCGGTCAAGAAATCAGCCTGCCGGCGTAGTGCTCTATCAGTTTCTCACCACATCGGGATATCTGAAGCGGCTGACCCGCAGTCATTCGGGATTTGACAGCGCCCGGGTTCAGAATATCGCCCGGTTTTTCGATGTGATCTGGTCGTATTCTCAAATCGCATCCGATGATCGCGTCATTCATTTTGTACGGCATCTCGATCTACTGATAGAAGCCGGGGATGATCCAGCGGCCGCTGAAGCCGATCCCGATGTGGACGCGGTGCAGGTGATGACCGTTCACAAGGCAAAGGGTCTGGAATGGCCTGTGGTGTTCATGGTCAGTCTCATCAACAACCGGTTCCCGCACAGCCGGCGCCGTGAGTTGATCGAACTGGACGCGGAAATGACGCAGGAAATCCTTCCGACAGGCGATTTTCACACCCAGGAAGAACGGAGGCTCTTTTATGTGGGCATGACACGTGCCAAAGACCGCCTCATATTGACCAGTGCCGAAGACTACGGCGGAGTCAGGAAGAGAAAAGTCAGTCCTTTTGTTCTGGAGGCTCTCGACCGTCCGAGAGCCGATGCGGTGCAGATACGCGCGAGTGCCGAAGAGAAAATACACCGTTTTGCACCGCTTCCTGAAACCACGGACCTCGCTGAGGAACCCCTTTCTCGGGACGTGGTATTGACTTTGAGTCATTACCAGATCGATGATTATCTTACCTGCCCGCTGAAGTACAAATATGTGCATATTCTGCGTGTTCCCATTTTGCCCCATCATTCGATTGTATATGGGAAGGCGCTGCATGCGGCGGTTGAATTGTACAACCGGCAGAAATACAATGGAATTCCCGTCAAGCTCGATCAGTTGATCGCGATCTACAAAAGGGCATGGAAAAACGTGGGGTTTCTGTCCCGTGAACATGAAGAGAGGCGTTTTGAAGCAGGCAAAGCGGCATTGCGCTCATTTTTCGACAAGGAGGAAGCTTCGGGTCACGCGCCCGCCCGGGTGGAGGAACGTTTTTCCTTTCTCGTCGGGAACAATCGCATCGCCGGCCGATGGGACCGGGTGGATGAACGCAACGGAGAGGTCGTGATTATCGACTTCAAGTCCTCGGAGGTGCACCGACCGGAACAGGCGGCTAAACGGGTCAGGGAAAGTCTGCAGCTCATGATCTACGCCATGGCTTATGAACAAACCATGGGCAAGAGACCCCGCTGGGTGGAACTGCACTTTCTGGAGTCAGGACTTACAGGAAGAAGCGAAGTCGATGACGCGATGATGAACAAGGCGCGTGAAAAGATAGAAAAAGCCGCCGAAGGAATCCGGAAACGCAGCTACACGGCGGCACCCTCCTATCAAATCTGCCGTTTCTGCGCTTATGCCGAAGTTTGCCCGGCCGCAAAAGCATGAAGAATGCGGATGAAAGAAAGGAAAGAAATGGATTTGATGCTTCGCGAGCGCTGGTCCGGTGATCTGATTATTCGGATCGTGATCGCCCTGAATGAAGCGCTGCCACTGGAACCGGTTTTGCGCGATGTCAAAGTTCCATCCGGCCTGGAGCTGTCTGGAACCGAACCGGATTTGCGGGGAATCGACTTGTCCCATCAGAATCTGCGGGGTCCCTGGCAGACGACTCCGGCCGGACGGACTCGCACGGGTGTTGATCTTTCCGGGGAGGATCTTTCCGGCGCTGATTTGAGCTGGGCTCTGCTACCCCGTGCGGATTTGAGAGGCACTCGCCTGACAGGGGCTGATTTGAGTCATGCAGAACTCATTATGGCGGATTTGCGCGGCGCGGATCTGACCGGCGCCGTTCTGAAAGAAGCCTGGCTTCTGGATACGAAGTTTCAGGGAGCGAAAATCGAGGCGGCCCAGCTCGAAGAACGGAGGAAACTGGGGCAGCTGGATTTTGATTACCACGCTTTTGAGATTTGAAACAAAGAACTGGTAATGGATGAGAAACAACCGGGTTTTTATCGTTCTTTTTTTAACCATGCTGGTTGCAATGCTGGGAGCCGGTGTCATTGCTCCGGTCATGCCTTTGTACGGGGAGACTCTTGGCGCTTCAGGTTTCGGCCTGGGCATGGTGTATTCATCGTTTTCCATATCCCGGGCGATTTTTATGCCGATGACCGGAAAGATATCGGACCGGAAAGGCAGGAAACAGTTTATCGTAACCGGACTTGTGATCTATACCCTCGCTTCATTGGGGTATATCTGGTCCGGAACCACTCTGGAATTGATCTGGATTCGGTTTCTTCACGGAGTGGGTTCCGCCATGATCGTTCCCATCGCGGCCGCGGCGATAGGCGATGTTTCACCGAGGGGCAGGGAGGGGTCTGTGATGGGCACATTCAACGTGGCATTGTTCCTGGGATTCGGGATCGGTCCTCTTTTAGGCGGGCTGGTCATGGTCAGGCTGGGAATGGCTCCGGTATTCTATATCATGGGGGGGTTGAGCGGCTTGTCGCTGCTTCTTATCCTCATTTTTCTGCCGGAGAAAAAACGCAACGCCCGCAGCAAAGACCGGGCGGACAGCTCATCCATAAAACGCTTATGGAGGATTGACCGGTTCAGAGGACTTCTGGTTTTTCGCCTGAGCAATGCCATGGTTCGGGGCTCCACCACCGCGTTTTTGCCTGTGTTTGCCGCCCGTTTGGAAGTGGATGCCGCGCGTATCGGTTTTCTGGTCAGCCTCAATATACTGCTGGCCGCGGTTCTGCAGCACTTTTTCGGCAGGCTGGCTGACCGTATGAACAGGGCCATGCTCATGGTGACGGGCAATCTGATGACGGCCCTGCCGCTGCTGCTGACTCCCGTGGCGGGCACCTATGGACATCTGGTCGGGCTTGCCGTTGTCATGGGTGTGGGAACGGGACTGGCCTTTCCCGCGGCGTCGGCCGTGGCCACGGAAGTCGGGCGGCATCACGGCATGGGCAATGTGATGGGTTTTTTCAATCAGAGCATGAGCTTGGGCATGATCATCGGACCGCTGGCCGCCGGATGGATCATGGATATCTGGGGTGTGAATGTGGTTTTCATTTTCGCGGGGGCTGCCGGTATTTTTGGAAGCGTTCTGACTCTGAGATGGATGGGCCGAAAGCCGGAGGGGAAAGATGCCGACGTATGAATTCATCTGCCGGAAATGCGGGTATCGGTTCGAAGTTTTTACCAGCATATCCCGAAAGGCGCAAACCCTTTGCCCTCAATGTGGAAGCGCCGACCTTCGGGAGACGTATTCGGCTTTTTATATGGGTGGAAATCTGTTCAGACCCGCAGTCGGTTCTTCGTCGTGTTCCGGCAAATGTGCCGCGTGTTCTGGAACCTGCAAAACATCCTCCTGAAAGGCGGGTTTTATGGTTTGAACAGCAGATGGATTTTTTCATGTTTTATCGATCGGCTCATGACTCACGTCACGGTTTCTGGAATGATTCATTGGAGAAGGCATGAATAAACGATTTGCATTGTGGAGGGGCTGGCTTTTACTTCCAGTGCTGTTTACAGCCTGCCACAGGGAAGTGGAAATAGTTCATGAACCCGTGGACTGGGTCGATCCCTTCATCGGAACGGGCGCTCACGGCCATACCTATCCGGGCCCCAGCCTTCCGTTTGGCATGGTTCAGCTGAGTCCCGACACCCGCCTGACCGGATGGGACGGCTGTTCCGGATACCATTATTCCGATTCTGTCATCTACGGATTCAGCCATACCCATCTGTCGGGAACGGGAATTCCCGATTACGCCGACATTCTTCTTATGCCCATGACCGGTCCGGTCAGGCTGAACAACGGATCGGACTCACCCGGTTCGGGATACGGCGAGTTCTTCAGCCATAAAGAGGAGACCGCTTCACCCGGACATTACGGTGTGCGTATGAAAAGCGGAATCGAAGTGGAGTTGACGGTCACGCAGCGGGCGGGATTTCACAGGATACGATTTCCGGGCGGAAAGTCTGCCCATGTTATCTGTGATCTGACTCACCGCGACCCGGTTCTGGATTCTTTTATTCGAAAGGTGAACGACCGGGAACTGGCCGGATACAGGCGCTCATCCTCCTGGGCGCGCGATCAATGGGTCTTTTTCGTGATCCGTTTTTCCAGACCCTTTCAGACGCTGGGTCTGTATGATCACGATATGCCGGTACCGGGAGTGGATCTCAGGGGCAGGCATGTCAAATCCGTCATGACTTTTGACGGGACGGACTCGGAGCTGCTGGTCAAGGTTGGGCTTTCCGCGGTGGATGAAGAGGGGGCGAGGCGGAACCTGGATGCAGAGATCCCGCACTGGGATTTTGACCGGGTCCATGACCAGGCCCGGGAAATCTGGGCCCGGTCTCTGGGCCGGATACGGGTGTCCGGAGGCACACCCTCTCAGTTCCGGGTCTTTTATACCGCGTTGTATCACGCCCTGCTCAATCCGAATCTGTATATGGATGTGGACGGCCGCTACCGGGGTATGGACCAGGCCGTTCACAAGTCGGACCGGCATACGCATTACACGGTATTCTCGCTGTGGGACACGTTTCGGGCGGCGCATCCTCTTCTGACGATTCTGGAGCCGGACCGAACTCTTGATTTTATCCGGACTCTTCTGATCCACTATAAGCAGGGCGGACGGCTTCCCATGTGGGAGCTGGCGGCCAATTACACGGGCTGTATGATCGGATACCATGCCGTTTCCGTAATTGCGGACGCCTATTTTAAGGGATTGCGCGATTTTGACACGCCACTGGCGTTGGAAGCCATGATGCACAGCGCCGAACTCGATCATCTGGGGCTGGACATGTTTAAAGAACAGGGTTTTATCTCCATGGACGCGGAATCGGAATCCGTGTCCAAGACCCTGGAATATGCTTATGACGACTGGTGCATCGCCAGAATGGCCGAAGATCTCGGTTTGGAGGACGCGGCCCGTAGATACAGGCTGTGGGCCCAGTCTTACAAGAATCTGTATGACGCGTCCACAGGCTTCATGCGCCCCCGGCTGAACGGCGGCTGGCTGAGTCCTTTCGACCCGCGAGAAGTCAGTTTCAACTATACCGAAGCCAACGCCTGGCAGTATTCATTTTTCGCGCCTCAGGATGTGGAGGGGCTGATGGCGCTGATGGGAGGGGAGGAGGCTTTTATCCGGAAACTCGACGCCCTCTTCGACGAAATCTCCGAGACCACGGGCCGGGATCAGGCCGACATCACCGGTCTGATCGGGCAGTACGCCCATGGCAATGAACCCAGCCATCACATGGCCTACCTCTATGCTTATGCAGGCCGGCCATGGAAGACGCAGAAGCGCGTCCGTCAAATCATGAACACGCTTTACGATGATTCGCCTGAAGGTTTATGCGGTAATGAAGACTGCGGGCAGATGAGCGCGTGGCTGGTTCTCAGCGCCCTGGGTTTCTATCCCGTTCAACCGGGAAAACCGGAATATGTCCTGGGCTCGCCCTGGTTTGAGAAGGCGGTTTTGCATCTGGACAATGGAAAAACTTTCACGATTCAGGCTCCCGGGAACAGTCGAAACCGGCCCTATGTCCGGTCCATGAAGCTGAATCAGAAGAATCATTCTTCTCTGGTGCTGGCCCATGAAGCGATTATGGCGGGCGGGGATCTCGAGTTCACGATGAGCCGGCGTCCGGACAAACGAAATTGGGCGCCTTCCTGGCGGCCGCGCTCGTCGATCGACGAACCGGTTCTGGTGCCTGTTCCGGTCATTCAGGCCGACGCGCGGACCTTCAGCGATTCCATGCGAGTCACGGTGTCCGGCCTCATGGACGATGCGGTGGTGTATTACACTCTGGATGGACGCGAGCCCGGTCATCAGGACGCACAGGCCGCCGCGCCGTTCTGGATTTACGACCACACTCTTGTCAGGGCGCGGGCCCGTCATCCCGTGCACGGGTGGAGCGCCGTGGTGACCGCGGAATACACACGGCATCCGCCCCATCGCCGCGTCGAGATCGAAACCCCGTACAGTCCGCAATATACCGGGGGTGGAGACGAGGCCCTCATCGATTTGATCCGCGGCGGGAACAATTTTAAAAACGGTGCGTGGCAGGGCTATGAGGGAATCGATTTTCAGGCCGTGGTCGATCTGGGATCCGTGCAGGAAGTGAGGGGGGCGGGCGCCGGATTTCTTCAGGACGCGGGATCGTGGATCTGGATGCCCGATTCGGTCGTCATAGAGGTGTCCCGTGACGGCGTGCATTTTTCCAGAGCGGGCCGGGTGGTCAATACCGTGGCGGACACGGCGTGGGGAGGCATTTCCGGGGATTTTATGGTGGAATTGCCCAACGTGTCCGTTCGTTATATACGCGTTCACGCGCATAACCGGTCCGTGGTGCCGGAATGGCATGTGGGAGCCGGGGGCAAGGCCTGGATTTTCGTGGACGAGATCCTTGTCGAATAGAGGATACGGAGAGGACCAATGAAAAGGATGTCACCGCGGTTTTTCATGTTCGGAATGCTGCTTCTGTACGCGGGATGCTGGAATCGGGCGGGAGCGGTTCAATGGCTTCGGGGCTATGAAAAGGATATAGCCGGAGAAATACTGACCTACCATTCTCCATATCAGGATCAAACCACCTCTCTCCTCGTTCGTTCACTGGACCGAAGCCGGACCATCGAGTGGGAGACCGGGGCAATTCCGCATGACCGGCGAGGCGATGCGGCCGTGTTTGTGTGGGCTTTCGGTATCGATGTGAATTCCGATGCGCATAATTTCCGGCTTTTTATCGATGAACAGCCTGTTTTGACCTTTCGGACTCCGGAGGATACCACCCGTCCCGACTGGACGGTGAAGGGGCTTCATGGCGTGTCGCTGCGCTTTCGAAGCACGCTCATCGACAAATACGGCGATTTCATGGGGTACGCTTTTCTGGAAGTCCCGAATACGATGCTGACTCCGGGACGAAGACTTCGACTCGCCGTGGCCGGAGAATCGGCTGGCAGCCGTACCTGGTATATGACGTTTCGAAACGGTTTCGACAGGGACGTGACTATAGACTCAGAACCCGCGATTCTCAGGCGGGGGGAACGGCAGCCCTTGCGGGTAAGAATACTGCATTTCGAATCTTCCGGACATGCCGAGATACGCGCCGGGGGCGGCACGGTGAAGGCCCCTCTGAATATCGGCTATAATGAAGTTCAGATAGCCATTCCCAGAGTCCGGCAGGAGTCCTGGGTTCCGGTTCGTGTGCGCCTGCCCGGATCGAGGACTGTGCACGATACCGTACGAGTGATGCCGGTAAAGGAAAAGACCCTCTTCCTCCTGCATCACTCTCATGTGGATATCGGATACACCCACATACAGTCCGAAGTGGAAGCCATGCAATGGTCCCATCTGGAGACGGCCATGGGCCTGGCCGACGCCAGTCGCGATTTTCCGGCCGAGTCCCGGTTTAAATGGAACGTGGAGGTCATGTGGGCCGTGGACAGTTATTTGCGCCGTGCGGATCCAAAAAAGCGTGATCGTTTCATTCAGGCCATTCGGGACGGATCGATCGGGCTGAACGCCCTGTACGGGAATCTTCTCACCGGCCTGTGCCGGTCCGAAGAGCTGTTCCGTCAGCTCGATCCGGCGGTGGAGATCTCCCGTCTTTGCGGGGTTCCCCTGATTTCCGCCATGATCACGGATATTCCCGGAACCAGCTGGGGGCTGGTGACGGCTTTGGCTCAAAGGGGCATCCGGTATCTTTCCATCGGGACCAATACGGGACACCGCATCGGTCATGTTTTGGAAACCTGGGCGGACCGGCCCTTTTACTGGATCTCTCCTTCCGGTGAAGAGAAAATACTGTGCTGGGTCGCGGGAAAGGGGTACTCCTGGTTTCACAGCAGACTGGGATTTCATCGTATTCAGAAGCGGCTTCATGAGAAAGCCATTCTCGATTATCTGAGAGAACTGGACGCGGAAGGGTATCCCTACGATATCGGTGTTTTCCGTTACAACATCGGTTCGGACAACGGTCCTCCGGATCCCATGCTCTCAAACCAGGTCAGCGAGTGGAACGAGAAATTTCTGTCGCCTCGCATGATCATTTCCACGGTGGACGAGGCCTTTTCCGTGTTCGAGGAGAAGTACGGTCATACTCTTCCCGCGTTCAGGGGAGATTTTACCGGGTACTGGGAAGACGGAGCCGCTTCTTCGGCCCGTGAAACGGCCATGAACAGACAGGCTGCCGAACGGCTGGTTCAGGCCGAAATTCTCTGGTCTCTTCTCAAACCCTCGGATTATCCCCGTGAGCGGTTCGGACGGGCCTGGCGTCAGGTTTTTCTCTACAGTGAACACACATGGGGATCCTGGAACAGCATCAGCGAACCGCATTCGCCTTTTACCCTTCAGCAGTGGGAGATCAAGAAGTCTTTCGCCGAAACCGCCCGGGAGGAGTCCTTCCGGCTTATGGAAGAAGCGGCCGCCGGATCCCCTTTTGACGGAGAGCATGTCTGGGTGATGAACACGCTTTCCTGGCCCCGGGAAGATGTCGTGATTCTCGATGCGGGCCTGGTCCGTATTGGAGACCGGGTGGTGGATGATGAAGGCAATTCCGTGTCTACCCAGCGTCTGAGAGACGGTTCTCTGGTTTTTATTGCCCGGGTTCCGGCTCTGGCGGCACGCCTTTACAGAGTCCGGCCGGGAGAGCAGGAAGAAACCGAAACAAGCTCGATGGATTTCAGCCTTTCAGCGGGCAGCTTTTCCCTCGATCTGGATCCGGTTTCGGGAGGCGTTAACAAAGCGGCTCATCGGAAATACGGAACACTGGTGGACGAGAAAGGATCCGGCTGGAATGTGTACCGGTATGTGAAAGGAAGAGACCCGTCAAACGTCCGGACATCGGAACCGGTTCGAATGCGTGCCGGGGAATCGGGACCGCTGATCCGTTCGGTTAAAATGATATCGGAGGCGCCCGGTTGCGATTCACTGGTTCGTGAGATCCGGATAATAAACGGTCTGAATCGTGTGGAAATGATCAATACGATATATAAAAAGGAAGTGTTCGACCCTGAAGCCGTCTATTTTGAATTTCCTTTCAATCTTCCTGAGGGCGAAGTGCGTATCGATGGAGCCTGGAGTGTGTTCCGTCCCGACGCGGAACAGCTTCCGGGTTCCTGCAAGAATTATTTTGCCCCTCAGAGATGGGTGGATATATCCGACGAGACAAGAGGAGTCACCTGGGTGACTCCGGATGTGCCCATGGTGCAGATCGGACGCATCACCGCCGATCCGGTCGCCGTGGGCTGGCTTAAAAAAACGGATGACCGGAAACGGCTTTTTGCCTATGTCATGAACAATTACTGGGAAACCAATTACCGGGCCGCCCAGCCGGGTCCCGTAACGGTTCGTTTTCGACTGTTTCCTCACGGACCCTTTGTCCTGCGTGAGGCCAAAAAGAGAGGCATGGAATCCGGTGCCCCTCTGCTGCTCTTGTTCTATGAGCCGGATCCGGCCCTGAAAGGCCTGGATCTGCCCGAGGGAATTCTAATTACTTCGATCCGGCCCCTGGAAGGAAAGGACGGCTGGCAGGTCCGGCTTTTTAATGCCCGGGGAGATATTTATTATGGAAGGGGAGAAGGTTTTATTGAACGGGCCGTTCCACCTTTCGGGGTTCGTTTAATCGAGGTTATACGATGAATGCAGGAAACGGGGAGTGTACGAACAGCCGGAATTTAGATAAGGACCTTCCTCACACCGGGTTTGAAACGCCTCTCTGGCAGCGGGGTTTTCTGGTGGCCGGTGTGGATGAAGCGGGCCGGGGCCCGCTTGCGGGACCGGTGGTGGCGGCGGCCGTGATTTTCCCTTCGCACACGAAGCTCGAGGGGGTCCGCGATTCCAAGGCTCTGACCCCAAGCCGACGCGAGACGCTCTTTGAACGGATTCATCAAACCGCCCTGGCGGTTTCCATAGGAATTGCGGATCATGATGAGATCGACCGAATCAATATTCTGCGGGCGACTCACCGGGCCATGACAAGAGCGGTGGAGGGGCTTTCACTGAAGCCCGACCATGTGCTGATCGACGGAAAGTCCGTGCCGGATTTCCATTTTGTTCAGACGGCTGTTTGCGGCGGTGATCGCCTCTGTTTTTCGATTGCGGCGGCGTCCATTGTCGCGAAAGTCACCCGCGACCGGCTCATGCTGGAATGCGACCGCCTCTATCCGACATACGGATTCGGCCGGCACAAGGGATATGGAACCCGGGATCATGTGGAAATGATTCGTATTCACGGGTTTTGTCCAATACATCGAAAAACATTTCATGTCCGCGGGTGGAGAAAGGAGGAAAAAGATGGGAGGAGGACATCAGAGGAAAGGGCGGCTGGGAGAAAGAACGGCCGTCCAATATCTGACCCAAAAGGGTTATAATATCCTGTGCCGGAATTACAACACGCCTTTCGGGGAGATCGACATCGTGGCCGCAGACGGTTCCGAACTGGTCTTCGTAGAGGTGAAAGCCTCGATGAGTGACGAGTACGGTCATCCTGAAGAGCGGGTTACACCCTCTAAACAACGCAGGCTGGGAAGGGCCGCGGTGTATTATCTGGAAAGACGGAATGCAGAGATACCGGACTGCCGCTTCGACGTGCTCGCCATCGAGTGGGGAAGCCGGGTCGAGATAACCCATTTCAAGGATGCTTTCCGGCTTTGAAAAAGTTTTTGAGAGTATGGGTTAAAGATTACAGGAATCGGATTGAAAAAGCGCGAATGGGTCGGCATACTCATCGAAACTCTGAAATGGGGAGTAGTGATCTGGCTGTTGTGGCCGCTTCAGCGGATCGCGACCCGGTGGGACGCGGTTCGGGTGGTTGCCGGTATCACCCTGTTTCTCATATTCACGGGAAAGCTCTTTTTCGACACCATCATCATGAGCTGGGTTCGAAGGCGGAGCACATCGAACGCCCGTGACTGGCTGACCCTCGTCGGAATCGTGCTTGGAATCGGGCTGGTGCTGGGGGGGATCATCATACTGACAGGCATGGTCCTGATGAATATGGCCCAATCCGGTGAAAACGGATTCTGAGGGCGTTTGGGAGATATAAACATTTTTGTCATCAACACTCAAAGCCGAAATCTACGGCAGGAGGATGTTTCATGAAACGCAGCATCGTTTTATTCGCTCTGATCGGGCTGATTTCCGGATGCGCGAAGATCGAAAGCCTCAGATACGGAGAGATGCGCCACCGCGTTGTGGTGGAATCTTCGACTCATGCGGCTTTTCCCGATATCGTCCGTCTGAAAACCGGAGAGTGGATGGTCGTATACCGCCAGGGAAGCGGCCATGTCTCTCCGGACGGGGTGATCATGCGCACAGTATCCACGGATCAGGGAAAAACGTGGTCCGAACCCGACACCATTGTCAACTCCGTATGGGATTGCCGGGATCCTTCCGTGATTCAGCTGGAAGATGGATTGATTCTGATCAGTTTCTTTCAGTCCAGGTACGACGAACCGGGGAAAGCGCCGGCTGCTGTGAGCTGTTTTGTGGTGCGGAGTTTCGACAACGGAAAATCTTTCACGGCTCCGAGAAGAATCACCATGCCCGGTGTGGAGTGGTCTGCGACGTCGGCGAAAATACTGACTTATTCCGATGGAACTCTCCTGATGCCCGTATACGGCGGCAACGCCGGAGAGAAATCGAGAGCCATGGCGGTTATTTCCCGGGACGGCGGAGACACGTGGACGGAGATTGTCACCGTAGCCAGGGACCCGGGTCAGCGGATCGACTTTCAGGAGCCCTGTTTCGTCCTTTCTCCGTCGGGATCGATCGTCTGTCTCATGCGAACCGCGGGTGCCGATGACTATCTGTATCGCGTGCAGAGCTCTGACGGCGGCCGGTCCTGGAACGCGCCGGCATCCACCTCCATACAGGGGCAGGCTCCGGGCTGTCTGGTCACCCCGGACGGTATCATGGTGTGCGCCTACAGGGATTTCTGGCCTCGAGGAGTGAGTTACTCGATCAGCTACAACGACGGAATTACCTGGGAGGCGGAGACCCAAATCTGGTCGGCGGCAGGCGACTGCGCCTATCCGTCTCTGATTGGTGATACCGGTGACAGGGTCCATGCCGTCTATTATGAAGAAACCGTGACACTGACGGATCAAAAAAGTTATATCCGCTCGACCGCCTTTGTCGTTGGAAGACCTCACGCTCCCTTCGGCGTGCACGCATCTTTCTTTGCAGGAACAGGGGTGCAGATTCGGTGGAATCACGTGGAAGGAGCCGTCTATTATCTGGTTTATCGCGGCATGGAACCGGATTTTAATCCGCAGGGCGGATATCCCCGGACCGGAAATGCGATCGCCTCGCCGACTGAAAGCCGGTTTACGGACAGATCCGTTCAAGGCGGTGCGACGTATTATTATCGGATCACGGCCGTGGCCACGCGGGGCGCTCCGATGGAAAACCGGGGAGGCGAGAGTCCGGCTTCGGATGCGGTTGAAGTGATCGTCCAATAAGAGAGCCCTGCAAACGAAAACAGATCGATGAGGTTTTTATTCATGACCGCTCCTCCGGTTTTTCCCGTTTTCGAACCCGTTCGCCTGAGCGACAGGGAGATTATTCAGGACCGTCTGAGCCGTTACAGACCTGAAACATCAGAACTGACATTTACCAATTTGTATATATGGCAGCCGTATTTCGGGCTAAAGTGGAGTCTTCTGGACGATTGTCTTGTCATTCTGAGTCAGAAAAACGAGCGAGAATTCTTTTTCCCTCCCGTAGGGAATCATAACCGCGCCTCCCTGGTCGGCGATCTTTTCCAATGGCAGAAGAAGAGGGGAAAAGTTCCGCGCATCGAGCGGGCCGACGAACGCCTGGTCCGGGAGCTTTCCGGCGCGCCGTTCGAAATATCACAGGTGCGGAATTATTTTGATTATCTGTATCGGACTCGAGACCTGATGACCCTGGAAGGAAGACGTTACCATGCCAAACGGAACCATATCAATAAAATCCAAAGAACAATGTCATTTACATATGAACCGATAACGGCCGGTGAAATCAGGGAATGCATGAAAGCCCTGAAGAAATGGTGTGACCATCGAAAGTGTCGGGAGAATCCCGTGATGAAAGCGGAGTGCAAGGCGGTTCACAAGGCGCTCTTTAATTTTGAATCGCTGCAATTGACGGGAGGGCTGGTTCGCGTTTCCGGAGCCGTGGCCGCGTTTTCCCTGGGTGAGATGCTCAATGAGGATACGGCCGTGATTCATGTTGAAAAAGCGGATCCGGAAATTCCGCAGATGTTTACCGTAATGAACCAGCAGTTCTGCGAGCACGCGTGGAGCCAAACCGCGTTCATCAACCGGGAACAGGACGTCGGTGAGCCCGGCCTTCGCAAGGCGAAAGAATCCTATTTTCCCTTTCGCCTGGTGGAAAAGTATTCGATTCAGGAAATCCGGGAGGGAAATCCATCATGAATAAAGACGACGGCAACGCAGGCGTGACTTCCTCTCATGTTCTGTTTTGTGATTATCACTGTCCCCACGCTTCTTTTCCCGGGGATGCGGATATTGACGGGGCGGGAAGCTGCCGCACCTTTTCCGCCGTATGGTGTGAGAAGCTTGAGTCTTATGTTACAAAGAACGCGCCCTGTCCGCTGCGGTTCGGCAAGCGGCGTCCCAAGTCGACCTGGTAGCCGTGAAAAAAGACTTAGGAGATTTGCATGGAAACCCGGACACAAATTCTTGTCGTCATGGCAGCCTATCTTGGCCTTCTCATTCTGTGGGGTCTGTACCAGGGGCGAAAAGTCAAGAACAGTTCGGACTTCAACATCGCCGGACGGAGCCTCCCCGGATGGGCGGCCGCGCTGTCGGAAAGGGCGACGGGTGAGTCTTCCTGGGCCCTGCTCGGCCTGCCCGGTTTTGCCTATGCTTCGGGACTGACCGGTGTCTGGACGGCCCTGGGATGCATGGCCGGGATCATCACCGCCTGGGCGGCTATAGCGTGGCGGCTTCGTGATGAGGCCGATTCTCTGAATGCGGGCAGTTTTACCGATTATATTGCCAGGAAACACGGAGACGCGGAGAAGTCGATCCGCACGGTCGGAAGCCTGATCCTGGTTTTCTTTTTTTTCTTTTATGTCGGCGCCCAGTTTCTTGGGGGAGGAAAAACCCTGCACACTCTCTTCCGGATCGGTCCGCGTCTGGGCATGCTCATCACCGCCCTTGTTATCGTACCTTATACCGTTTATGGCGGGTTCCGCAGCGTGGTCTATACGGATGTAATTCAGGCTATTGTCATGATCATCGCCCTGGTTGTCGGCCCTGCAGTCGGCATACTTTTCATAGCCAGAACACCGGGATTGTTCGCATCCTCCATTCCGCAGGCACTCGGACAAGCAGGACCTGCTTATTCTTCTCTGACCGAAGGCGCCTCGGGTTTCGCGGCGGGAGTGGCGGTGATGGGAGGATTCTCGTGGTTTTTCGGTTATCTGGGGGGGCAGCCGCAGCTCAGTATGCGTTTTATGGCCATACGGGATGGCAAACAGGCGAAAAAGGGGCGCAATGTGGGTATTCTCTGGACGCTGGCCGCTTATGGAGGAGCCCTGTGTCTGGGCTGGATCGGCATCGCCCTGTTCGGGCCTCAGGGGCTGGAAGATCCTGAATATGTGATGCCTGCCGTCATGCTTCGCATCTTTCCACCGGCTCTGGCCGCTCTGCTCATCACAGGCGCCATTGCCGCCATGATCTCAACGGCCGATTCCCTGCTGATTCTTTCGGCCACGGAATTGTCGGAGAATCTTCTGGGTCGATCGAAAAGATTCGATGAAAGTGAAACGATCAGACTCCGGCGCGCCCGTCTGGTTACGGCTGTTCTCGCAGTCATCGCCCTGGCTGCAGCGTATCTGTCACCCACGGATCTTATTTACACACTGGTGGGTTATGTCTGGGCGGGCATCGGCTCGACATTCTCTGTGGTAATCCTGTATACCCTTTTCTGGAAACGGTTTCACGGAACGGCGGCTCTGGTCACCATGATCACCGGCATGGTTTTCACCATCATATGGATCGGTTCCGGAATGGATGCGCAAATAACGGCCCGATTCATGACTTTCGTTGCCGCGGGTCTTGTCGGTTTTCTGGTCACGGTTCTGATCCCGCGCGGAGACGTTCCGGAGAGAAATAATCGATAACCCGTTATGTAACTATTGTCGAGATCCGCTCATAATCCTGATTTCCGGTCTGTATTTTATCGTCATAGATCGATCGGGTTCGATGCTGCAACGGGAAGAACGGGGGGGCAAGCCCCCCCATCCGGCCGGTATCCAGGTGCTCGGGTGTTTGTGCAGAGATGATGCTGTAAACTGATCCGCTGAAAGTCAACCCATGTTTTTAGCGGAACAGATCGAGAAAGCCGGGCGGAACACGCGGAAGGCCGGTTTATCGCATTCGATCCGAGCCCCGTTTCAGACCGAAACCCGATCCAGACCTTCGAAAATATTCCGCCCCGGCCATTGGATTCACCCGTATTGCATGTTCGATCGGGCGGTTGTTGGGTTGTGAGGGAGTTGCTGCCCGCTGCCTGCCGGTGGATTTTCTCTTCCCGTTGTTTCGAGAATTTTAAACAGCTATTTGCGGTTTTTGTTGGACCATGCCTGAAAATCAGCCAGACTGTTTGATAAATTTTTTTACTGTTTTCAGATCATTCGGGCTCAGGGGCAGGCTCCAATGGCGGATGAAACTTCCTTTGCTGAATACAATAAGAACAGGTCCGTCTCGGATCATCGTATTTAAAAATCCTTTTTCATCCACCAGGGCCTGGAAATTCAAACCCGATGCGGCTATCCAGCCTTTGAATTGCGCACGAACAATCTGAGCGGGTATGCCCATAAAAGTTTCTGAATCACCAATCAGGACGCACCATGTCTGCAATCCGGGCCAGGAGTTTAGGGAATCGGCTGTTTGCAGGAAAGACTGAAGGCACAGCGGACACAGATAATCCGAATAAGAAAGCAGCAGAACGGCGCAAACGGTTCGGACAGGCGGAAGCGATTTTCGTGATGTTTTTTTCGGCTGTCCGGCGAGGAGTGTGCAGCACATTGTCAGCAGCCACCAGAATTTCCACCAGCAGTCCATTAATACCGCCTTTCAGCGGGCAGCATGGCGTCAGGATAATCAAGGCGGTGTTTAATCAGACTCATGCCCATGTCACCCCGCGAATAGAGATAACCCTTTTCATCGATGAGAATCATATGGCTCGATTCCTCAAGGGTGAATTGACCGCATATCTTCCCGTTTTTATCCATGACAAATATATCCCGACCCGGATTCGGCATCTCGCTGCCGCCCAGGACAAAGAGATGTCCGTAAGGATCGGTTTGAATGTTTTTCAGGGCGATTCCGACAGGCACCTGAATATCATTGATGACCGTTGTCTCCGGTTTTCGTTTTTCCAATTCACGGTTTTCCCACAGCAGTCTTCCATCGCGGTGAAAGCGGCATGTCCGTCCCGACCAGTGGAAAACAACGTGCACTGTGTCCGGATCCTGCCATTGAAAAGATGTCATTTCAATAAAACTCTTTTTCAGGGAAAAGTGAGGGAAAAGGGACTGTTTCAGTGTGCCCAGACTGTCGAAGGCCATCATCATCGGCCGGTCTGTGTGCATCATGCTGGAAATCCAGATCGTGTTGAAATCCATGACCTGTAAAGAAAAAACCGCGTGGGGAATCATGATTTGACCGAGATAATTCAGCCGTTTGTCATACACGCTCAGACCGGGTTTCTGTATATCCGAAACATAAATACGGTCACCCAGGCAAGACACCTGGCATGGATCCAGGAATTCGTCCGGCCCCTGACCCCTGCGGCCGGTTCTGGCCAGCAGATCACCGTCGGGAGAAAACTTTTTCAGTGAATAGTCCATACGGTCCGTAAGAAAGATACAACCTTCCTGATCCACGGCAAGACCAACCCATTGAATAATCAGATCGGAGTCTTCGCCGCCGATATTCCAGATCTCTTCCGTGTGAATGCGCCAGGGCTCACGGCATTCCGCGGTTTCCGGTCCGGTGAAAAGGAAACACGATAAACAGATGATGATAAAAAGCCGAATCGTTCGATACATGGGTTTCTCCTTGCCAGTCCATCGTGTGCGCTTTGGCTTGAGCCGGCCGGAGATTCATGAAGACTCCGGCCGGCTGTTTTTCTTCAATCAGAATAATCCGTTTTTTCGGGCAGCACGATTTCGGATCCGTCTGCATACTTGCATGGGTTTGGATCCATTACAATGATAAAACGTTGTGCTGCTGCGTGCATCATTCCTGGATTCTCCATCGACACATTTTCGTCGGAAATCGATGTTTTATATGAGGTAGGAGATGCAGAACGCATAACCCGCGAAACAAAACAACCATCCGTCCGTTTCACCCAGTATGACTGAAGTGCTCGGCGGGGGATAGGCCAGACATCTTTTCAGCGCCGCGTTGCAGCGCTCGAGATTATCCGCTTCACCGGCAATCGCACTGCCGCTGATCATGACGGCGGCAAATAAACCGATCAGCGCTTTGTGTATCGTTTTCATTTGATGCTCCTTTATTGAAAATACATCATGCACCAGGCATATCCGTTCAGACAGAAAGTGGAAGAAACCAGAAACGGAATCCATCCCCCAAAGGCTGTGAAAAGCGTGGTCCCGCCGCATTTCAGAAGAGCCTTCAGGCATTCGTCCTTCACGCCGGCCTCTTCTCCGGCCGAAGCAGGAAGTTGCAGCAAGAGAAGAAACAAAAGGAACCAAACAACGCTCCAGCGCGGAAATTTCGGTTTTTTCTGTATCATGGGTCACCTCCATACTGATAAAGGGTTCAGGGGATCCGGCATTCGTTTGCGGCCGGAGGGAAAACACATAAGGCGTTGAACGAAACCATTGGTTTGTGTATCATAAATGATGTTCTGTAATCAGCGGGCGGGATGGACCTGTTAAAGCTCTTCGTCTCTAACAGGCCCTTTCCCGCTCCCGCCGGTTCTCCTGCACAGGTGTCCGAGTCGAAGGATCACACCGTGCGGGGATCGAAGGGAGATCCATTTGAAGAAATGTGTCACGGGGTCTGCGGCTGAATCGCTGCCTGAAGGCTTCGCGAGGACCGAAACAGGCTAACAACCCAGTTTATTCGTCAATGCCTGCGAAAATATACCAATAATAATATTCAATGTCAAGTAAAATCGACATGAAGTGGAGAAAAGCATTGCGGATTTCGGATTGAAAAGATGCGAAGCGCGGAGCGCATAGCGTAAGAAAAAGACAGTTTTGTTTATTTCCGGCCTCAGAAAAATGGCCGTCTCGTGAACGCAATCCGAGCGAACACCCTGTTATTAGACCATAGACGATGGATGGCGGACGATGTTCTGACCATAGACCATAGACGACAGACGATGGTCGACCACGGTCGATGGTCTGTGGTCTATTGTCTCGGCCGAAGGCCGACTGCGGTCCGCGGTCTGTGGTCCATGGTCGCGGTCTGCAGGACCGCATTAAGTACCCCGCCGGAGGCATCCGTAAATGATTGTATAGTCAAGCCTGAAAAATCCGACAGCGGTGGAAGAAAAAGCATTGCGGATTTCGAATTGCGGATTGCGGATCGGAAAGACGCAGAGCGCAAAGCGCAAAGCGGAAAGAATGGGTTTGCCTTTTCCCTTTTTCCTGCGATGGACAAGTCTTATGTTACAACCATGGATTGGGGGGAGGGCATTATTTCGCCGCAGGCGGACTTGTCCGCCGAAGGCGAAATAGCGAAGGGGT
>DSAB01000036.1 GCA_011388275.1 bacterium | reverse complement strand
TGATCAGGGTCATACATTTGATCCCAATCAGGCCAAGGATCCCGATCTGCAAAGGTATGTGGACATCGGGAAGAAAGGCGGTTTGGGGATTTTTATCATTCGCCGGGTGATCGATGAGATCGATTATCGCAAAACACCCGAAGGCAATGAACTTCGGTTAACGAAAAATCGGGAAACGGAATCAGGCAGAAAGTTATTGGTGCCGGAACTGTCACTAACCATGAAGAACCGATTTTCTTTAATTGCGTCGGCGATACTTACCTTTCTGGCTGTTATAGGCATCACCTATAATTATATTCGTCAGGAAAAAGTGATTTTAAATGAAAGTTTTGATATGGGAAGGGCCCTGGCAAGATCCATGGCTTCCAGCATTCTCGATCCATTGACGAATGATGAGATGTGGGAGTTGACGAAGATTGCATCAACTCTTCAGCGGAATCAGGATCCTTTTATTGTTGAGGCCATTGTGGCCGACACCAGCGGCACCATCAAAGGAGCGGTCACTACGGAATACCTGTTCCAGCAATATCGCCGTCCGTCTGATGCGGTACTCTTTTTTCCATCGGTTTGGAAGTATACAATACCGGCAACCGAAGAGACTGTATACGATCTTACCGAACCGGTTGTTCATGAAGTTTCGGGAAGGGCAAACCGGCTGGGACAGATTCATTTGCTGCTCAGTAAAAACTATATTGATGGAAATATTCGTCAGGCCCGTCATAGGACCATGGGGATCGGTATTGTTGTGCTTGTAATCGGGTATCTGGGCGTTTTTATATTGGTTTATGTAACCATGAGCCCGTTTAAAAAACTGTCCAGGTGGGTCCGCGATTTAGGCCGGGGTGAGTCTCAGGATGAAATGGAATTCAACGCATCCGATGAAGTCGGCGAGATCGCACAAGCCTTTAATGAGATTACGGAAAAGTTCCGCAAGTCGCAGGAAAATTTGGCGGAACAGGAACGGCTTCAGAAAGAGATGCAGGTTGCGCAGGAAATTCAACATACTCTTTTACCGGCGGTGTTTCCGGAAATTGAAGGCTATGAGATCGCATCCTACTATGAAGCGGCCAAGGAAGTGGGAGGCGACTATTTTGATTTTGTGGAAGTGGACAAAGATACTCTGGGCATTGTGGTGGCTGATGTGTCGGGAAAAGGCGTGCCCGGTTCTCTGGTTATGACCATGATTCGAACGGCCCTGAGAACGGAGGCAAGGGGAAACAAAAACGCGGCGGATGTGCTGGCCAGGGTCAATGATTTTGTCATAAACGATATGAAGCGCGGTATGTTTGTCACGGTTTTTTATCTGATTCTTGATTCTCAAAACCGAACCATCAATTATGCCAGTGCGGGTCATAATCCCATGATTCTCTTTCGCGGGCAAACCAGGAAAAGTTATTATTTGAATCCAAGAGGATTTCCCATTGGCATCAACCTGCCTGATCGGACACTGTTCAGGAAATCGATTCAATCCGATAACCTGTGGCTGAGGGAAGGCGATGTATTAATTCTCTATACGGACGGGATCACCGAAGCGATGGACCCAAAAAGAGAGCGATACGGCGACGAACGGTTTCTGGAATCGATACGCCGCCATGGAGAACTGAAAGTGGATCCGTTGGTTGACAAGCTACAGGATGAGATCAAGGATTTCACTCAGGGGTTTGCTCAGAGTGATGATATCACTTTAATGGCGATTCGGGAAAAACTGAAGGCGGAAGATGTGATGTACAACCGGCGGCTAAGGCTTATTGGATTGGTGAATGAAGAGGGAAAAAGCGTTAAGGAAGCCTGTGAGATTATCGGTGTTTCCACATCCACCTATTATAAATATAAAAAACGCTATGACAAGCAGGGAATTGAAGGATTAAAAGAAACCACGCAACGGTCTGATCTTGAAGAAAAGCACACCAGCATTGAAGACAAAGCCAGGATTCTGGATATTATTAAGAACAATCCTGAATTCGGAGCCAAGCGGATCAGCGAAGAGTTGAATTCGGAAAAATACGGTTACGTGAAAATGGATGAACGACGCATCTATGATGAACTCAAGCGCAGCCGTCTGAACACCAGGGAACTGCGCATGAATTTTATCGAGCGGGGGGGCAAAGCCAAACGCATTAAAACACCCGGTACTCCGATGCTGACCATGGACGGCAAGGTCATTATCGATGGTTCTCCGGCCGGTGAACCGGATTCGGTATCCGATGATTTTCCACAGTCCAAAGTATTGCGCATATCGCAGAGAAGTTCACGGCAAAAAGATGAAGGAAGAAAGGAAGATACCGATGTTTTAGACCGTTTTTTGGGGCTGCCCGGTCAGGCGGAAGACCTGGAAACCGATTACAAGGAGACGGAGAAGGAAGAAAAGGAAACACCGGAAGATGGAAAAACCGTTTCTGAGACAGCCGACGGGCGTATCATGCAAGAGGATGTTTTGCGAGAAGATGAAATCGATTTTGAGATGGAAAGCCCTGAATCGCTGATCGAAGACAGTGTGCAGCAGGAAGAGTCGGTTCTCAACGAAATCATTACCGATGTGCTGGATCTGAATGGAGAGTCTTCATTCGAAGAAGAATTGGTCGGTACACAGGAGCGTGTACCCTCAATGGACGAATTGCTGAATGAGGAAGTGGATTCAGAGCATGAAGAGAATGAAATCGAAGACCATATCACCGCATCCATTGTGGGTGATTTAATCAGTGAAGAGATGGGTGTCGAGGAGAATACCACTTTGTCTGTATCGGATCAGGAGGAAGATGGATTCATCGATGTGATGGAGGAACTGGGCTTCGATCGCCGAAACATGTTGTCAACCGGGAAAACCCCGAGGCGGGAAAAACCCAGCCCCGCGATCATTCATCAACGAAAAACCCACTTTTTAAACAGAGGTCTTGTTTTATACAGGGCGGGGGATTATCAGGCGGCGGTCGATGCATTTCAAAAAGCCGTTAAAGAAGATCCGGAATTTGCCGATGCGTTTCAATGTCTTGGCGATACCTATTTTCGAATGGGTCGAATGGAAGAAGCCAGGGATGCCTATGAACGGGTTCGTCATCTGGACCCGGGCAATGTCAGTGTGTTGGAAAATCTGGGAGTGATATTTGCCAATCGGGGGGATTATAAAAAGGCGGTTTGGCAATGGGGGGAAGTTTTGAAAAGGAATCCGGAAAGGCGGGATATCATCGAAAGAATCAAGAAGATGCAGAGGGTGATCAGGCAGCAGTATTTGTAGGATAAAAGAGTTGACAATGGTGGGTTTTTCTATTAAATTGTTCTACTGTTAACAAGAATTCGTGATAGGGCGGAAGGAGATATTCATGGAAGGCATTCAGGTTTCAGTTGAGAAAATCGGACCTCAAAGTGATATTTCCATCATCCGTGTCGGCGGTTATATTGATACAACGACATCCTCTGAGCTGGAAAGGGCGTTGGATTCCCTGTTGAAGGCGGGTGTGTTCCGCGTGATTATTGATCTGGGGAATGTGGATTATATTTCCAGTGCGGGGTGGGGGATTTTTATCAGTGAAATCAAGGGAATGCGGGAAAGGAATGGAGATCTGAAACTGGCTCGCATGATTCCCGATGTTTATGAAGTTTTCGAGCTTCTGGAATTTCATTATATCCTCAAGGCATTTGATACGGTTGAGGAGGCAATCAACAGCTTTGAAGAAGAAATGGGCATTTCGACTCTGAAAAGGGCAGAACCGGTGGACGAAGAGGATCGGCCTGAAATGGTGTCTGAAGAGCCGGAAATGGAAATGCAAAGTATTCCTCAAGGACTGGATGAGAAAATACGACAGCTGGCATTGGAGAATGTATCGTGGGGACCATCCCGCATTTCCAGAGAGCTGAATACAGAGAAATATGGATTCAGTCGGGTGGGCACTCTGACGGTGTGGCGTTACCTGAGAAAACTGAACCTGGGCGGTCGAAAGCAAAGAGAAGAAGCGTTGGGCAAAAGCCACTGAAACCGAAAGGTTGGTGAAAAAAGGAAAATATTTGGGAGAAACCGGCATGGCGTCGAGTCTCACGTATAAAATACTTGAAGCGCATTGTGTGGAAGGGGAACTGAAAGCAGGTTCCCCTGTTGCTATTCGTATTGATCAGACCCTCACTCAGGATGCGACGGGCACCATGGCTTACCTGCAGTTCGAAGCTTTGGATCTTGCGCGTGTTAAAACGGAACTGTCTGTCAGTTATGTGGATCACAACACATTGCAATCGGGATTCGAAAACGCCGACGATCATCGGTTTCTTCAATCCATTGCCGCCAAATACGGGATTTATTTTTCAAGGCCCGGGAATGGAATCTGTCATCAGCTGCACCTTGAACGGTTCGGTGTGCCCGGGAAAACCCTTCTGGGATCGGACAGCCATACGCCTACCGGAGGCGGAATCGGGATGATAGCCATCGGCGCAGGCGGACTGGATGTTGCTCTGGCCATGGGAGGAAGGCCGTTTTATTTAACGGCTCCCCGGGTTGTCAATATTCAGCTCAATGGACGGTTGAATCCTTTTGTTTCGGCCAAAGATATCATTCTCGAAGTGTTGCGACGACTTTCGGTCAAGGGCGGTGTCGGAAAAGTGATGGAGTATACCGGTGATGGAGTGGCGACGCTGACGGTTCCTGAACGGGCGACCATTACCAATATGGGAGCGGAGCTGGGCGCTACCACCTCGGTTTTTCCCAGCGATGAGCAGACTCGGATGTTTTTAAAAGCCCAGGAACGGGATGCCGATTGGAAAGCCCTGGAGGCCGATTCAAATGCCGAGTATGACGAACAGATCACCATTGATCTGAACTCACTTGAACCCCTTATTGCCAGGCCTCATATGCCGGACAATGTAGTCAAGGTCAAGGATCTGGCCGGAACTCCTGTCCACCAGGTTGCTATGGGCAGCTGTACAAACTCTTCATACCGTGATTTGATGATGGTTGCCCACATGCTGAAAGAGCGGCCTATTCATCCCAATGTCACGGCCGGCCTGGCTCCGGGTTCGCGACAGGTTGTGATGAGCCTGATTCAGAATGGTTATTGGGAGTCGATCATCGCGTCTGGAATGAGAATTCTTGAAAACGTCTGCGGGCCCTGTATCGGAATGGGGTTTTCTCCACCCACGGATGCCGTGACCCTGAGGACGTTTAATCGAAACTTTCTTGGAAGAAGCGGAACCAAAAGTGCCAGCGTGTTCCTGTGCAGTCCGGAAACCGCGACAGCGGCGGCTTTGACCGGAGAAATCATTGATCCCAGGGAGTTGGGAATCAAACCCTTTACCGTCAGCCTGCCCGAGAAGTTTCCCATCGATGATTCCATGATCATTCCTCCGTCCAAGACACCCGATAAAGTGGAGATTATACGCGGCCCCAATATCAAACCCCTTCCTGTCAAGGAGGCGCTTCCGGATGTTCTCAAAGGCGAGGTTCTTCTCAAGGTAGAGGACAATATCACCACGGATCATATCATGCCCGCGGGTGCCAAAATATTACCCCTGCGGTCCAATATCCCGGCCATTTCAGAACATGTATTTGAGGTTGTTGATCCGTCTTTTCCTCAGCGTGCGAAGGCGGCCGGCGGAGGATTTATCGTGGGAGGCGCCAACTATGGACAAGGGTCGAGCCGGGAACATGCGGCATTGGCGCCCATGTTTTTAGGTATCAAGGCGGTTATTACGGTCTCGTTTGCCCGGATTCACCTGGCCAATCTTATCAATTTCGGCATCATTCCCCTGACTTTTGTCCATGAGCAGGATTATAGAAAGGTCAACCAGGGAGATCAACTTGAAATCGATGTTAGGTCTCTGGAGACTCCGTTGATCCTGAGAAACAAAACACAGGGAATCGAAGTGCCTGTGACACACTCTCTGAGCGAAAGGGACATCGACGTTATTCGGGCCGGAGGGTCGCTGTCCTTTGCGAAGAAACATTTGAAACAATAATTACCGGACATTCAAACCGTCCTGTGATCTACCGGAAAGGCAGTTTGGCTGCCTTTCTTAATTTATGGAGTTGACGGCAGGATTCGATCTCTGCCGGTCCTTTTTGGAGACAAGACCATGTTTTGCGATCGGTTCAGAAAACAGTATCCAGGGACCCTCCTTTTGATTGCAACCTGTTTTCTCTCTGCCGTTTCGGCGGCTCAGCAATTTGGAAAAAACAAAATTCAATATAAGGATTTTCAGTGGAATTTTCTCCAGTCGAGATATTTCGATGTTTATTATTATGGTGAAGGAAGAGAGCTTGCCGAGTTCACGGCCGATGCGGCCGAGTCCAGTTATGTGGCCCTGGAAAAGGGTTTGAAATATTCCATTGAAAACAGGATTCCGATTTTGGTCTATAACAGTCATAATGATTTTGAACAAACCAACGTGCTTTATGTTCTTCTCGAGGAAGGCGTGCAGGGTTTTACCGAGATCTTCAAGAACCGGGTTGTGGTGGCTTTTCGGGGAAGCCATGATGATTACCGAAGGCTGCTGCATCATGAGCTGACCCACGCGGTGATGAATCAAATGATGTACGGCGGCCGAATGGGATCCATGATCTCGGGCCTGGCCCGTTTCCAGCTGCCGTTATGGCTGGTTGAGGGGATTGCCGAGTATCAGAGTGTGGGATGGGATTCAGAGAGCGATATGTTCATGAGGGATGCGACGATCAGCGGATATTTGCCGCCGATATCTCAGTTGTATGGCTACCTGGCTTACAAGGGAGGGCAATCCGTCTTGAATTTCATTGCGGATCAGTATGGACAGGAAAAAATCGGAGATTTGTTTTTCAATCTGAAACTTTATAAGAACTTCGAGCAGGGGATTAAAAAGACACTGGGCATGGATGAAGAGAAACTGACCCAAAAATGGCATAAGTATCTAAGGACCCGTTACTGGCCTGATATTCAGGGCCGGGATGAGCCCGGAGACATCGCCATCCGGCTGACAGACCATAAGAAGGAGCGGGCCAGGCTGAACAATTCTCCCTATCTTTCTCCCCAGGGGGACAAAATGGTGTTTCTTTCCAACCGTTCCGATTATATTGATCTGTATTTGATGGATACGATTGAAAAGAAAATCAGGAAACGTCTGGTTAAAGGACAGAGAAGCGAATTGTTCGAGGAAGTTCACTGGACCCGTCCGGGTATCGGGTGGGCACCGCAGGGAGACAGGATTGTCATGGCGGCCAAAGCCGGGTCCGGCGATGCGCTTTTCATCCTGGACGCGGAGAACGGGAAAGTGCTGCATACGTATAAACTTGCTCTGGACGGCATCTTTTCTCCGGACTGGTCTCCGGACGGGAAGACCATTGTTTTTATGGGCACACAGGGGGGGCAGTCCGATCTCTATCTTTTTCATCTCAATGAGGAAAAGCTTGAGCCGCTCACTAATGACATTTTTGGTGACTGGGATCCTGTCTGGTCACCGACGGGTGATCAAATCGCCTTTATATCAGATCGAGACCGGCATACGGGTGATTTGGATGAAACGTTCCGAATGTCGGATCATTCTTATCAACAGAAGGATCTCTATACGATAGATATTCAAACGGGCCGGATCCGGCGGCACACACATGATGTATACAGGGAGGCATCCCCGGCGTATTCGCCGGACGGAAACAAGATCGCATTTATCTCTGATCGGAATGGAATCGACAATATCCATATCTGCGATCTGGAGACCGGCAGCATTTATCCGATTACCAATCTGATTTCCGGTGTGTCCCAGATCTCATGGGCTCGGGAGAAAGACCGGATCGCTTTTTCGACCTATTATTATGGAGGTTATGATCTTTTTCTGCTCAACCATCCAATAAAAATAGAATCCGGGTCCGTGGTTCTTGAGAAAACGTCCTTTATGAAGAAAACAGAAAAAGAGGGAAAAGAGTCGGCCGTCCAGGAAGTATCGCCCGGTGAAGAAACAACATCGAAAGATTACAGCCGGTTTGTTTTTGACGACGACTTTCGGCAGGGACAAATCACATTGGAAGATTCGAAAAAGAGAACGTTTCTGGACAGTTTGGTCTATAAGGAAGATGGCGAATATAAAACGAACACGTATAAAATTCGGTTTTCTCCGGATGTTGTTGCCGGCGGAGCGGGTTACAGTCAGTTTTTCGGTCTTCAGGGGTCGACCATGATCGCCTTTTCCGATATTCTCGGGAACCATCAGATCAATTTGTATACCGATATTTTCTACAACCTGAAAAATTCCAATTTCCAGCTGGCGTATTATTATTTACCCAAACGGACGGATCTCGGGGTGTCGTTGTTTCATTATTCTTACTTGTACTTTACGTATTTTTACGACGGGACGGGTTATTACTGGGGATATTACCGGGATCGCAATTACGGGCTGACTCTGTATCTCTCCCGCCCGTTCAGCCGCTTTCGGCGTGTGGACTTCGGCCTCACCGGAGTGGTCATCGAAAGGGATTATGGAGTAATCGATCCCTATCTGGCCTACTATTACGGAGTGACCGAATTGAGTGATCTGGGCAATTTGTATAAGCGACACCTGATTCTGGCCAATATCGGTTATAAGACCGATACCGTGCTCTGGGGAAGTACCGGACCGGTCAACGGGACCCGCTCCAGTTTTTCATTCACGTACAGCCCTTCAATCAGCGAAGATTACGGGCTGGATTTCTGGACCTTCAAGGGAGACTGGAGAAATTACTGGAGGATTCATAAGGACTTTATCTTTGTAACCCGTCTCTGTGGAGGAGTGTCCGGTGGAGAAAATCCCCAGAGGTTTTTACTGGGAGGGATGCGGGGCTGGTTCAACTACCGCTATCATCAAATACCGGATGAATACTGGGGATCCGGGGACATTTTTTATTTCTCGAGTTTCGAAACCCCTCTGCGGGGATCCTTGTACTATCAAATGATCGGAACCCGTTTCGTATTGACCAATCTTGAAATACGGTTTCCATTGATCCACTATCTGGTTTTCGGCTGGCCTCTGCCTGTCGGGTTTCAGAATATTCGGGGTGCCCTGTTCATGGATGTCGGATCCGCCTGGAATGACGATTCCAAGTGGAAACCTTTCAGCTCCAATAAATTCGGTCTTCCGGTTCTGCATGATCTGCGCGCAGGATACGGAATCGGGGCTCGCTTGAATTTGGGATTTTTTCTGCTTAAATATGATATCGCCTGGGGTACCAATCTGGAATCCAGCGACAAGCCCATTCATTACTTTACGCTGGGTGCTGAATTTTAACGATAATAATGAAAAGGCGTGTAATGAAAAAAGCTCTTTGTATTTTAATTCTTTCTTTTCTGCTGCCTGCGGCAACGATTTCCGGGTCGGATTTGGTAAAATTAAAAAGTGAAGTTCAGCCCAAAGAGGTGACACGAGGAGTCAGCGGATTCTTGATCATTGAATGCATCATTCGCCCGGGTTTTCATCTCAGTACTCCGGCGAGTGGATTTTTCACAGTCGGCGTCAAAGCCCCCGAAGGTTATAAATTCGGCACTCCGGATTATCCGAAAGGAGAACCGGACTCGGATGCCGGCCCGGTGTATCGGGGCACGGTCAGGGTGCGGGTACCGTTCCGGATTGAGAAGGCCGAATCCGGAGACCATATTATTCCCGTTGAGGTGACGGTGCAGCCTTGCGATGAGGCCGCCGGGATCTGTTATCCGCCGGAAACTCTGAAGACAAGCGCGACGATAACGGTTCTGAATTCGGGAAACAGCGAATCGGCGGCTGTCACTGAAGACAAAATCCGGGGAATTGCCGGGCGGCTGTCTGACGCCCTTTCGCGGGGTTCGTGGGCGGCTTTTCTGATCGTTTTCCTGGGAGGTCTTTTGACGAGTCTGACTCCCTGTGTATATCCCATGATTCCCATCACCATGGCGGTCATCGGCGCGCAGGCGGATGGAGGAAAACTGAAGGGATTCGTGCTTTCTCTCTTCTATGTTTTGGGGATCTCCGTCACATTCTCGACTTTGGGAATCATTGCGGCCAAAACAGGCGCCCTCTTTGGAGCCCTGGCCGGGCATCCGGCGGCCGTGGCGCTGGTTGCTTCGATATTTTTTCTGATGGGTCTTTCTTTGCTGGGTGTGTTCACTCTGCAAATGCCCGCGGGTCTGGCCGCAAACCTCCGGGGAGGCAGGCGGAAAAAGGGATTCATCGGCGCTTTTTTAACCGGTCTTCTGGCCGGAATCGTGGTTTCACCCTGTATCAGCCCCCTGCTGGTGGTGATTCTGACCTGGGTCGCCCAAAGCGGATCGGTGCTCATGGGTATCGGTCTTTTGGTTTCTTTTTCCCTGGGGCTCGGAGTACTGTTTATCCTGATCGGCACCTTTTCGGGAATCATCAAGAACCTGCCGAAATCAGGCGGCTGGATGGTTCTCGTCGAGAGGAGCTTCGGAATTTTGCTGCTGGTCCTGGCTCTGGTCTTTTTACGTCCTCTGCTTTCTGTTTTTGCCTATCGGCTTGCCTGGTCCGCTTACCTGGTTGTATTCAGCGTATTCACGGGCGCTTTTATGTCTTTGGGTCCGGAAGACGGCAGCCAAAAACGGTTATTCAAATCGGCCGGTATCATGTCTCTGCTTGTCGCCGGCTCACTCGTGTTTTTCGCTTTTGCACAGGAACTGGGAAGTTTCTCCATGACCGGCGGACCGCCTCCGGTTTCTTCACTCAAAACCGGACGGATATGGCTGGATTCCGACACAGAAGCATTCCAACAGGCGTCGGTTTCGCAAAAGCCGGTATTAATCGATTTTTATGCCGATTGGTGCGCGGCCTGCAAAGAGCTGGAGGAAAAGACCTGGCCCGATCCGCGTGTGGAAGAAGCGATGAATGAATGGATAACCGTCAAACTCGATTTAACCCGGTATGATGATAAAGCCCGTTCTCTGCAGAAAAAATATGGTATTGTAGGGATGCCTACGGTGATTCTGTTTGATGCGGCGGAAAGGGAGCTGGGCCGTTTCGAAGGATTTCAGCCAGCGGAGGAGGTTGTCCGATTTCTTGAAACCCATATCCGTTAAATTATGGATAAAACACATCGACTGTTTGACATTCGGCCCTATGACCGTGAATTCAAGGCCAGGCTCCTGAATCAGATTTCCTGCGGGGACCATTGGGAAGTGATTCTGGATCAAACGCTATTTTACCCGAATTCGGGGGGGCAGCCTTGTGACCGAGGCACGCTGGACGGAATACCCGTCCAGGATGTGACGGAACAGGGAGAGACCATCCTGCATCATCTGACACAACCGGTTCCTGAAGGGTCTTCTGTAAAGGGAGTGATCGACTGGAACCGTCGATTCGATCACATGCAGCAGCATACAGGCCAGCACATCCTGTCGCAGGCATTCAAGAGAAACTGGGACACCGGGACCGTGGGATTTCATCTGGGAGAAAACCTGTCCACACTCGATTTGGATGCCGACGTAAATGAGGAAATTCTAAATCAGGCGGAACATCATACAAACCGGGTGATATGGGAGAACCGTCCGGTACACAGTCGCATGATATCCTCCGATGATATGGATCAGGTCCCCTGGCGCAGACAGCCCGGTCCCCATGATGTCCTTCGGGTTGTGGAAGTGGAAAATTTCGATTTCGCGGCCTGTTGCGGGACCCATGTGAGCCGGACCGGTGAAATCGGATTGCTCAAAATCGTTCGAAAAATACGATACAAGGGCGGATCGAGACTGTCGTTTCTATGCGGAAACCGCGCCCTGACGGATTACAGCCGCTGCCGGTCCGTTGTTGAAAATCTGGTCAGACAGTGGACATGCGGCGAAGAGGAGCTGATACCGGTTGTGGAACGCAGGCAGGAGGACAGAAAAGCCGAACAGCGTGAACTGGCCCGGTGGAGAAAAGAATGTCTGGACCTCGAGGCGCAGCGATTGATCGAAAAAGCCCGGGAATCCGGAACAGAAAAAGTCATTGCGAAGTCTTTTTCGAACCGGGAGCCGGGGGATGTTCTGGATTTGGTCAAACGAGTCATTCACCGGGGCGAGGTGGTGATGGCTGCCGGATTGATGACGGACACCTATTTTCTTTTCCTGGGTCGTTCGGAATCTGTGGATCTGGACTTGCGCACTCTGGTGGACACGCTGCGGCTCGAACTCGAAGGCCGCGGAGGCGGAAGTTCTTCGTTGATTCAGATTCAGGGCAAAAAGCCGGATCGCGAAGAAGATTTTTTCCGGAATCTGAAGGAGCGGATTGAGAGCCGGCCGGTATGAACGGTTCCCAGGGTGTGTCATCAGCCCGTCAATATTTTAATCGGAGAAATACAAGACTATGAATATGAACCTTATTACCATGCGCGTTGAAATTCCATTTGAAAACCAGGCTCCATATATTAAGACTCTTGAGTCATTTAAAGAACGCTGGTCAAAAAAAGGGTTTATCATCTCCCTGTTTCGGGAAAAAGGGGATCATAACCGGTTTTTACAGATTTTTTTAAGCGAACGGGATATCGACGAGATCACGGATTTGCTTTTAAATGATCCCGAGATGAAGAAATTATTTATGAAATTGAAGGAGGGGGACGGCCGGGTGGTTGTTTCCGTGTTTGAGCAGGTTTTATGAACGGCACAGCACCCTGGATTCATACAATCCGGCAAGGCATTCATGAGCCGGACGATCTGATCCCGTGGCTGGATGCCGACATACAGACGCTCAGGTCCGTGACCGGGCGGTATCCGATGCGGATCAACGGCTATTTTTTTCGTGTGATGCAGAGCGGAGGGCTTCCGCTGATACGCCAGATGCTTCCTCATCCCCTGGAGATGCAGGGGGGTGGCATGGAAGATCCTCTGGCCGAAGAACGGGACAGTCCCGTCCCTTGCGTAACCCACCGGTATCCCGACCGGGTGCTTTTTGTTGTGACGCGCGAATGTGCTGTTTACTGCCGGTTTTGCACACGCAAAAGGATCGTCGGCCGGGGTGGACCCGTTTCCGATGAGGAGATACAAAACGGTATAGACTATATTCGAAGCCGGACTGAAATTCGGGATGTCCTTGTATCAGGGGGAGATCCCCTGATGCTTGCGGATGAACGAATGGAGTGGATTCTTTCGTTGATCAGGGCCGTTCCTCATGTGGAAATTATACGGGTGGGCACTCGAATGCCGGTGGTTCTGCCGCAGCGGATTTCACCCGAACTCATTGATGTTCTCAAACGCTTTCGCCCGGTTTATATCATGACTCATTTCAACCATCCCATGGAATTCACGGACGAATCGGTTTTTGCCTGTGAGGTTCTGGCGGATGCCGGGATTCCGGTTGCCAATCAGACCGTGCTTCTGCGCGGTGTGAATGATGATGCTCCAACCATGGAGCTGCTGGTCCGCCGGCTGCTGAGGCACCGAATCCGGCCGTATTACATTCATCAGGCCGACTACACACAGGGAACGGATCATTTTCGAACGAAGATTTCCACCGGAATTTCTATCATAAAAGCACTGAGAGGAAGGGTTTCGGGGCTCGCGATGCCTTATTATGTACTGGATTTACCGGGCGGTGGAGGCAAGATTCCCCTGGTTCCCGGTTATCGGGATTCAGCGAGCGGGCGATTCGTGAATTATCGGGGAGAGTGTTTTGACTATCCGGAGCCTGCCGGAGAAATGCCTCCGGCCTGGCCGGAGCCCCCGTTTATTAAAAGAAACTGAATCAATGAGCGGCCGGGTGGGTTTTTCACCGAAACCAGGAAAGCGAACGGTTCTTTCAAACAACGATCACTGGAGGTGGCTATGAAACACAAAAGACGATGGAGTCTCATTCTGACGGCGGCTGCCGGTCTTATGGTCATGACGCAGATCGGCCGGGCCGGCGAACTGTCCGGCGATTTGCTCAAAGTATTCCAATACCGGTCCATCGGCCCCACCCGTCAGGGCGGACGCTATGTGGATTTTGCGGTGCCCGAGGGGCGGCCGTATACTTTTTACGCGGCCACGGCTACAGGCGGATTGTGGAAGAGCACGGATAACGGCATTACGTATGAATGCGTTTTTCAGAATCATCATGTGACGGCCATCGGCGCCGTGGCCGTGGCGCCTTCGAATCCCGATGTGGTCTGGGTCGGAACCGGAGAGGGAAACAACTCACGCAGTGTGTATTCGGGCCGCGGCGTGTTCAAGTCTACGGATGCGGGAAAGAACTGGACGCATATGGGTCTTGATGCCAGCCGTCATATCGGCCGGGTGGTTGTTGATCCGCGTGACGAGAACACGGTTTATGTGGCCGCGCTGGGCGCGCTCTATTCGGAAAACGAGGAGCGGGGGCTCTATAAAACCACCGACGGCGGCCTGACCTGGGAAAAGGTTCTGGGTATTTTCATCCACGGAAAACACATCGGCGTGGTGGATGTGGCGCTCAATCCGCTTGATCCGGACATCGTGTACGCGGCTTCGTATGACAAGGTGCGCAGGCCCTGGACATTCAATCTGGGAGGACCGGGAAGCGGCATTCACAGAAGCACCGACGGCGGCCGTACCTGGCAAAAACTCACGCAAGGGCTTCCGGGAGGCATGCTTGGGCGCATCGGATTGGCGATTTATCCGAAAAATCCGGACATCTTGTATGCAATCATTGAAAATGCCAACAAGCCCGGCATGTCCGATGAAGAGAGACATCAGGAGCTTCTGGAAGGCCAATCCAGCAGCGGGATCATCGGCAATGAAGTCTACCGGACCGACGATAGCGGAGACACCTGGCGCAAAGTCAGCGAGGAGAACGCCAATCTGGGAGGTTCTCCGCCCTATTATTACGGTCAGATTCGTGTGGATCCAAACGATCCGGACCATGTTTACAATCTCATGGTTTCGGTTGCCGAGTCACGGGACGGAGGCAGAACCTGGAAACGGCCGTTTCGCTACGGTGGCGACAACCATGCCATGTGGATCAATCCGGAGAACAGCCTGCACATGCTGCTGGGACACGATCACGGGATGGGAGTGACCTTCGACGGAGGGAAAAACTGGTATAATCCGGACAATCTTCCCCTGGCGCAGTTCTATGCAATCGGCGTGGATATGGACTATCCCTATAATGTGTACGGAGGCACACAGGACAACGGAAGTCTGAAAGGTCCGGGGACCAAACGGAACGGAGGACCGATCTATTTTGAAGACTGGATGCGCGTCGGGGGCGGGGACGGTTTCTACAATGTGGTGGATCCCTACGACAGCCGCTGGCTGTACAATGAATCGCAGTTCGGCGTGATGTCGCGGCGGGATCAGTGGACCGGAGAATCGGTCTATATTCAGCCCCGGGGAGACAGCCTTCGGTTCAACTGGAACACACCCATTCTTATCTCTCCGCACGATTCGAAGACACTGTACGTGGGATGCAACTACGTCATGAAATCGACCAACCGGGGTGATTCCTGGGAGGCGGTGAGTCCGGATCTGACCAATCCGGATCCCGCCAGGCTCACGGTCAACGGCAAGGGGGGAGACGGCAACATTCAGTACTCCACCATCACCACGATCGACGAGTCTCCCCTGGAACGGGGTGTAATTTGGGTCGGAACGGACGACGGCAATGTACAGGTGACCCGGGATGGAGGGAAAACATGGACATTGTGCAATGACCGGATTCCGGATTTTCCTGAATACTGGGTCAGCCGGGTGACGGCCTCATATCATGCGAGCGGGACCGCGTATCTGACACTCACCGGCTACCGGCGGGATGATTCCCGGCCTTTCGTTTACCGAACCACGGATTATGGAGAAACGTGGATCTCTCTGGCGGGTGGTCTGCCCGATGAACCGGTCAATGTGATCCGCGAACACCCTCGAAACGGAAAGGTGCTGATTGCCGGAACCGACCTGGCCGTGTACGTGTCCATCGACGGAGGATCGAACTGGACCCTCATGAAGAACAACATGCCGCATCAGCCGGTTCATGATCTGGTCATTCACCCCCGCGAACTGGATCTGATCGCGGGAACACACGGCCGCGGAATATTTATCGCCGACATCTACCCTCTGCATCAGATCAATGACAGGGTACTCAAAGAGAATGTCTTTCTGTTCGATGTTCAGCCCCGGGTCAAGTGGGTGCCTTTGCCGAATAAAGCGGTCAGCTCCCAGAATTATGACGGCCAGAGCGAGCCGGTTGGTTCGGCGATCTATTATTATTTAAGAAAAAAGACCAGGCAGCCGGTCCGGATAAGGATCCGGCAGGGCGATCAGGAACTGGCTGTTTACGAAGGAGAAACCGAACCTGGTCTGCATCGAGTGGTCTGGAATTTTACACGCCGTGTCCGCCGCAGTGATGAGGAGATCGAGAGACTCCGGGAGAGGATGCGGGGGTGGCGAGAGCTGAGAGAATCCGACAAATACCGTGAGACGGCGATGCCGCCGGGGATTTATGAGGCTGTTTTGGAAGCGGATGGAAAGACGTTCAGCCGGCCCGTGGTTGTGAAACAGGATCTCTGGTACAGGAACTGAATCCATTGACGGGCAGGGAGGTAAAAACCCTGCCCGTTTTCTTTCATTCTGTTCGTATACTTCGGACGGGTTCACACCTTTCCTGTTGTTAAAAATCAAACTCTTCATTATCTTGTCGGGTGAGGACCCAGGAGAAGCTTTCGAAGCCGAAATGATCGACTGCGACAGGAGGACTGTATGTTTGTTGAACTGGATCAAATAGAAGAACGGGAGATCGTGCCGGGATACCGGGCGCGTTTTATTCATTCTGAAAACAACACGCTGGCCTATTGGGATATCGACGCGGGCGCGGCTCTGCCCGACCATCATCATCCTCACGAACAGGTGGCCAATGTATTGGAAGGAACATTCGAACTTACTGTCGCGGGAAAAACCCGGATCTGCACAGCGGGTTCCGTGGCCGTGATCCCTTCGGATGTTGCCCATTCAGGTATTGCCAAAACCCGCTGTCGGATTCTGGATATATTTTATCCGGTACGGGAAGATTATCGGACGGGTTGAAAACGGTGAATTGGACGATGGACGATAGACGGCGGACGATGTTCTGACCATAGACCATAGACCGCAGACGACAGTCGACGATGGTCCATGATTCGTGGTCCTTGGGTGCGGCCGAAGGCCGCCAATGAAAAATACGATCAGGACGGAGGAAAAAAGATCATCGGGAAACTGAAGCCATTAAAATGGTATTCCGGGCTGCACCGAAGCAAGGGCAGGCGAGAAGCAGGCGTGTTCCTGGTGGAAGGCGAGCGTGCCATCAAGCAGGTGATGGCCTTTCACCGTGACCGGGTGCTTGAAATCGTGACTTCCAATGAGGACTCGAAGGTGATGGGAGCGCCCGTTCGATACGTCACACCGGCTCAGTTCCGAAGCATCAGTTCGATGAAAACGCCTCAGGGAGTAATGGCGGTGGTCAGGCTGCCCGATGACACGGACCAGAAGAACCTTCCCTCCGATCCGGGCACACCCCTTCTGCTGATGGAGGACATACAGGATCCGGGCAATGTCGGTACACTCATCCGCACGGCCGCCGCCTTCGGATTTCAGGGTATATTGATGACGGATAAATGCGCCGATCCTTTCGGACCCCGAGCGGTACAGGCCGGAGCGGGTACGGTTTTGAACGGCTGGATACGACGTCATGCGGATATTTGGGAGGGAATCGGAAGACTGAAAAAACAAGGGTATGTTCTGGGGGCTCTGGATCCCGGCGGCGAAGAAGGACCCGACGCATTGAGAGAAGAGGGACACCGGATTCTGGCGCTGGGGAACGAGGCCGGCGGTCTGTCCGGGCGGCTGAAAAGCACGGCCGACCTGAGAATCCATATTCCCATCAACCGCAGGGCGGCCGAGTCTTTGAATGTGGCTGTCAGCGGGGCGATTGCCATGTATTTGATGACAAAGGCGGAAAAGGATGGATGAGACATACCGGTTATTGAAAAAAGAATTCGAGGCACATGGACAGGGCCATGTGTTTCGTTGGTGGGCCGAGCTGAACACCGCATCCCGGCGGCGCCTGCTGGATCAATGCCGGAACATCAACTGGGATGAGGTCAGGCACTTTCAGTCGCTTCTGCGTGTCGTGGATGAACAGCAAATGCCCGGAGACCTGGAGCCCCCACGGGTGATCGGCATTCCGAAGACACTCGAGGAGGAGACCCGGGCCCGCGAAGCAAGGGAAGCCGGAGAAACCGCCATACGCAGCGGAAAGACCGCTGCTTTTGTCGTTGCCGGCGGTCAGGGAACCCGTCTCGGCTTTGACGGACCCAAGGGGTGTTTTCGGATCGGACCGGTTACGGACCGTACTCTTTTTCAGTGGCAGGCGGAACGGATACGCGCCGCTTCGCGCCGCTATGGTGTTTCCATTCCCTGGTTTGTCATGACCAGCGAGACCAACCATGAAGAGACATGCCGTTTCTTCGAAGCGCATAAACATTTCGGTTTAGAGCCGCCGGTCACCTTTTTCAGGCAGCGCATGGTTCCCGCCCTGGATGAATCGGGAAAACTTATCATGAATGCCAAAGATCATATATTCACCAGCCCGAACGGGCATGGAGGATCCCTTCAGACCCTTTATCAGAGCGGCGCTCTGGAGCAAATGGCGGATCAAAACATAGAGGTGATTTCCTATTTTCAGGTGGACAACGTGCTGATTCGCATCATTGATCCTGTGTTTATCGGCTATCACGTGCTGAACCGGTCTGAGATGTCTTCAAAAATGCTGAGAAAACGCCACGATTTCGAAAAACTGGGCGTGTTCGGCCGGGTAAACGGACAACTTACGGTTGTGGAATACAGCGACATGAAAGAATCGGATATGACGGCCAGGAATGCCGATGGCAGTCGAAAGTATGACGCCGGCAATGTCGCCATCCATCTGATCGATGTCACCTTTGCCAGAAAGCGGGTTGAAGAGGGTTTTCAGCTGCCTGTTCATGCGGCTCACAAAAAAATCTCCTTTCTTGATGAGAGCGGCCGGCTCAACGAACCGGATCAGCCCAATGGCTACAAATTCGAGACTTTTGTCTTCGAGGCCCTTCCTTTTGCGAAACGGCCTGTCATTCTCGAGGTTCGCAGAGAGGAGGAGTTCAGTCCCGTTAAAAACCGGGAGGGAGAAGATTCTGTTGAGACGGCCCGGCGGGATCTGACGCAGTTGTTCCGGCACCGGCTCAAATCGGCCGGGATCGATGTTCCTTCCCATGTATCGCGCATCGAGATCAGTCCCCTGTTCGCGGAGGACAGCGATGAGTTGAAACAGAAGCTGGCCGGCCGGCAAAATCTGAATATGGAAAACGAACGGATTCTGCTGGAAGAGGAGGAAACATGACACTGACAGACTTTTGGGCATGGATTTCCCGTCCTGGAATCTGGCAGAAAATGCTTTGGTCTGCCGGATCATCGGGGTTTCTGATCTTCCTGTATTTCCTGGCCCGCCGAATTATCAAGTCCATGGCACATGAAGAATTGCGCGGCCGCTACTGCCGCATGGCTTTTCATTCCCTGATTTTCATGACGTTTTTGATATTTCTTTTTATATGGGCTTTACCCCTGGCCTTTCAATATTTTGATGATCCGGGACCTGTCATAATGCGGCTTTTCGGTTCACTGGTTTTATTGCTGATTTTGACTATTGTTCTGCGCATCCTGAAGCGGCTCTATGATTCCCTTCAAACGGAATCGAAAATTCGTCAGCGATATTGGAAGTGGACACAGATTGTCGTCTTTTTAATTTATGGTTTCATTCTGATGAGGATCTGGGATATTGCCAACTGGTTCGCCTATTTTAACAATCCAATTCTTCAGAATATCTTTGAATCCGCGGTGGCTCTGGGCATTGTCTATTTGATTCTGTTTTTCCTGCGCCGATTTATCAATTCGCTTCAGGTGGATATTCAGAAACGGCATCAGTACCGTAAGCGGGTCACCTACACGGCTACCGGAATCTATCTGATCATCCTGATCTTCATCTGGGCCGGCAGCACCACTCAGTGGGCCACCGTTCTTTCGGTCATGGGTGCCGGTGTCGCTCTGGCCCTGCATGAAGTACTGCTCAATATGGCCGGCTGGCTTTACATCATGATCCGCCGGCCCTATCGAACGGGCGACCGTATTGAGCTGGGCGATGTGCGGGGTGATGTCATCGATGTGCGCCTGTTTCAGACCACGCTTCTGGAGATCGGCAACTGGGTGGATGGTGATCAGTCAACAGGACGTGTGGTTCATCTGCCCCACGGGCAGATTTTCAGAAGGGCCCTGTATAATTACACCATGGGTTTTGAATATATCTGGAATGAAATGTCCGTTATCGTGACTTTTGAAAGCTCCTGGGAAAAAGCGCGGGAGATTCTGCTTGTCTGCGGAGAAGAGGCTAGCCGGGAAGTTCAGGAAAAGGTTCAGAGCCAGATCGACCGAATGTCCCGTGAATATCTCATCTATTACCGGAAATTCACGCCCATTGTATACACAAGCATTCAGGACAGCGGGGTCAAGCTGACTCTGCGTTATTTGACGGATGCCAGGAAAAGGCGGTCCACGGAAAACATAATCAGCGGGAAAGTGATCAAGGCTTTCAAAGAAACCGCGGATGTGGATTTCGCTTATACAACCTATCGGATCACCGGTCGCTGAAACACCGGCAGGTATTCGGGCATCGAATGGACAGGAAACAAGCAAAAACGCTGAAAAGAAAACGCCGCCTGACAAGGCTGCTGTTGTGGGTTTTTTCCCTGATTATGGGGCTGATTTCAGCCTTGTTGATCGTGATTTGGCTCTATCCGGCCAGGCCCGCAGGGGACCTGGCCTCCAGAATACTGACAAGAGAGCTGGGGAGGCCGGTCCGAATAGAAAGTGTTAACATTCGTTTGCCTGGGTCCGTGTATATCGAAGGGATACAGATCGGATTTCCCTCGGAAGCGGCGCCGGTACCGGTTTTCTTCAGCCTCCGCCGGCTCGGTGTTCAATTTCGGATCCTTCCGCTGTTAAGGCGCCGTATCGAGATTACGGGAATCCGCATCGAAGGCCCTTTCGTGAATCTGACCGTCCGGCACGCTTCGCCCTCTGGGGAAAAAGGTACGCGGCCGGCCGGTGAAACCCGGGACCATAAGTCGTCGGATCCCCTGATTCTTCCTTTGGCCCTGTCCCTTTTTAGACTCAAACTGGAAGATTTCAGTCTTTCTCTGCCTCTCGACGCGGACGAAAATGCCGCGTCTCTGTTTTTAGACGGATTCAATCTGGATGTTCGCGATTTGCACATTCCCAGGGATCCGGATTCACATTCGGAACGGCTGCGCGGACGGATCCGGCTGTATACCCGTCAGGGATCTGTTCGTACCGAAGGAAAAAACGAGTCCCATTTTCTCCCCCTTGATCTGAACACGGAATTAGTTTGGAAATCCGGAGGCCGATGGTCCTTCATTCATTATTTCACGATCGGCGACACGGCGACCGCGTCGAATCTCCGCTGGATCGTCAACGCAAAAGGGCGGGGTATGACGGGAAGAGCCGATGTGGAGACCCGTCTTTCTCTTGGCGGACAGCACCTGCTTCGGATCAGGGGTGAATTGGAACCCCTGCCGGAACGGCTGCTGGGCACCCTCACGTTGGACGGCGATGAGGTGAGGCTCGAAAGAATGAGAGAATCGGCCGTTTCTCTGTTTCCCGCAGCAATGACGGCCGTATTGGACCCTTACCGCTTTCAGGGACGGGTGCGGCTCCTGGAGGGACGCGTCGATCTGGATACCGCGGGCCTGGGTTTTGATGTCCGTTCGAGATGGGAATCTCTGTTCGCGGCCGCCGATTCGCTGCCCATAGAGTTTCACGGCGGAAGCCTCAACGCCCGGCTTCGAGGCCGCTTGAAACAAGGGAAGTTGTTCGGCGGGCAGGCGCGCCTGGCGGTTCGAATCGACAGCACCAGACAGACCGTGGCGGATACCGGCGTGGTGCTGAAGGCTTTTGACTGGGATATACTTTCCCGGCTGGATTCGGAATGGCTGCCGGCCGGGGGAGAGACCCGCCTGGCCGTCCTGTCTCCTTTTGGCGGTCCGATGTTGGTACAGGGAAAATGGAAGATTCCGAACGAAAGTTCATGGAAGCGGGTTCATTCAGACTGGAACCTGAAAATCGACACGCTTCGGCTTGAAAATCTGCCCGGGGAGATACCGGTGTCGGGTCCGGTATCTTTCGCTCTGGATATGAACACCCGCGGACTCGATAAAACTCGTCTGGATTGGAATCTGGGCACGTCTGCGTTGATTATGCCTGAGGATACACTGGCCCCGCTTCGGTTTCGAGGCGGAATTTTGGCTGATCTGGATCCCGATTCTTCCCGGTGGCGGCTGGACAGTCTGGAATTTCAAATCAATGACTGTCTTTTTACCCGCGGGCAGGCTTATTGGAATAGAAACACGGAAACCTTCGGCATCGAGATTTCCGAAATGATTGTCACGAATGACCGTGTGATGTTCTGTCTGCCGAATTCAATGGCACGGTCTTTCAGGCAGTTTGATTTTAAGGGTCATGAAATTCTGTGGGGCCGTGTTCACGGGGACCTGAAGGGCGATCTCTTGCTGGCCGGAGGCGTGCGTTTTTTCGAAACGGGTATGCACACGGCCGATTCTTTGAAGGCTGAGGGGCTGGAAGGAGAGCTGACCCTGCAGGGGGATGCAGGCCAGATGCAGGGACACACGGATCTCATGCTGAATGTTCTGCGAAGTCCGTTTCGTTCTTCTCCTCTGTCCCATACCCGGCTGACCTTTCAATGGCAGTGGGATGGAAAGGATCTGACTGTCACAAACGGTTTGCTGGACCTGCCATCACTGTTTATGAAGAACCGAATCAGCGGATACATGGTGATGCAGGAGAAGGCGAGATGGAACGTCCGGCTGGAAAACGAATTTGCATCCGAGGATTCGATCGAAATTATACGCGATGGATTTCTTCAGGGACGCTGGAATCTTGGAGTGGATTTGGGAAGCGCCGGAACGGAAGGAGACATTATCCGCCTTCAGGGTCTTTGGGATGTACCGGAACTTTCTGTGTCCCGGGGTGAAGGATTTCGAATCGGGCGGCTTTGGGGACGAATTCCTTTGGATCTGAAAGCCAATCTCTCTTCCATGACCCTGTGTGCAGGGGATGGAATCCGCTTTCGGCCCGGACTGGATTATGAACAAAACCGAACACTTTACCGAAACGCATTCGATGCGCTGGGTAGACTTCAGGTTCGTGACATCACATTGAACCGAATCAGGATGGACGAACTGGACCTGGATCTGATCATAGAGAGTGGAGAAGTTCAGATCCCATGGTTCGAAGTGTATGTTTTCGATGGGAATGTGGGAGGTTCCATGCGGCTGGATATGGCCGGAAAACCTCCGAATGAAGCGCGTTACGAAATCAGGGCACAGGCCTCCCGTATCAATTCGGCGGTTCTGGCCGGTGTTCGGCGGGATGTCGGCGAAAAAACCGAGATCAATGCCACGATGGCCTTTCGAGGAACCGGATTCGATATCCGCCGGGGGATCGAACTGGACGGCACCTTCCATATCACTCAGATGGGTCCCCGGTTTGCCAGCACGCTGCTTCAGGGGATGGATCCACTGGGATCGGACCGGTCGATTCAGATGACCAGAAAATTGCTCAATACGGGATGGAAACCCCGTTTGTTTTCTTTTGAGCTTCGGCATGGATATGTGTATCCGTCCCTGTTGTTGACACAGCCCTGGTTTTCGCCTGTTCGTATTCCCGGAAAACTGGAATACGGGAGGCTGCCGTTGAATTTTTTCATTCAATCCATGATGAGATAAAGACAAGGAGGGCAAATCATGCGATCCTTTTTGATCGGCGTCGGCTTGCTGTTTTTGGTGACACAATGCAGCATCAAGGCACCCGAGGTTCGGGTAACGGGTGAAAAGACCGCTCTGGAACGGGAGGTTCTGGGTACGTATCATCAGCTGGAAGAGGACACCTGGATGGTAGCATCCATGCGTTCATCCCGGCGTGAAGGTGAAGTCAGGCTTTCACCGGAGAAAGAGAGAGTGCTCGAGGCCATGCAGACCCAAAAGTTCAACAAGGATGATGTGGATGAATTCAAGCGAAAGGGTTTGGTGGGAGAAAGCAAGGATGGCATGCTGGTGATTCGTTCGTCAAAAATTCTGGAGGAAAATCCGGAAATGGATCGTCTGGTCAGGGAGATCGTGCAGGAGGAGAATGAAAATCGGACACTCATCATGAACCGGGTTGTAGAACTCAACGACCGGCTCAGGGAATCACGGCAGGAGGAGATTCTAAACATTTTCGCGCGAATGAATCAGGAGAACTCTCCCAGGGGAACATGGATAGAACGTGATGACGGAACCTGGATTAAAAAATAGTCGAATCCGCTTTGTTTTCTGCTTTTTCTGGCTGATTGGAACCGCAGCCGGGACCAATATATCGGAACCCGCGGAACGGGAACCCATTCAGGTGACCACACATCCGGACCCGGATTACGGGCCGGCGGTTTCTCCCGACGGCCGGTGGCTGGCCTTTGTGTCCGAACGGTCCGGAAATCCGGATATATGGATCAAACCGCTGCCAACGGGGACTGCTGTGCAGATCACCACACACCAGGCGGAAGATACAGAGCCATGCTGGCATCCGGATGGCAAACATTTGATTTTTGTGTCCAAACGCAGAGACGCCCGCGGGGATTTATGGAAGATCCCCGTGAATCTTAAGCGGGGAGGGCGGGTTACCGGGAAACCGGAGCCTTTGACTCAGTATTTGGGGATGGATGGTTACCCAACGGTCTCTCCGGACGGGAGAAAAGTGGCATTTGTGTCGGACCGGAACGGAAAGAAAAACATTTGGCTTCTGGATTGGGAAACGGGAAAAATGGACCCCCTCACGCTCTCCGGAGGACATCATCCGGCCTGGTCTATACAGGGCAAGCTGGCTTTCACGTCCTATCAACGAAATCCCAAAGGGGAGATCGCACTTATGTTTTTATCCGGGGTTATACCGGATTCAGAGAGCCGGATACGCTTTTTGACACACGGACCCTGGATCGACAGAGAACCGGCCTGGTCGCCCGATGGAAACACTCTGGTTTTTGTCCGCTTTGATGAAGACACGGACGGAGACGGACGAATCACGCCCATGGACCAGGCATCCCTTCGGTTCCTGCCTTTTTATGAGGATGCAATCGGCTGGGAAACAGAGCATGAAAGGGACCGCAGCCTGCGGCTGACGGCCGGTGAACAATCCTCTTTCCAACCCCATTGGGGAGCCGATGGACGACTTTATTGCACGTCGACACGAGGAGGCGGGCTGGACATCTGGTCTTCGCTTCCTGAAGGACGATTCCCCAGGGTCTCCACGGCAGCCGGTCAATTTGAAATGGCTATGGAATGGTCCGTTCAGGCCTTTACCCGGCAGGCACTGAATGAGTCCATTCTGGGCTATCAAAGGATACTGGATTTTTTCCCGAGGGAAAAAGAATGGAAAGCCCGGGCTCTGCTTCAAATGGCCGATCTGTATACGGTATTGAACCGTCCTGACAAGCGGCAGGAATGCCTGGATCAAATCATTTTAAACGACCCCGGTGATCGGCTGCTTCTGGCCCGGGCCCGCTTAAAACAGGCTTCAGGTCCGGATTCACTAAGCCGGCGTATCGAACTCTGCCGCTCGGTCATCGAAGAGTTTCAGGACGAGAGATCCGTTCAGGTGGAAGCCTGGATCCTTCTCGGCGATTTGTATTCGGAACAAGGACGGAGAGGTCAGGCTCTCTCGGCCTACAGCGAAGCCGTACAATTGGGAGAAGGGCTTCCCAATCTGAAAGCCCCGGCGCGCCTGAAAATCGGGGACGTACTCAAGGAGGAGCAGGAGGAAACCGCCCGCCTGGTTTATTTGTCGGTTTTAAGGGAATACGGTGATGTTCCCTTGTGGCGAGAGCGGGCCGGTGAAAGGCTTCTGTCTCAGGTCAGGGAAGCGGCGGATCCGATCCCGGGATACCGGGCGGTCATTCAGGAATTGCCTGAATTTCCTTTATTGCAGGCCAGGGCCCAATTGTCCATTGCCGGAGTCCTGGCAGAACGCAGGCAGTGGGATTCGGCTTTGCGTGAGCTGCAGGTTCTGGAAGAAACAAGCTTCGAAGATTGGGCCCAGGCCGAATCGAGGATCGCCAGAGCGCGCATTCACAGGGAGCGGACAGAAGAACTCGAAGCCTCCCTGATCCTGGAAGAAGTGATGAATCGGTATGCAACGGTGGAGGGAGGCGTCTATTATGCACAGGCAAGGGAGTTGCTCTTTCAGATTCTTTCCGAATCCGCCCGCCGCCTGGCCGGTCTCGGTGATCTGGGACTGGCCGAAGCCCGGTATCGCAGGGCGCTGGCTATGGATTCCGACGATCTTGAACTGCACCGCGGTCTGATCGAGACTGCTTATCGGGCCGGCCGTCTCGAGACACTGTCCGCAGAATATGAGGCCGCCCTTGAAGAAGACAAACGGAATCCGGCCTTGCTGTATGCCAGGGGGTTGATTCTTTCCTTCCTGGGGGAAACGGACCGTAGAATCCTGAAAAAATCCAATGAGTGGCTGTATCTTGCTCTGGCTGAAGATTATCGCATGATTCATCCCTATCGAACCCTGGGTTACAATTATGAATTGATTGAGCGGCTCGAAGAGAGGGATGCTCTGAAGAAAGACGGCTTTGTACGAGGCTTCTTGAATCTGTTGACAGCGCCGCTTCGCTGGGCCTGGGGCCTGCTGCCGGGTGGAGATAGCCCAACGAAAGGGTATTACGAGAAAGCCATTGCTGCTCTGATCACAGCCCTGGAACTCAACGATGAAACCCTGGACCCGTTTATGGAGGCGCGTTTGGCCCAGAATCTGGCCAATAATTTTTTCAACCTCGGAGAGTATGGTTATCAAAAGGCTTTTGATTATTATCTGCTTCGGCTGAAAATGGACTCAACGTTCAGCCATCCATTGGAAGAGGCGACTTTTTATGAGCGGGCGGGACGTTGTGGTTTGGTGGTGACTGAATATGCCACAGTCACCCGTTTTCTGGACCGTGCCATTGACATCTATGCTTCTCTGGACCGTAAGGACAAGGTCTATCAAAATAAACAGAGGCTTGCTTTTATCCATCATCTGGCCGGTGAATTTGAAGCAGCCATCGAAATCTATCGGGAGACGGTGGTCGAAGACGAAAGACACGGCCGCCGGGAAGCGGCTCAGCTTGGCTACCGGAACCTGGCCTACAACTGTCACATGATGGGAGATCCCCGCGAGACCATTCGGTACGCCGAAAAATCTCTGGCGCTGATCAAGACACCGGTTGACGTAAAACGGTCTTCTGCAAGTTCGCTTCGCATCGAGCTGTTCGGGTTTTCCATTCCAGTCTGGCGAATGGCCGATATTGGAGGAGCCTCATCCGAAGGGTTTACGCAGGCCGATGAAGCCGCTCTTGTTTATAATCTGTTGAGTATCAGCCATGAAAGCGAGAAGCAATTTCATCAAGCCCTCGAATACGAGCTGAAGCGGCTGGCCATTTTTCGCGCAAGGAAAGACGCAATGGCCCGGCGGATCAGTCTCAACCGCCTTGGAACGCTGTATTACCGGATGGGTGATTTTCATCAGGCATGGTATTACTATCACTGGTCCCTTCTGGAAAGCCGCAAGCAGAAGGATCAGCGGGGACATCTCATCAATGCACTGAATCTCGCACATGTGGCCGCGGCGTTTATGACGAGCCATTCCATGGAGTATTTTGAAGAGGCCGAAAGAATCCTGCAACGGGCCCTTGTCCAGGCCAAAAGAGAAAATCCGCAGGTATGTCTTTCTTTGATGCATCAGCTGGGTGTATTACGGGCAATGGCCGCACGTGAGCGGTATTCCGAAGGAGGCGCGCATGATCAGGTTCTCGTGTCCTTTGAACGGCTTCGTGATTATGAGAAGGCCATGCAATGGTTTGAGACTGGACGCGCCCTGAGTGATTCGCTGAACCTGGATGATCAGCGAGCCTTGTTTTTTGCGAACCTGGGAGGGGTTCACTCTGCCCTGGGTGATTATGGTTCCGCCCTGGGATATTATCATCAGGCCCGTGTGATTCTGGAACGTCGAGGAGAGGAGGAACTTTTATGGAGGGTCTATTACGGACTGGCCCGGCTGCAAGAAGCGAAAGGGGATTCCGCTGAGAAGGCTCTGGGCCTGTATGAAAAGGCGATAAATCTGCTGGAAGCTCTGCCGGTTCAGGAAGAGGGAAGCGAGGAGCGTCTGGCGGACCGTGTTGAAAGAGTACAGATTTATGCGGACGCGGCCGGAGAAATGGTTAGACAGGGCCGTATTCACGAAGCCCTGATCGCGATTGAGCAGGGGCACCAAAAATTCATTGCGGATATTTTGGCCAGGCGGCCGCCCGAGCTGTCCAAAGAGCGGCACAAGATCGCCTGGGGCAATGTCCGTTATTTACGAACCATGCTGAGAAAGACCCGATTTTCTCTTTCCCAAGCGGTTTCCGGTACCGCTGCCGCCGAGACACTGAAAAGTCAGCTGGCGGTTCATGAAGTCGAGTATCGGACTTTGCGGGACCAACTGAAGCGGGAAGACGAGGTGCTGGCCTATATGGCCGGCGCCCTGCCTGTGGACTTACGACGGATTCAGGAGCGGATTCCCCGGAACGGGACGGCAATTCGTTTCGTGTCTCTGCGAGCGGCCACTCTCGTTTTTGCCGTGGAGACGGATACGATCCGATGCCTGGAACTCCCGATTTCACGGGATCGGTTGATGTTTATGACAAAAGAGCTCTTTCAGGGGCTCAAGGCAGACAGCGGCCTGAAAGTCCTGCAGAGAACCTGGGAAAAAGAGCTGATCCAGCCCGTACAGGCTCTCTTGAAGAGAAAAGACTGGGTTTTGATTGTTCCTGACGGTCCGTTGTGGCCGGTGCCTATTCACGCATTGTCATATGAAAGGCCTCCTCTGCTTGAGCAGCATACCGTGGTCTGGTCGCCCAGTCTTATGGCCTTTGTCATGGCGCATGAACGGCGCCGTATCAATCAGACCGACATGCTCATGGCCGGAGGGAGTACGGAATTGGCCAGGCAAATATCGCGCAACACGGCTGCGATCAATCTGAAAACGATTCAGGGGAAGCGGTTGGACAGAGACATCCTGGCAGAGAGCCTTGGCAAAGCCGATCTGGTTCACCTGTACGGAGAACTGGTCGTCAACCAATGGGAACCTCTGGCCGGAGGATTCGGGTTCACGGGTTTTGACAAGGATGTGATGATGACCGCAGAAGACCTGTTTCCACTGCCTATGAAAGCGAGCCTGTTCTTTCTTCCTCCTTTCCGTTTCGGCGGTCAGTTGGAAGAGGCCTTTTTGCCGGTTTATTACGGACTCTTATACAGCGGAGTTCCTGCAGTGGTGCTCGTGGATTGGGATGTTTCAATCGATGCCGGCGGCAGGATGGCCGGGTTGTTTTATCAAAATCTTATCCGGCTATCGGCTGCGGAAGCCCTGGCCTCGGCCCAGAAAGAGGTGAGACGCACATCAAAAAGCATAAAGGATTGGGCAGGTTATCGGCTGATGGGGTATGCCGGCATGAATGCCGAGGAACGTGTGCGATTCGCCAGCGACAACCTGAACAAGACTCTGCAGATCGGATTCGGCTATGAACAGCGACGGGATTACGAGGACGCAATCCGTTACTATGAACAGGCACAAGTCATGGCCGGCGCCATGAACGATTCTTTTACGGCCGGCCGAATTCGTCAGCTGATCATTCGGGCCAGTTACCGGGGAGGATTGTGGGAAAAGGCCGTGACGGTTCAGAAAGAGATCCTCACCGAATCCGAGAGACTGAGCCGATCTGATAAAGTGTTGGAAAGCCTGGAAAATCTGGTTGTGTTTTTTATCAACAGCCGTCGGTATGATGAGGCGGCACGGATCAAGACGAGAGTGATCCGGCATTTGCGCGACAGCGGAAACTCTGGAGAGGCTTTGAATAAGCAGGAGGAGCTGGCGTTTCTTTATGCTCTGAACCGCCGTTACGATCGGGCTGACCAGATCATGGACTCTCTTATGATCGCGCACCGAAGTCTCGACGACAGTCTGTCCCTGGCTAAAGCCCGTGTCCGGCGCGGGCGTTTCGCCCTGGAAGGAGACCGTGCGGAGGAGGCTTATGTCCATCTCGAACAGGCCGTTACGTTTTTACACAAATCGGCCGAAGACGATTCGACTGCACGGATGGAATTGGCGGCGGCGCTTCAACTTTTGGGATCGGCCGCCGAACAGTTGACTCTGTATGATGAGGCTTTAAAGCGGCAGCAGGCCTCGCTGAACCTGTTTCAGGCGCTGAACCGGCCGGACCAGGCCGCCCAGGCACTGCAGCATCTGGCCAATATACACTGGAAATCAGGCCGGTACAGGCAGGCCATGGAATATCAAACCCGGGCGATGGAGCAGTTTGAGGCCCGTCAAAACCGCCGTATGCTGGCCGCCGCATTCAGTACACAGGGTTTGATCTACCTGAGCCTGGGAGACCGGCGCCGGGCCAGGGAAGCACAGGCCCGGGCTTTGAACATGGCCGAGTCTATTGGGAGTCTCGAGGATCAGGCCACCATACTGAAAAACATGGGGCTGGTAGCGATCCAGGAAAGAGTTTTCGACCTTGCCCTGGAATCATTTCGGCGTGCGGCGGACATCGATTCCGAACTGGGATATCAAAGAGGGCTGGCCTATGACTGGCGTAATCTCGGCATGCTGTATCTGGAAACAGGCGAAACCGAGTCGGCCGTGTCTCTTCTCAGGGAGGGGCGTATGCTTTCCAGACGGGTGGGTGACAGGAGGAATGAAATTCAATGCCAGTTTGGTCTTTCCAGGGCGTATCAAGCACAGAGAAAGACGGCTCTGGCCCTGGCTCTGGCCGATTCGGCATTGCATCAGGCTTTGTCTCTGGGCATTCCGGATATTGCCTGGAGGATTCATCGTCTCAGGGCCGGCATTCGTGACGGACAGGGACGTCACGAGCTGGCTCTGGACGATCTGTCCCGAGCCATCGATCTGGTCGAAGCGATGAGGGCTGAGCTGAAAGTGGAAGCCTTTCAGCAGGGTTTTCTCGATGACAAGATGGATCTGTATAGCGACATGATCCGGCTGCTGATCCGTCTGAACCGGCACGGCGAGGCCCTGACTTTTGTGGAGCGGGCCAAGTCCCGCAGTTTCATCGATCTGCTGGCCAATCAGGCCCTGGCGCTCTCTCGAGCGCAGGGTGCATGGCTGGAAGAGGAGAGTCGTATTCGCCAGTCGATCGAAGAGGCCCGTACCCGTGTCAGCCTTCTCTTGTCCGGCACCGGATCTGAAGATGAGTTGTCTGTATGGCATACGGTTTTGGAACAGAGGCGCCGGGAATACGAGGCGTTTATGGTCCGTCTTCAGGCCGAGAATCCGGAACTGTCTTCTTTTGTTCAGGTGGATCCATGGTCAGTAGAACAGATTCAGTCTGTGCTGCCCGATTCCGCGGCGATGCTGATCTATTATCTGGACGAGGGGCTCTATACCTGGTGTCTGACCCGGGATGATCTCAAATTTCAGAAGACGCTGGTTCCGGATTCGGTGCTCGAGCGGCAGACACGCCGTTTCCGGGAGTCTATTCAGGCCCATCTGTCTGTGGACAGGGAGGCCCGGACTCTCTATGACCGGCTGATCCGACCTGTGGATTCTTTCCTGAAGGACATCAATCATCTGGTTGTGATTCCGCATGGAGTTCTTCACTATCTTCCCTTTGCGGCTATCAAAGGCGATGAATACCTCATTCAGCGATTTTCTCTGTCTTCGGCTCCCAGCGCTACGGTATTCGGATACTGTCGGGAAAAGGAACGAACCCGAATCGCCGCCGGCTCGGTAGCGGCTTTCAGCAATCCGGCACTGGGCCCGGAATACAATCTGCCTTTTGCGGACAAGGAAGTCCAGGCCATTGTCAGAACCTATGAACAGGTTGAGGCGTATCATGGTAGTGAGGTGACGGAGTCAAAAATCCGTGAGGCGGTTCGAAATCGCGAAATCATCCATTTCGCCTGCCATGCCGAGTATGAACCGGCCAATCCCCTGTTCTCCGCGCTGCTGCTGACCCCGGAGGGGCAGGATGACGGGCGTCTTGAGGCCCATGAAATATTCGGATTGGATCTGGACTGCGGCCTGGTGATGCTGAGCGCCTGCGAGACGGGACTGGCCCACATCACACGCGGGGATGATGTCATCGGTCTGGCGCGCGGGTTCATTTTCGCGGGGACTCCTTCCATTGTCACCAGTTTATGGAAGGTGGATGATCTGGCCACAGCGGTGCTGGTTAAAAGATTTTATCGGTATCTGCGGGCTGGAGAAAGCCGGGCGCGCGCGCTGCAGAAGGCGCAGCGGCTGGTTATGGACCAGGTTAATCAGCATCCTTCAGCCTGGGCCGCTTTTCAGCTAACAGGAGATTTTCGATAAGAAAGGACAGATGAAATGCTGGAAATCGCCAAACAGGCGGCAAGAGAGGCGGGCGGAATCTTAATGGACGCATTCGGTCGCCTGGTGTCGGATCAGGTGGATTTGAAGGGCAGCGGGGATTATGTCACGGATCTGGACAAACGGTCTGAAGCGATCATTATCCGCAGGATACGCGGCGTGTATCCCGATCATGTGATTCAGGCCGAGGAGTCCGGATGGGGCGAAGGAGGCGCATCCGTCCGCTGGATCATCGATCCTCTGGACGGAACCGCCAATTATGTCCAGTCCATTCCCGTGTTCGCCGTATCCATCGCGGCGGTCGAAAACAATGAGCTGAGAGTGGGAGTCATCTTTGATCCGGTACATGATGAGCTTTTCTGGGCGGAGAAGGGCATGGGGGCTTTTTTAAATGGCAGACCCATTCATGTGTCCGGAAAAAAAGAGCTGGCCTATTCCATGCTGGCCTCGGGTTTTCCCTGGCGCTCCAAGGAGTATGTCAAGCCCTATCTGGCCTGCTTTCGGGAGCTCTTTATGGATGCCGCGGGCATTCGGCGTATGGGGGCGGCGGCCATTGATCTGGCCTATACGGCCTGCGGCCGGTTCGACGGGTTTTGGGAGATGAAACTTCACGCGTGGGATATTGCCGCGGGTATTCTTATCATAGAAGAAGCCGGTGGAAGGGTCACCGACTTTCACGGCGGCCGGGATTTTCTAAACACGGGAAACGTGGTGGCCGGAAACATACATATTCAGCCAAAAATCCTGAAAATCGTCAGGAACCATCTTTCGAAGACCGGTTCCGAAGAGGAGTGAAATCATGAAGTTTGAAACGGAATATCTCTGGTTTGAAACACAAAAAAAACGCGAGCTGATCAACATCACGGAAAAGGTGCAGGAGATCGTCACAGGCAGCGGCATTCAGGAGGGCATGGTTCTGGTGTCGGCCATGCATATCACGGCCGGCGTCATCGTCAATGATCATGAATCGGGCCTGTGGCAGGACATGGACGAATGGGTGGAGCAGCTGGCGCCTTTCCGGTCTGATTACCGGCATCACCGCACGGGCGAAACCAACGGCGACGCCCATCTGAAAAGCCTGCTGGTGCATCATCAGGTCATTTTGCCTGTGACCGGCGGCAAGCTGGATCTGGGACCCTGGCAGCAGGTGTTTTACTTCGAGTTTGATGGAAAGCGGAGAAAGCGGTTGATTATAAAGGTGATGGGAGAGTAGGGCGGCCTTCGGCCGCGACCGGCGACCGCAGACGGCAGACCGCGAAAGATGACCCGCGGTCAGCGGTCCGTGGGCCGTATGACGCGATGAAGATCAGGCAGAATGTTCGTAAAACCAAAGAGGATCACAAAATGCGCGATGAACGCACCGTAAAACCCGTTCTTTCAAAGCAGGACCGCGGCCGGCTGGACGATCTCCTCGCCGAAGCGGAAAAAAAGACCGGCACGCAGATCGTCCTGGCCCTTGTCCGGCGCAGCGACTCCTATCCTGAACTGCCCTGGACAGCCTTTGCCCTGGGATCGTCCCTGGCCGGCCTGGCGGTTCTCATTCAGATCCTGTTTTTCACCGGATGGGAAACCCGCATGACGGTTCTGTCTGCGGCCGGTTTGATATTGGCTGCCGGCGCTTTTTTAGCTCTGCTGACCGTTCTTTCCCGGGGTTTCGCAAGGCTGTTTCTTCCGGCCCATCGGGCCGAAACCGAAGTGCGCCAATACGCGGAATCCCTGTTTCTGAACCGGGAACTCTTTGCAACAAAAGGGCGCCGGGGCGTGCTGATGCTGGTCAGTGTGTTCGAACACAAAGTCATCCTGCTTCCGGACAGCGGGCTTTATTCGATCCTGACCCCGGAAGCCATGAAGCGGATCATCGGGTCCATGACGCCGCTTCTGAAGCGGCGCCGGATCGCGCCTGCCTTTGAGGCGGGCCTGGAGGGGCTCGCCCGCGTTCTGAAAGGGTACCAGGGGCCGGGCAAAGACAACGAGCTGCCCGACACACTCATCGAGGAGAAAGGCGTATGAAAAACCGAACCCTGCTGCTGATCGTTCCGCTCTTGTGGACAGGGATTCTGTCCGCCCAGCCGGATATTCCCTATTTGACCGGACGGGTCACGGACACCGCGCGGATTCTCTCCCGGGAAACCATACAGAGCCTGACTGAGACACTCAAGGTTCATGAAGAACGGACCGGAAACCAGATCGCCGTGCTCACCATTTCCACCCTAGAGGGAGAGAGTATCGAAGACTACGCAGTGAAGGTTTTCGACGCCTGGAAACTCGGACAGGAGGGAGAGGACAACGGTCTGCTGATTCTGGTGGTTCCCGACGACCGGCGCATGCGCATTGAAGTAGGCTACGGGCTCGAGCCGGTTCTCACGGACGGAAAGGCGGGAGAGATTATCCATAATGTGATGACTCCGCGGTTTAAAACCGGCGATTATGACGACGGAATTGCCGAGGGGGTCCGGGCCGTCATCACCGTGCTGGAAGGAGGGACGCTGTCCGATATGGGCCGGACAAAAGACGGCCAAACCGATTCGGCGTTTCTTGAAGGAACCGACCTGAACCTGAAAGAACGGATTCTGATAGGCGCCTTTATTTTCGGCATTATCGGACTTTTTACGTTCATCGGTATCGTGACTCCCGGTGTCGGCTGGTTTTTATATGTTTTTCTTATTCCTTTCTGGGCTTTGTTTCCCATTGTGGTTCTGGGAAGCCAGGGGGCTCTTTATTGCCTGATTGTGTATCTGTTCGGTTTTCCCGTTGCCAAGCTGTTTTTACAAAACACCACGTGGTACAGGAAAGCCAGAGCGGATATAAGCAAAAAGGGCGGCGCCTCTGTGGGAGGTTTTAACTGGGGATCCGGCGGGTCCGGAAGCTCCTGGTCATCGGGTGGATTCTCGGGGGGTGGTTTCTCGGGTGGAGG
>DSAB01000138.1 GCA_011388275.1 bacterium | reverse complement strand
CATTTGCTGCACATCGGCCAACGCGGTCCGTATTGTCAACGGATTGAACGCAGATGAGATCATATTCGCTCCCGACCGGAATCTGGCCCATTATGTTCAGCGTTTCACGGATAAACGAATCATTCCGTGGGACGGCTACTGTTACGTGCACAACCGGATTACGGCCGACGACGTGAAAGAATCCCGAAAACTTCTGCCCGATGCCGTGCTCATGGTGCATCCGGAATGTCCACCCGAAGTGATCGATCTGGCCGATGAAGTGCAGTCAACCGGCGGCATGGTCCGGGTGGCTCAAGAATCAAAGGCCAGGCGATTTCTTATAGGCACGGAGGAAGGCATGATTACAAGGCTCAAAAGGGAGAATCCCGGCAAGGAATTTTACTCCGTGGGACCGGCCCGTCTGTGCCGGGGCATGAAAACCATCCATCTGAAAGACGTGCGGGACGCTCTCGAAAAGGAGCAGCACCGTATCGTGGTGCCCGAACCCGTGAAAACCCGGGCCCGGCGGGCTCTGGAGAACATGCTGAATGAGGGATAAGCCGCGGGTCATGGTCGCCATGAGCGGAGGTGTGGATTCATCCGCAGCCGCCGCCATTCTGGTTAAAAAAGGATTCCAAGTCACAGGGGTTACGTTTCAGCCCTGGGGAGAGAAATCCACGGATCACCATGCGGTCACCGACGCCCGGCATGTCGCGGATCATCTGGGCATCCCCCATCGCATCGTTGATTTGAATGAAGAGTTTGAATCCGCGGTGGTGGAGTACTTTGTATCGGAATACTTGCGAGGAAGAACGCCCAATCCCTGCGCGGAATGCAACCGGTACATTAAATTCGGCGCTCTGCTGAAAACCGCCCGCGATCTGGGCGCAGACAGTCTGGCTACCGGACATTATGCCATAATCCGCCGGAATGCCCGGACCGGCTGTTTCAGACTGTACCGGGGCAGAGAAAAGAGCAGGGATCAATCCTATTTTCTGGCGAGAATTCCCGGGGAAAGCCTGGCTCATATCCGCTTTCCCATAGGCCATCTGCACAAGAAGAAAATCCGCAGGCTGGCCCGGGAATGGGGACTTCCTGTATCAGAAAGACCCGAAAGCCGGGAGATCTGTTTTATTCCGGACGACAACGTAGACGGTTTTATCCGGAAGAGACGTCCAATTCCGGCCGGATTCATTCGGGACGAATCGGGCCGGGTTCTGGGGAAACATACCGGAATCACGAACTTCACGATCGGTCAGCGAAAGGGACTGGGAGTCGCCCTGGGAAAACCCGTATACGTTCAGCGGATCGATCCGGATACACAGACCGTGGTTGTCGGCAAAGACGAAACGCTTCTCCGCAGCGGGTTTACGGCAACCGGTGTTCACTGGATCGCTTCCGATAAAATCCGCCGCTCCCGGCGGTTCCAGGTGAAAATCCGTTACCGGCATGCTCCTTCATCCGCCAGGGTAACGCCCGTCGGTGAAGGTCGTGTCGAGGTCCTCTTCGACCGAAAACAGCGTGCCATCACACCGGGTCAGCTGGCCGTGTTTTACCGCGGACCGGTTGTCTGGGGATCCGCGTGGATCGACTCGGTGATGAGCCGGTAATTCGCAGGCATGACCAAAGGCACATCAATATGGATCATGAACCGTTTTAACATACACCCGTTTATTCATTAAGGAGGAGAGAATTCAAATGAAGGCGAAACTGCCCGATATCGGCAAAATATCCCCGGAAGTTTTTGAGGAACTGATCTATCCCCGGCTGGGCAGGAAACGGGACTCTGTTCTCGTTCCACCCCAGAACGGCGTGGATGTGGGGATTCTCGAAATCGGTGATCAGGCCGTGGCCATCACCACAGACCCGGTCTTTATTGTTCCTGAATACGGCTGGAAGCGGGCCGCCTGGTTCGCTATACATATTCTGGCATCGGATATCGTTACCAGCGGACTGCCGCCCGCCTACCTTTCCATCGATTTGAATCTTCCCATGGACATCACCTCCGATCAGCTCGAAATCGTCTGGCAGGTCATGCATGAGGAGTGTGAAAAGCTGGGAATCGCCGTTGTCTGCGGACATACGGCCCGATATGAAAACTGCCACTATCCCATGGTGGGCGGAGCAACCATGCTGGCTGTTGGAGGGCTATGCCGGTATGTCACTCCCAAAATGGCCCGGGCCGGAGACCGCCTCATCATCACCAAAGGACCGGCCATCGAAGCCGCGGGTATCTTCGGGACCATGTTTCCCGAACGGCTCGCACGAGAGTTCGGAAACGATTTTTCAAGAAAATCGCAGGACATCTTTTACGACATGTCCGTGGTCGCCGAAGCCCTGGCCGCCGTGACATGCGGAGTGCGCGATGAAGGCGTCACCGCCATGCATGATGCCACGGAATGCGGAATCTGGGGCGGCGTGTATGAACTCGCTCAGGCCGCGGGTCTGGGAGTCGTTCTGGAGAAAGACCACATTGTCACACGTCCCGAAACCGTGGAGATCTGCCGTTTGTTCGGTATTCAGGATCCCTTCGCGGCCATCAGCGAGGGGACGCTGATTCTCTCATGCCGGCCGCACAAAGCCGATGAAGTGGTTAAGACCATTCAAGAAAAAGGCGTGGCCGCTTCCATCGCCGGAGAACTGACGGATCCGCAGCGGGGAATGCGGGTGATCTCCGGCGGGAAAGAACGGGAATTCAAACACCCGCAGGTAGACCCCTTTTGGTCCGCCTTTTATCACGCACTGAACAGCAAGGAGGCATAATGATTCGCCGAATAATAACCGCTTGTCTGCTGATCCTCTGGATCATCGCCTGTTCCAGGCATTCGGAACAGGCGCCTGAAAACATCTCATGGATGACAGACGTGGACTCAGCCAAAGCCCTTGCCGAAGCGGAGAACAAACCGATTTTGATCGACTTTATGGCAACGTGGTGTCCGCCCTGTCAAAAAATGGAAGATTCGACTTTCAGCCATCCGGATGTGATTCAAAAAAGCCGGCGGTTCGTCAATCTGCGAATCGACGTGGATGAACAGGGAGACGTGGCCGATTATTTCGAAGGAAATGCCGGCAAATACGGCGGAGTGGGTATCCCCAATATTCTGTTCATTACCCATGATGAAACCCGCTTGAAACACATCATCGGATATTATCGGCCCGAAATGCTGACTGCTGTGATGGATTCGGTTCTCCTCATGCGGAAATTCACGAACCGCTAGAAGGTAAAGAATATGGAAAAAATGACTATCCCCCGTTTTCAGGCCCTGAAAGGCAAGGGCGATAAAATTATCTCATTGACCGCCTATGACTGGAATATGGCCTCCATTCTGGACGGGTTGGGTGTTGACCTTATTCTGGTAGGCGACTCGGCGGGCATGGTCTGTGCCGGGCATGAAAATACGCTGCCCGTTACCATGGATCAGATGATCTATCACACCCAGTGTGTGAGCCGGGGCGTCCGATCCGCCCTGGTCATCGCAGACATGCCCTTTCTCTCATATCAAACCGGCCCCGCGGACGCACTGTTCAACGCCGGCCGTTTTCTCAAGGAGGCCGGCGCGGACGGCGTCAAAATCGAAGGCGGGCGGGCCGTGGCAGGCACGGTTCGTCAAATGGTAGAAGCCGGCATTCCCGTAATGGGGCATCTGGGCCTCACACCCCAGTCTGTCCGCATTTTCGGGGGATATGGAGTTCGCTGCGGCTCACCTGCGGAAGCCGCCCGGTTGAAAGCGGACGCGAAAACACTCGAAGAAGCGGGTGTTTTTTCAATGGTTCTGGAAAAAATACCTGCCGACCTGGCACATGAAGTCACTGATTCCGTGAGCATTCCAACCATCGGCATCGGTGCCGGGCCGCATTGTGACGGACAGATTCTGGTCACTCACGATCTGCTCGGACTTTTCGAGTCCTTTAAACCGAAATTCGCCCGGCAATACACCAACCTGGGAAAGATCATCCGCAAAGCCGTCACTGCTTATATCAAAGATGTCAAATCGGGGAATTTCCCCTCACAAGAGGAGAGTTTTTAATGGAATGGATCCTGCTCTATTTTTTCGTCGGATTGACGGTTTTCGTGACAAGACATGCGACCCGAAAAAAACCCGGGACACAAATCGCGGCCCTGACCGCGGCCGGATTCATCTCTTCAAGTCTGGTCTCCCTGCTTATGGGTTCCCGTCTGCTCTGGATCACGCGGCTTCCCTGGCCGGGAATGGCCGTAACTGGAGGACTGGCGGCCCTGATGATTCTGGCGGCCGAACGAAAGAACTGGATGTCCTCACCCGGTCTTCGGTATTTCTCGACCATTATTCTGGGTATTCTGGTTGCCGTGTGCGGTTATGGGCTGATGCGTTTATACAATATTCTGGCCGGATTTTACCTGCAGCAGGACGACCTGAGAATCATGCTGCCCCTGTCCTATCTGCTTATCGGTTTTCTGATGATATTCGGTTATACCTTCCCTGAACGCTGGCTGAAGCTTCGAACCCTGGATCCGTCCGCCGAAAACGATGCCCTCCCGTCCTAGGAACCATGCTGTTCTTTTTGGAAATTCGTATTTCTTCCGTAAATCCAGGCCTGATCAGCGTTCTCCGGCCGGGGGCAGATGAACCGTCCGCTGGGGAAAGGGAATCTGAATGCCTTCCTTTTCGAATACTTTCTTGATTTCCATCCGCAGTTCTTCACCGACCCGCCACTGCATGCCCCACTCCGGCACGCGGCATACAATCATGAGATCCAGAGAGGATTCACCGAAATGGACGAAAAACGCGGCCGGCGGCGGATCTTCCAGCACTTCAGGGTGCCGGGAGCAGATATCGATAAGCAGGGCTTTGGCCTTCTCCAGATCGGTTCCGTACGCAACCCCGACATCGATCTTTACCCGAATCTGAGGATCCGGATAGGAGAGATTGGTCACTTTCTCGTTGACAATCTGATGATTGGGAACCACGATGAGTGTGTTTTCAAAGGTCAGTATACGGGTACTGCGCATACCGATATCATGAACATCCCCCTTCTCACCTGACTGCAGGAGGATCCGGTCACCGATCCGGAAGGGCCGGTCCGTCATGATCATGAAACCCGCGATCATGTTGGCGAGAGTGTCTTTGGCGGCCAGGGCCACGGCCAGAGATCCGACGCCCAGAGAAACGATAATGGAGCTTACACTTTGATTGAAATAATGCATTACCATGACCAGAGCAATGGTATAGACAACCAATGAAATCAGGCGGCGGAACAGAGGTCCGAATTCATCGTGCAGGGCCCCTTTCTGAATCCGACTGCTCCAGCGAATCCCGTACCAGTTGAGAAAAATCGTGAGAATACGATTCAGCAGATTGGCGATTAAAAACACCAGAACAACATAAAAAATCCCGGCGAAGACTTTCTCCGGCAAATAATCCGCCAGAAACACGGTCATCAACCACAACCCCACAACCCAGACCACTTTCCGCAGGGTCGATGTAATCAGCCGGAAGATTCTGTCGTCCACATCGCTGCTCGTACGAGAAAACCAGCGTCCATTGACAGACTTCTCCAGAAAGGGAATCAGCCGCCCGGCCACCCAGGTGAGCACAAGAATCCCTGCGGCAAACAAGATGTCCTTTACCCAGGAGTGATTTTCGATAAAGGCCTTGATTAGATTCATGATAATGGCTCCGGTTATGAAAGTTGATATTTTCGGGAAGTTTCAGGATGCCCGGAAAGTCAATCCGCGAAAATCGAACGGGTTACAGATGCCCTCCGCTCACAGGCCCGATTATCAGTTTCATGAACCATGCCACCAGAGGAAAGAGAATCCTCTGAAACACACCCAGAAAGAAAAGCAGCAGAATGATAAAAAAACCGTAACGACCCATGTTCAGGTAGGATTCGGCCAGGTCATCGGGCATGAAAGCGGCCGCTATCCGCGATCCATCCAGAGGCGGTATGGGCATCAGATTAAAAAACGCCAGAACCAGATTGATCATCACTCCAAAATACAGAGCCTGGATCAGCGCGTGCTGAGCCCCCATGGCGGGGGCTGTAAACCGGAACAACATCCCCAGGACTGCGGCAAGAGCCAGGTTGCTCGCCGGACCCGAAGCGCCCACCAGGGCCAGGTCTTTCTTGAACTTCCCAAACAGCGAAGGGTTGACGGGAACGGGTTTGGCCCATCCAAAAAGAAACGGGGAGCGAGTCAGAATCAAGAACAGCGGAAACAGAATGGTCCCGAACAGATCGATGTGGGGCAGCGGATTCAGCGTCAGACGGCCGGCGTCGCGGGCCGTGGTATCTCCCCTCCACAGGGCCACCCGCCCGTGAGCCACCTCATGAAATACAATGGAAAATACCAGAATCACAAACCGGGGCAAGAATCGAATCATCGGCCTCTCTCTCTTTCACCCGCTTTTCTTCGGTTTTGTATCAGCCACTTGGCGAGTTTGCTGGACTGAACGCCCAGCACGACATCCTGCAGGGCGAGAAACATGATCTCATCATTCACCAGACGCCCCAGGGTTCCCTGCCCGGTATCGATTTTGGCCGCGATACTGGAAATCGACTTGATGGCATCCCGCAAATCATTCATGACTTCTTCACCGTATTCCTCATCATTGATGATGCGTCCGGCCAGACTTTTCCGATCCTTTAAATTCAGGGATGCCTCTTCAATATCTCCGGCCGCCTTTCGAACAGATTCCATTATTTCTCTTACATGGGTGGTGTCTTTCATAAGCACGCCCAGGGCACCTTCTCCGCGTTCCAGGCCTCCCAGCAAATGAGAGAGCCTTTTGGAAGACAATGAAAGATTATGAAGGGTCTCCCGGATTTCCAGGGGCTCATTCAGCATGGCCGAGAACATTCCTTCTCCCTGGTTGAGCTTCCAGATGAGCTGACGAATGTCATCGACCATGAGATTCGTACTGTCCACCACCGCGGAATAATCCGTCGGGTCCACAGCCCGAATGAGTTCTCCGGGTCGAATTTGAGGCTCATCTGCGCTGCCCATGGATAATTCGACGACCTTGCCGTAGACCAGGCTGGCCGCGGCGATGCGGGCACGGGTGTCCTGCCGAATCCGTTTGGCGGCTTCTTCGATGACGGAGATTTCCACGACAATTTTCTGAGTTTCCACTTCCTCGGGAAAGCTTATCCGTGACACATTGCCGATCTCGACACCCGTGAGCAAAACCGGATCGCCCATATAAAGGCCTCCTGTGGAATTGAAATAAATCTTGTACCGAACTTTCCCCCCGAACATTTTTCTCTGTCCGCCGATGGAAAAAAGCGTGGCAAGTATAATGATCAGCGCCAGCAGAACCACCGCCCCGACACGCAGTTCTTTGTAATTGCGACTCGCTTTGATTTTCATGGATTTCAGCTAGCTCCTTAAAAATTCTTGAACAATATGGTCCCCGCAGGATTGAATCTCCTCCGGTGTTCCGACAAATTTAATTCGGCCTCTGTATAAAAACGCGATTCTGTCCGCCACTGCCATGGCACTTTGTATGTTATGGGTGACAATGACAGAAGTAATGTTCAGCTTTTCATGGATATTCCGCATCAGAGTTGAAACCCAGCGGGTGGTGATGGGATCCAGGCCTGTCGTGGGTTCATCGTAAAGAAGCGCTTTCGGCTCCAGAACAACGGCCCGGGCCAGCGCGACCCGCTTTCTCATGCCGCCGCTCAGCTTGTCCGGCATCATCGATTGCGTTCCTTCCAGCCCGACCATCTTCAGCTTTTCCATCACACGGGCTTCTATCTCATCTTCTTTAAGGCTGGTGTGCTCTCTCAACGGATAGGCCATGTTTTCATAAACGGACATGGAATCAAAAAGGGCTCCCCCCTGAAAGAGAAATCCGACTTTTCGGCGAATGGCCAGCAGCTCGTTCTCATCGAGACCGGTGATGTCCTGGCCGTCGACATAGACTTGCCCGGAGTCGGGCTTGATCAGTCCCACAATATGCTTTAAGGCCACGGTCTTTCCTGTTCCGCTTCCTCCCAGAATCACCAGGGCTTCGCCTTTTCGGATCACCAGGGTCAGACCACGCAGAACTTCAACCCCGTCAAACCCCTTATGCACTTCGTCAAAAAATGTAAACGGAGGCACGTCTTCCTCACAGTATGAGCAACAGCTTGGTGATAAAGAAATCGGATATCATCACGCAAATAGAGCTGGCAACCACTGAGCGGGTGGTGGCCTTGCCCACTCCTTCGGCTCCCCCCTCCACATTCAGGCCGTTGTAACATCCGATCAATGAGATAAAAAATGCAAAAAACAAAGCCTTTAACAACCCCCCGAAAAAGTCACTCAGCGTAACGGCCCGTACCACCTGATAATAATAGGTAAGAGCCGTCATCTTGATATCAACCACACTGATTACCAGACCGCCGAGTATGCCGACAAAATCCGCGATAGCCGTCAGCAGCGGGAGCATAATCAGACAGGCTATCACCCTGGGAAATACCAGTTTTTTGGCCGGGCTGGCTCCCATCAAACGAATAGCGTCCACCTGCTCGGTGACTTTCATGGAGCCGATGACGGATGTAATGCCCGCGCTGACCCTCCCTCCCACCAGAAGCGCCGTTAACAGAGGGCCGAATTCCTTGGTAATCGCCACACCCACACCGATGCCCACCATCACACGTCCCGCGAAATTGGCCTGAGAATAGGCCACCTGAACCGCCAGAACCATTCCCACAAAAAAAGAAGAGATCACCACAATGGCCAGAGAGCGGACTCCGATCTCATCCATCTGGTTCAAAACAGCTTTGAATTCATAAGGCCGTCTGAACCCGTATCGAAGGCTGTCCACCCACAGATAGGTCACTTCACCGAACTGACGGGCGATTGGCTCCAATTTTTTCTGTAGGTTCCCGGGAATTCTCATCCGTTTCATTTTGCTCCGTCATAAATCCGAAGATCCTGTTTTACTGACCGTTCTATCATCCAATCTCAATGAGACTTTCGTCATAATCTTCAGGAGGCTGAAAGCCCAGCAGCATCATGCAGGTCGCCGCCAGATTACTCAACCCGGCCGGAATCGATTTAATCCGGTATTCATTTCTGAAGCCGGGATCATAGAAAATCAGGGGAACCGGGTTCAGGGAGTGACTGGTTTTCGGTACCGGTGCTCCCTTGTCGTCCCGTTTGACTTTTCCCTGTTTATCGATTTCGAACATGTCGTCCGCATTTCCGTGATCAGCCGTAATAATGGCCACGCCCCCTTGATTTTGAACGCCCTGCAGAAGCCGTCCCAGGGCGAGGTCCACACTCTCCACGGCCAGAACCGCCGCATCAAAGAACCCGGTATGGCCCACCATGTCTCCATTGGCATAATTGAGCCGTATAAATCGATGCTTCCCGGAGGCTATGGCCTCCAGAACCGTATCCGTGATTTCGGCGCTTTTCATCCAGGGACGCTGTTCAAAGGGCACCTGATCGGAAGGAACCTCGATGTAGGTCTCCAGCCTGGAATTGAATTTTCCGCTGCGGTTTCCGTTCCAGAAATAGGTCACATGACCGTATTTCTGTGTCTCGCTGCAGGCCAACTGGGAAATGCCCGAGGCGGCCAGATATTCGCCCATGGTCCTTGATATGGCCGGTGGTGCAACCAGATATTGCCGGGGGATATGGCAGTCTCCGTCATACTCCATCATGCCTGCGTACTCGACCTCGGGCCGGCGGCCCCGGTCAAAAACCTTGAAATCATCTTCTTCGAAGGCCCTGCTGATCTCGATGGCCCGGTCACCCCGAAAATTGAAAAAAATCACCGCGTCACCGTCCCGAATGCGTCCCAAAGGCTTGCTGTTCCGATGAATCACAAATGGGGGCAGAAACTGATCCGTGATCTTCGGATCCCGCCTGCGTAAAGTCTCGATGGCTTTCACGGCTGAAGGAAAACCCTCGCCCTCTCCCAAAACATGGGTTTTCCATCCACACTCCACCATGGACCAGTCGGCTTCGTATCGGTCCATGGTTACTTTCATGCGGCCGCCACCGCTGGCAATGGCGTAATCTCCCGTAAGAGTTTCCAGAAAATCTTCCAGAGGACGCACATAATCCAGAGCCGACCGTTCGCCCACATCCCTTCCATCCAGCAGAATGTGGATCCGGACTCGTCTCAGGCCTTCGTCGTCAGCCTGTCTGAGCATGGCTTTCAGATGATCGATATGGCTGTGTACGTTGCCGTCGGACAACAGTCCGATAAAATGAAGCGTCGACTCGTTTTCTTTGCAATGCCCGATGAGTTTTTGCCAGATTTTCCCCTTGAAAAGCCGGCCCGATTCAATGGCTTCATTGACCAATCGGGCTCCCTGGGAGAAAACCCTTCCCGCTCCGATCGCGTTATGCCCCACTTCGGAATTGCCCATATCCTCATCCGTCGGCAGGCCTACCGCCCGTCCATGAGCCTTGACCTTCAGATAGGGACAGGTTTTCATGAGCCGGTTCAGAACAGGAGTCCGCGCGGCGGCCACGGCGTTGCCCGGCCTCTTCGGGCCGATACCGATGCCGTCCATGACCACAAAAACGAGAGGCCCCTCTCTCTTGACCGGTCTGTCCAGTTTTTTCAGAGGTTTCACAGGATCATCCATAGAAATTTAATTCCAGGGCTGCGGCTGAATGGTAATTTGAACGAATTTGGACCCGGTTATGCAGTACACGCCTTTTTTTACCACACCCCACCTGGATGAAGGAAACGGGCAGGTATGGACGATCCGTACCTGGCATACAGGGCGCCTCTTTCGAAAAACCTGGATGGCCGTCTCCGATCCAAACCATATCAGCAGACGGATGGAAGAAATCCGGCACCAGGAAAACAGGCGGCCCGGCGGCCTTCTGTCGATTGTTTTCGCCTTCAATCCACCTCCACCAGCTCATAACGGCAAGAACCCAGTCCCACTTTTTCAGCATGTTCGATCTGCCACCGCGGATGGGTATCGGGATAGGAATACGCTTCCAGTTGCTTTCCGGTCAGGCGTTCGATGAGGTCCAGACCGGCCATATCCATGGCCACCGGATCTCTGCCGGCCAGAATACCGATGTCCGGAATGACGGGATCCTGTTTTTTTCCAAAACAATCGCAGTCTTTGGTGATGGAAGTAAGAAAATTCAAATAGGAGATTTTCTTTTCCCGGCCCTTGACCACGCCCAAAGCATGCTCCGCCATCCTTTGCTGAAGTTCCCTTTCATTCATGCGCCAGTCGTGTTTAACGGCATGAAACCGGCAAACCGTCAGACATTCTCCGCATCCGATACATTTTTTTTCGTCGATAACCGCCTTGTCTCCATCCATTCGAATGGCATCGGCCGGACACCACTCGATACAAACCCCGCAGCCCGTGCATTTTTTCGGTGATACCGCCGGTTTCATAACCGAATGCTGCCGCAGCTTTCCTTTTCGGCTTGCAAAGCCCATGCCCAAATTTTTGATCGCGGCCCCCATACCGGTCGATATATGGCCCGTCACATGGCTCATGACAACCAGACCATTAGCCTCCAGGGCAGCCGAGGCCAGAGCTACGCGTTGAAACAGCTCTCCGGCAACAGCGACCTCCCTTTCATTGTTCCCCAATAGTCCGTCCGCTATAAGCACCGGAGCTCCCAGATTTTTCACGGTGAATCCGTGCCGGTAAGCCAGCATGAGATGATCAACGGCATTATGGCGCTGCCCCCTGTAAAGAACGCACGTGTCGGTAAGGAAGGGCTTGGCTCCCCGTTTTTTCAGCTCCTCGACCACGGGGCGGACCCAGGCTGGTGCGATGTGTGTGTCGTTCTCCTTTTCTCCAAAATGCAGCTTAATGCCCACCATGTCTTCGGATTCGAACCCATTCAGCATGCCGGAACGTTCGATCAGACGCCGGACCTTTTCCGCACGTATTATACTGGATTCCTGATCGTGTATTTTAATCCAATAGACTTTTTCCAAGTAAACAACCCTTCTTCGCGGAGAATATCCCCTGCCACGCAAAGCCGAGTAAATGCGCGGTCAACCGATCAGACATAAAAAGAATAACGCTTAATTTATAAAACATTCACCCAAAATGCAAGCATAACCACATTCGATAAATGCGGCCTCCTGTTTTTCACTGTCCTAAAAAAAGCCGGTCAGTTTCGAACCGGCTTTGACTGATTTCCGATCGTTCCCTGAATCAATGAACCAGGGCGGCCATGTCTCTGACCGCCGCTTCCATGCCTATCCACAAAGCGCGTGACACCACGGCATGCCCGATATTGATCTCCTCGATATGAGCCATTGCCGCGATATCCTGAACATTCTGATAGTTCAGACCGCAGCCGGCCGAAACGCCCAAGCCCATCTTGGAGGCGGCCATCGCCAGAGATTCGATATTGTTCAACTGGTCAGCCCGTTCACTCAGGTCATCGGCCAGCGCGTAACGCCCCATATGCAATTCCACATAATCAAAACCCACCTTGGCCGCAGCCTTGACCTGATGAATCTGCGGTTCAATCAACAGACTGACTACAATCTCCCGGTCACGAATATCCCGAACCAGGCGGGCCATATCGCCGGCATGACCCATCACATCCAGGCCTCCGCCGGGCGTGGTGCCGGCCTTTTTCCCGGGCACCAGCGTAATCATGTCCGGCGACAGCGAAAGAGCGGCGGAAATCAGTTTTTCAACAGGAGGAACCAAAAAAGTCAGATGGCTTTTCACCATCTCCCTTAAAAACCGGGCATCCCGTTCGGTAACAGGCTTTAAATCGGGCCTCAGGGGAACCACAATTCCATCACTGCCCCCGACTTCCGCATAAACGGCCGCTGTGACCGGATCCGGATCCAATGCGCCCCGAATTTCACGCAGACCGGCGACCTCTTCGATATTAATGCCCAATCGTGCCATATTCACTCCTTGTTTCCATACCTCGGGATTGACTCCTTCAATGCACCAGCCGGGAAACAGGCACAAACCGATACCCCCGGGCCTGTATCTTTGACACCTCTTCTTCGAGAACAGCCAGTGTCTTTCTACGGCAATGACCGATCCCCACGGCATAACCCCGTGTGCCGGAAAGACGAGCCAGCTCCCACAAACTGCGCCGTATGCTCTCTTCGTCATTGTTCACATCGATAAACACATCCCTCTGTATGCTGGGAACGCCCATGGTCTGAGCAAGCGTGTAACCCAGTGATGAGGCTGTGGTGCGGCTGTCGACAAAAAAGAGGTTCAACGCCTTCACTTCAGCAAGAAACCGCTCCATGGTCTCCTGATCGGAAGTCGTCCTGGAACCCATATGATTGTTGATGCCGAGCACACCGGGCACACCATCCAGAGATCTTTGAAGAATATCCCGAATACGGCGTCCGGACATGCCCTGCATGATCATGAAGTCATCGGAACGAATCGACTGATCCAAAGGCTCCATGGGGAGATGTAAAATCAGTTCGAATCTCCTCTCCATCACTCTTCGGGCTACTTCACGGCTCATTTTCTGACCCGGTATGACAGATACTGTAATGTCCGCTCCCAGCTCGAAAAACCGTTCGATGAAACTGTTCCAGCGATCCCCGAAATCATCGATAATAAGAGCGATGAGGCCTTCATTTCTCTCCCCCGCTCCACCGGCAATAAGATCGATGACGAACAGAACCGAATCCCGCCGGCCGATCTCCATTTTTACATTTCCCGAAACCGGATCGCCCCGCGCCCATTGAACCCTGGCATCGATCAGAGCAATACGAGCCTGTATGGCCTGATGCAGGGAGGGAACAGGCAGATTTCGGGGAACGCGAACGACCCAATGCAGCGGAACTGTTGGGTCGGATCCCGTGCTCCAGGTCACTCCGTACTCGCTCAGGGTCTCGGCGACATTTTCCTTCAGCGCCTCAAGCAGAGGATATTCCACAACCGCCGTGGGAGCCTCCGCCCGCTGAAGCGTATGAATTCGAAGCAGGATCATAAACCCGATCAGAACAACGCCGATTAAAATCGGCGTCCGGGAACTTTGGATAAAAGGTTGTTTTTTTTGACGACTGTTGATTTTTCTGTTCTCCCTGGCGGCCTTGTCATGCGGGTTCAGGCGGTCTACGATCCCTGCCCGGACAGTTTCCCCTCGCTGGAAACAGCCGGTAGCACGCCATACTGAAGCCTGATTGCCGCGGATCGTTCATAGACATAGCGAAGCAATGCTTCTCCGGCTTTGCTCAGCAGAACATTGCGGCGCCCCATAGCCTTTCGGGCCGATTCCACAAACTTGTTGAAATCGGTTTCCATCCAGCCCTGCGCACCACCCCACGAAAAAGAGGGAATAAATTTTGAAGGAAATCCGGCTCCGAAAACATTGCATCCCACTCCCGCAACGGTTCCCGTATTGAACATGGTGTTGATCCCCGATTTGGAATGATCTCCCATGATCAACCCCATGAAGAGCAGACCCGTATCCACGGACCGGCCCTGGATAACGACTCTGACCGGGGAATAATTATTCTTCAGATCCGAATTGTTGGTTCCCGCCCCCAGGTTGACCCATTCGCCCAGATACGCGTGCCCCAGGAAACCCTCGTGCTGTTTATTTGAAAATCCCTGTATTATCGTATCCTCCACTTCACCACCCAATTTGCATTCGGGACCGATCACCGCGTGACTCAGACGGATTCCCGCTTTAAGCCGTGTTCCCCGGCCGATATAGACAGGGCCTCGAATATAGGAATGGGGTTCTATCTCCACTTTATCATCCAGCCATACCGGGCCTTGCCGGCTGTCCAGAACCACACCCGGTGACAGGATCGTATTCTTATGAATCCAGCACCGGCTTCCGGTCTCCCAGGTTCCTGGATAATCGGCTGGTTTGAGAGGATTCCAGCCTCTTTTTGGAAAATCCGTGTGTGAAAGCAGCTCTCCCACAGCCTTGATCAAATCCCATGCATAGGATATCATGACGGCTTTTACATCGGACCGTTTCCAGCCGGCAAAGTCCTTCTCGTCATATCCCAGCCTCTCCACCACTCTTGCCGGGTGTTTTGTCCGCACGGCCACCAGCTGATCTTCATGGAAAAAAACCCGCTCGTCACCCGTCAAAGTGAGCTGCCTGGCCAGATTCTTCGAGATGAGCAGCCGCCCGTTCAGAAAAAGTGTCGGCATCTCCTGTATCCGGTTGACCGGTATGTCATCCTGTTCCCTGACATAATCCTGAAGCTCGGGCCGGCAGAGCCGCACCGGAAGAGCGGAAGGATAGCACCGCCTCAATCGCGCTTCGATCGTTTCCAACCCGGTACGCAGCCAGTAGACGGGCCGTGTCCACGTCAATGGCAACAGCCCGTGGATCCGGTTGTCTTCGAAAACACACAATTGATGCGTCATGATGATTTCCCGTTTATTTTCGATCCGATTCGATAAAAAATGAAATCATTAAAAAGGTAGCAAAACGCTCGAAATGAATCAACCGCTTTTTTCAACACGAAACACACGGCAGGGATGTTTCCGGCTCCATTCAGCATGAAAAAAAAGCGCCAGAAAATGAATCCTGACGCTTTATGGATCATCCTTTGATGATTTATTCTTTTTTCTTCTTAACCGGCTTTTTTGGGCTTGCGGTTTTCTTTTTTGAAGGTTTTTCCTCCTTTTCAGGCTCTTCGGCTTCCAGCGTTTCGATCTCTTCCTCGAAAGATTCTTCCTGATCCTTTCGCTCCAACAGATTTTCATCGTCTTTTTTGTTTTTCAAAACAAGGAAAATCAGTGTTTGACCGCTGTTGAACACGGCAAGTGGATATGCGGCAATAAAGAGAGTGATCAACAGCATGAAAACAGCGAAGATCCAGGAGGCGATGCTGATGATGAGTGGCACAGACCCGGTTTCAAAGTCATGTGCAAATGAGAAGAGACCGCTGTATTGACCCAGAATCGACTGAAACCAGTCGGCTGCCGGATGTATCCATTGCTGAAGCAGAGCCGACGCGGCATAAGAGATGTCGGCAAAAGATTCACCCATACCGCGGATAAAGAGAGTGGTCATCAGCAGCCAGCCCCGCTTGGCGAAGAAAGCCAATAATCCGAAACCCACTGCCGCAACAACCACGGTTAGAATTTCATAGAAGATTAACCGCCACGGCTGAGCGTGGAGTATCGAATAGCTTTGGAAAATACCTTCAAAAGCGTCATCGTCCGTAGCCGCCAGAACAGCCGGCGTCAGAATCAACGAAACCGCCAGGGCCAGAAGGGTGAAAATCAGAAACAGGGCAGCCATGAACCAGGCCACGGCAAACAGGGAAATCCCTATCGGCCCGACCACAGGGATTCTGCCCAGAAGGCCGATGAACAATCCTCCCGCTCCCAACAAAACAGCGATGACCAGAATGGCCAGCGGAGTAGAGATAACGGATCCACCCTTCTTTTTCAGCGCGAAACGAAAAGCCTCTTTCCAGGTATAAAAGGTATTCCCCTTCAGATGCATGTAGGCAGCCCGGGATACCGCGGTTGCCGTCACCAGCCAGATAAAAAGCAGAATGAGGCAGCCTGCGGCATAAATCACCCAGCCGATCCAGTGAAGCTGAAGACCCACGACCCAGGGAAGCACACCGAAATCATGCCAGATTTCCGAAAGCGGTTTTCCGGAAACAAGCAGGCTGAAGTAAGTGAATACTCCATATCCGATGAGCCCGACAATCACTCCCACTCCCTGGATCCACAATCGCTGGAAGCTGAATGCAACCCTGGCTGATCGAAACAGATCGCGAAAATCAAACCTCAGATTGATCATACGTGTGTCTCCTTTGATTCTTGCAAAAAAATCACTTCTTGGAAAGTATTTTGTACATTCCGGTGCCGCAAACACCGCATTTCCCTTTCACGGCCGGGCGCCCGTTTTTCATGGTAACCTGCTGGGCACCGGTTATTTCCCGTTTTTCACGGCATTTTACACAATATCCCATTTCCGCCATATTGTTTCACCTCCTTTTTAATTGATGAAACCAATGATTGATTATAAACCGTTATCGAATGCAAGTGTTTGTTTCAGATTTTTCGAATTCCGGAATGCAGCTCGTATTTGAAACCGCGGTTTCCGGGTTTATGCCAAAAAAATTGAGGCAAGCAAATATTCAATGAATAACCGAACAGGATGTATTGAACGGCTCAAAGCCGCAGGTTTGTCTAATATCATCATTTAAAGCATAAAAGTCAATGAAAAATATTTATTCATTCTGTTTGTACTTTCCGAATCATGAAACCGCGCAAAACAGCCCCTGCAGCGGCACCCAAGCTGTCAGCCGCCCAATCAAGCCAGGAAGCTTCACGTCCAGGAATGAGAAGCTGGTGCAGTTCATCGAGACCGCCAAAAATGACGGAAATAATCACGGCGGCGATGACGGCCCTTCTTCGGCTTAGTCCCTCTTTTTGCAGGGACCGGCAAATTAAACACCCCAAAATCGCATACACGAATGCGTGCGCCCAAAGATCCTGGCACGACAGCCCCGTCTCGGGTACCTTCATGTTCGGAATGGAAGAAAGGGTCACAATGAAAATTGCCCATACAGCCATGGGGGCATGAAATAACAATCGCTGTTTTCGCATTCTTTATCCTGTTCGTTGTCTGTGTTTTGGGATTTTTTTCTTGATTACAACCTTTTTTTAATGTACTTTGCCTGACGATTCATTTTCTCATTCCAGGTATCACAGTTGGTGCCAATTGGCTGACAAGAAAATCAATCTGCTGATCAAGAAAGCCCTTTCCGGTGAAGAGAACGCCTATGATGCCTTGCTGAAGCGGTATCAGAAGGGCATATACAATATGATTTACCAGATGATTCGAAACCGGGAAGAAACCGAGGATCTGGTCCAGGAGACTTTTATCAAGGCATTTCATTCCCTGGACAGCTACAACGATCAATTCGCTTTTTCAACCTGGCTCTATAAAATCGCTTTCAATCACTGCATCGACTCGATTCGAAAGAAAAAACTCAAGACTCTTTCCCTGGACAAACCGATTGAACTCAAAGAGGGAAAAGTCGCTCATCAAATCCGCGACGATTCACACGGCCCGGAAAGCGACTATATCTATCAGGAGAAGAGAAAACTGATCCAGGAAACCATCGAATCCCTGCCGGAACGATACCGGGAAGCCATCGTTCTCAGACATCGGGAAGAGCGTTCCTATGAAGAGATCAGCGAAATCCTTCAAATTCCTCTTGGAACCGTAAAAGCACGCATTTTCCGGGCACGGGAGATGCTTAAAAAAAAGCTTCGTGAAAACGCCGGTTAACACGGCTTGTTTGACGTCTGTCTTTTTTACCAATACAAGTTCAGCCTGAACGGATTGCCTTTTTTACTCCGGCGGTTTTCTTCGGCTTTTAATGCCCATATCTTTCATCAATCGATGCAAATAGATCCGCGTTATGCCAAGATCAATGGCTGTACGGGTGATATTCCAATGGTTTCTTTCAAGCCGATCCTGAATCAGCTCTTTTTCGAAACGGCTTCTGGCCTCCCTCAAAGTCAATGGAACGAATGGACGCAATCCGGTAGTAGAGGATCCCGGATGAAGAATCCCGTCGATATCCTGTGGATGCACTTCGCTGTTTTCGATGGTCACCATGATCTTCTCCACGGCATTTTTCAACTCACGAATATTACCGGGCCATTTGTAATTCTTCAGAAATTCGACAGCACCGGGTGAAAATCTCTTGGGTTCGGCACCGAATGCCCGGCAGTACCGGGATGAAAAATAGTCGACAAGAAGCTCAATATCCTCCTTTCGCTGTCTGAGCGGAGGTACTTTGATATTCAGCACGTTCAGGCGGAAATACAGATCCTCCCGGAACTCTCCCCGTTCGATCTGTTTCTTTAAATCCTTGTTGGTCGCCGCGATCAGACGCACATCGGTTCGAACAGCCTCACTGCCGCCGAGCTGTTCAACCATTCCGCTTTCAAGCACTCGAAGCACTTTTGCCTGTGTCAGAAGACTCATATCTCCGATTTCATCCAAAAAGAGAGTTCCTCCATCGGCGGACTGAAATTTTCCCTTTCTGTCCGTCAGGGCTCCTGTGAATGAACCTTTTTTAAACCCGAACAGTTCGCTTTCAATCAGCGTTTCAGGTATCGCGGCACAGTTGATGGTCACAAAAGGCCCGCCGGATCTTGGCCCCTGATGATGAATCAAGCGGGCGATAAGCTCCTTTCCGGTTCCATTTTCACCCTCAATGAGCACTTTGCTGGTTGTATCGGCCGCCCTGGATATCATCTCCCGAATAGAGTCCATTCCCGTGCTTTGACCCACCATCGTGTACCGGTCTGCAAGCTCCTTCATCAGGCGTGCCTTGTCTCTGACAAGACGTTCTTTTTCCAGGGCATTTTTAACAGTCAGCAGAACACGTTTTGAGTCCAGAGGCTTTTCCAGAAAGTCGAAAGCTCCGATTTTTATTGCCTCAACAGCGGCCTGAACACTGCCCTGGCCGGATATCATAACCACCTGAGGGCGGCAGTTGAGCCGCAAAACTTTCCGTAAAACCGTCATTCCGCTTATATCCGGCAATTTCAAATCCAGCAAAACCAGATCATAGGTCTCTGTTTCGAGTTTTTTCAGAGCCGTTGTTCCATCTTCCGCCGCGTCGCACTCAAAACCCGCATGGCCGATAATACTCATAAGAATATCGGAGTGACTCCGGTTGTCATCCGCAATCAAAATACGGACATTTTCTTTCGGAACAGGTTCCATCGGCGGTCACCAGCATAAAAAGATCTGACAATGAATGAAAACAGGCTTCATGCCAAACGATCTATCAGCGCAGCGGCAAGAAGCGGAAGCATGATCTCATGATGTCCGGTCAGCGCGTATCCCTTTCTTCCGGCAGGCCGTTCCAGAACATTCACACGGGGACGATAATGGTGTATCATGTCAAAATTGGCGGTAATAAAATCTTCGACAGGTCCATGAACATTGCGGGCGACTGCCAGCGATTTCAGAAAGACTTCAGGCAGAATGACCGCCGATCCAAACAGCAGAACCACGCCCCCCTGGTGAATTCCGGGAATCAGTTCCGTCCAAATCCGGAAATCACGCAAACTGCACGCTCCGATGGCAGCCCCGTCAGCCGACGCGTGTTGATGCACAATATCCGTACCCAGAGCCACATGGACGGTGACCGGAATCGCCCGATGATAAGCCTGAGCCAGAATAGACTGTTCGAAATGGGAACCTTCATTTTCCGCCAGTCTTTTCCCCAGCGCTTCACCCAGTCCCAATTCCCCGTTCCGACCCTGAATTGCGGACTCGTTGAGAAAATCGGCTGTCTCACGCGCCATTCCGAAACGACCCGTAATCAGGGTTTTCGACACATCCTCCGAAGTCTCTCCGAAAAGAGCCATCTCAACATCATGAATCGCACCGGCTCCGTTCAGAGCCAAGCCCTGCACGATTCCCTGATCCATCAATTGAATCAGAATGGGACTCAATCCGGCCTTGATCACATGCGCGCCCATCATCCACAGAACAGGCTTTCCGGCCTCTCTGGCCTGCACGAGAGCGTCGGTCAGGTCCAGAAAATCCCTTGAACCCAGAAGTGAAGGCATTTTCTTTAACAGACCGGATACGGTCTCCCCCTTTTCCAGAAGTTTGGCCAGCATGGAGATCCGCACTTTGCTTTCGCGTTCGGCTATTCCGATGGTTTGAACGCGTTTCAGGTCGATCTCCCGGTATCGGCTCATTACGGTGGTTCCTCCAATGATTCAGTTGCGATGGCGGGTATAACGGGTCAGCCGCGCGTCGATGGATCCGATCAGCGCCTTGCTCTTCATCAGAACCGGCATGCGATAGGCGTCATCCGTCAGCCAGATACGAAGGCGCCCCTCATGCTTGAATATCCCCTCTTCCTTGAGTATGGGTTCAACGAGAATGCACTTGAAGGTTCCGGCCGGCACGCGCACCTTCTCTTTCTTGTGGACGAGCACTCTCAGAGGATAAATTTTCCCGTCTCCGAAGTTGTCGATGTCAAAATGCTTTCCCACTTCCAGGTCCATGGTTCGAACAAAATAGAAAGACGAAAGAACACCCTGTATATAGGGAGCCACATCGATCGTATCCTTTTTATAATACACTCTCTCCGAGGGCTGATCATAGATCTCTTTTCGATGCGAGCGGTATCGGCCCTCCCTGATCCGCTTTTCAAATCTCCAGGGGAATATTCCTTCCATGTCGATCAGTGTTTCCACGCGGTCACGAACCTTGAAAAACGTATCGACGAATTGGGTCGACCGGGCTGTTGTCACGACCCGGTAACATACCTGACCGCGGTACATCACGGTTTCCGGAATGGACATGGTCGCCTCGCCGGCCACAATCGGACCGTAGGCGACATCAAAGATCAGCCGTTCACCAACCCCGAAAGAATCCTGCTGAATCCGGCGTTTCCGCCAGGAAGGATCGACAGGGGGCTGCGCCTCATCTTCATGCACGGCGGCGATGTTCGTTGAATCCGAAACGTTCTCAAATGGTTCATAAGATTCGGGAGGAAGATCCTGTTCAGAGAGCAGAACCAGCATGCGAACAAATATCCACAGTGGCATCATCTTCGATATCCTTTCAGCCTGAACCGGCCGAGAGATCCGGAACGTTTCATTGCGCGCCGATTGAGTATTCGCCTGTGAAACGCCTAACCGTTCCGCAATGTTCCTGCGGCCCGTTTGAGAAGGGGAGCGATGCGCCTGATTTCCCGTTCGATAATTTCCGCGATTTGCCTGTATACATCCATGTCCTGTCCGACTGGATCATCGATCTCCTTTCCTTTTTTCAAACCGTATCCGCCCAGCAGATGGGTTCGGTTTTTCGCTTCAGGAACCTGATTGATGATGAACCGTGTATGGACGTCTTCCATAACAAGAATCAGATCCGCCTCGTTCACCATCTCTTCAGTCAAAGGCCGGGAACGATGCGGCCGTATGTCCACGCCTCTTTCCATCATGGTCATAACGGAATAATCGGTTGGGGGGCGATTTTTCGGGGCCATGGTGCCGGCTGAAGCGGCTGTCAAGGAGAAATCACCGGTGAACTCCTTTCTGAACAATCCTTCGGCCATCGGACTGCGGCAGAGATTTCCCGTGCATACAAACAGAACTCTAAGCATGATCAACGCCCTTTTCGACACGAATGAGATCCAGCAGAAACGCGCATTTGACGGCTCCCTGTCTCAGAATGCGCGGACGGGCTGATGTCACATCCACCAGCGTGGAAGGCGGCTCGCTTCCCCTGTCGCCATCGTCGATCACCAGATCCGCCTTTTCGGCAAAGCAGCAAGCCGCGTCCACGGCCCGGAAAGCCGGCTCTTTTCCCGAAAGATTGGCGCTGGTGGAGACCAGCGGCCCGAAGGCACTCGTCAGACTCCGGCAGACCGGATCGGATGAAACCCGCATGGCAATGGCCCTGTTCGAAGCCATGACCGGTTCCGGCGCTTTTGATGAGGCCTTGAAAATCAGGGTCAGCGGACCGGGCCAGCATTCCTGCATAAGACGGCGCGCCGTATCCGAAACTTCGGCAGCCATGCTCTCCGCAAATAAGGCATCAGGAACGAGTATGAGGAAAGGCCGGACCGGTTTTTTGTCTCCTTTCATTCGTTTCAGACGCCTGACCGCCTTCGGATTGAACGGATCACAACCCAACCCATATACGGTTTCAGTCGGATAAATCACAATTCCGCCTCGCCTTAACACATCCGCGGATCGCTGCTCCCACCCCTGTGAAAAGGCCCTGACAGTCGAAATCCCCGGAACGGATTCTCCTGGCTCCTGCATGACGAGGCGGTCCTTTCAGCCGTAAGAAACCGGCTTAATAATTTTCCTGAAATTGCATCTCATAAAGCACGCGGTACAATGGACAGGCATCAAGCAGCTCCCGATGGTTTCCGACACCGACAATTTCTCCCTGTTTCAATACCACGATCTTCCCGGCGTGGATGATCGTCGAGAGACGATGGGCGATGACCAGAACCGTCCGGTTCTTCATCACGCTGTTAATGGCCTCCTGCACCAGCTTCTCCGACTCGGTGTCCAGGGCGCTGGTCGCCTCATCGAGTATCAGAATCGGGGGATTCTTGAGAATCGCGCGGGCGATGGAAAGACGCTGCCTCTGTCCTCCGGAAAAGTTGCCGCCCCGCTCTCCGACCATGGCATCGAGCCGGCCGTCCATTGACTCGATAAATTCCCAGGCATTGGCCGCTTTGGCCGCCTCGATCACCGCTTCGTCGCTGACATTATCCAGACCGTATGCGATATTGTTTCGAATCGTATCATTGAACAGCAGCGTTTCCTGGCTGACAACGCTGATCATTCCGCGCAAAGACTTCAGGGTGACCTCTTTGATGTCCACACCATCGATGGTGATTCTTCCCTTTTGGACCGGATAAAACCGGGGTATCAGATTCACCAGAGTCGTCTTTCCCGAACCGCTGTGTCCCACGAAGGCCACCGTTTCGCTTTTTTTTATCTCCAGATTGATGTTTTTCAGTACAGGCAGAGTTTCATCGCCATAGTCAAACGTCACCTTCTCCAGCCGGATGGATTCCCTGAATGACTTCAGTTCAACGGCACCGGGCGGTTCGTAATTCTCGTGGGGAAGGTCGATGATACCGAATATCCGCTCAGCAGCGGCCACTCCGTCCTGGAGAATATTATTGAGTCCGGAAAGCTCCCGCAGAGGGCTCAGACTGGCAAACAGAAAAATCAGAAACCGGATGAAATCTTCACCCTGCAGTTCGCCTTTGTAGACCAGATTGCCGCCGATCCAGAGCAGGATAATGAGAATGGAAACCGCAGTCACTTCGTTCAACGGCGATGTCAACTGGCCCAGATAGTGGGCACGCATCTGTTTCCGCTGAAAGTTTCTGTTTGCTCTCTGAAACCTTCGAATCTCCCATTCCTCCGAGGTAAAGGATTTCACGACCCTGATTGAGGAGACAGCCTCCTGAAACAGCATCATGACCTCCGAAATCTGTTTCAGAACACGGCGGCTCTTCCGCCGCATGCTGTGACCGATCTTGATGATGATGAATCCGCTCAGGGGGATGACGATAAACGTGATCAGCGACAGCTTCCAGCTGATAATCACGAGGATCACGATGTTGGTGATCATCTGCAGCGGTGTCAGGATTATCTTTCCCAGGCTGTTGCTCAGCACCTGCCGTACCGATTTCACATCGTTGAAAACGATGGATGTGATCCGGCTGGTATGTGCGGAATCGAAAAAAACCAGAGGCAGCCGCATGGCGGCCGCCTGAATCTGATTTCGCAGATCAACGACGATCCGTGTCTGAATAAAGCGGTTGATGACACGCCGCAGATAGTCAAAAATATTCTTGAGAAAAAAAGTGATAAAAATGACCGCACACACCAGCCTCAGGGTTTCCAGCTGATCTTCACGAATCAGGACGCTCTTGACCGCTCGTTTGATGGTGCGGTACACATTCATTTTGGCTTGCGGTTCGGCTTTTTTACGCTGTCCTGTCACCTCGAAGCCCTCTGCCGCATCTGCTGGCAGCGCCCTGTCCATCAACTCCGAAATCGGCGAAACCGATTCCTCCGGCGCGGATTGACCCGTTGGAAACAGCTCTCCGATGAAGTCAACCGACACCCACAGCGAGACGTTGTTCAGCATCACATAAATAAAGGTGAGCAAAAGTGAAATCACCACATGCGAGATATAGGGCCTGAAAAACGCAAGTATCCGTTTATAAATATTCATAGACACTCATCCAAAAAGGGATTCACAATATGTCAGATCGTCCAGGGTGTCGATCTCCCACCATCTGTGCGGACCGGTTTTCAATCCATAAATAGGGTGCCCCCTGTCCAGCGCTTCCTTGATGATCAGCTCATAATAGGAATTCAGATCCCCCTGAACGATATGTTCTTTCATTTTTTCCAAAAAGAAACCGGCCGCGAATTCCTTGCCGATCCGGTAGAAATTGACGGTTTTGTACTTGTCGGAATAGTCGAATCCATCCCCCTGATGCTGTTTCAGGTACATGGAAAGCACCCGGTCACGGGCATCCAGATCAACGACTGTGCCGTCCATATGCGCATTGTATTTGCCGATCAGCATGACATCGTCGTGATCCGCATTGACCAGCGACTCCATTACCGCGTTTTCGAAAAAGATATCGGCTTCGAACAGGTAGAATCCCTCTGTCAAATATTGACTTGCCAGCCAGAGGGAGTAGATATTGTTGGTGGTGGCGTAGATTTCGTTATAGACCGTAATGATCTCGCAGCGGTCCCGGTAGGGATTGGCTGCATTCACCAGAATCTGATCCAGATAGCCGGTGACCAGGATGATCCGTTCCAATCCCTGGGCGATCAGCGAACCCAGCAGATTATCGAAGATCGAAACGCCGTTCACTTCCGTCATCGGTTTGGGCTGATTGTCACTGAGCCTGCCGAGCCGTCTTCCTCTGCCGGCAGCCAGAATGACCGCGGGTAATGGTTTCATTGAATCCTCATCACACTATGGCACACTGTATCCAAGTTCCCGGAGCATGGCCACCGCGTCCGGATCGGTCATAAATTCCGCGACCCGCTCCCGATGTTCGGGCCGCTTCCATTTGCCGACAGCGCCGGTATGTACCGGCTGCAGCTTTCCTCCGATATGGATGCTCTCCCTGATATTCGTCGTATCGATCCAGTTTTCCAGAGACTTCGTGTAGGGCTCATTCAAAAAATCACAGATCTCACGAATCTCGGACCGGTAATCTCTCACCAGGTCCTCATAAAAGACCGTGTGCAGATAGGGCTTTTCGCGCAGACTCCAGCCGGCCTGCACGCTCTTCAGCCATCGGTTCGCCGACACCCAGTAATGCCTGCCTGTATGGGTCGGATGGCTGGACACCACAACATCCCGGCCGTCCCTGATCAGGTGGATAATCTGTACGCTTCCTCCGTAGAACTCGACGATTTTTTCAATGTATTCCACATGACGGGGCGTCTTTTCACACCAGCGGTTTGCGGATCGGTCGAAACCCTTTAAAATAAATTCCCGGTAGAGCCGGTCTATTCGGTATGGATACTCTCTGTATCGTCTGAAAGGCGTTCTTGTCCAGCGGCTGAACGCATAAGTCTGTTCCGGCACCGCGTAGATATTGGGATGCGCTCCCAGTATCGACAGCAGCAGCGTGGTTCCGGATCGAGGGGAAGCCGTCACAAAAATCGGGATCCCGGGGAAATGCTTTTTATCGATCACCCGGCCGATATTTCGAATAACCGGATTGATCGTCATCCTTTTTATGACATCTTCAAAACGGTTCATGTGTTTATTCCACCGCCAGTTTCCTGATGAAATCCGCGGCACGCTGCACGGCGCTGCCCTCGGTGTAAAAGCTGGCCCGGGCCATCTTCCTGTAGGTTTCGACGAAGCGGGGATTGGCCAGGTTCTCATCAACAAGCCGAAGAATATCATCCCCTTCCTCGAAGAGATCCGCGTTCTGCATGATATCCATCTCTTTCGGCATTTGATGACAGTTGTCGAAATCATTTTTTACGATAATCACCGGCTTTCCCATAATCAGGAACTCATAGATGACCGATGACATGTCGCTGATCATGAGATCCGCGATCACAAAGTCGTTGAATGTGTCCTGTTTGATGATGTTGGACGCGTTGGAGAAGTATACATGTTTCACGCCCGCCAATGCACACTGCAACTTCAGCAGACAGCTGTACTTCTGATCATGGTAATGGGGCCTGATGATCAGGTTGTGCTTTCGAGTGATCTCCCGCGCGAACCGCAGCCCGTATTTCTTGAGCGTTCCTTTGCCGAACCGCCATGTGGGAGCGTAGAGAATGTTCTTGCGTGATCGGTCGGTTATCTTCAGCCGTTCATACTCCCGCTCCCGGGAGTAATTTCCCTTGAGGTATTCATCGATCCTGAAACCGCCGATATTCACCAGTTTTTCCTCGGGAAGCCGAAGTTGCATATCCTCAAGCCGCCGGCGGTTCTTGGGTCCGGAGAGAAAAATGGTATCATAGGCGCTCAGCTTGGCCCTGGCCTCTTCATGCGCTTTCCCGCCGTAGCGTTTGTCACTGGTGCCGTGCTCATGAAAAATGGTGATGCTTCGGCTGTAGTCATCACCCGGCACAATGCTGTTGGAGAAGAAAACAAGAATCCCATCAAGACCGGCCAGCTTCTCACGGGACCTGACAATCACCCGGGGCGTCTTCAGAAAGGGGGTCTTTCCATCACGGGCCAGCCCCCGGAAAAAACGAAGAAAACTCCAGAGCCGCCACAAATCCCGAACAACAAAGACACCGCCGATGGTGTTGTACAGCGGCAGCGCGTAGGAAAACTGGTAAATATGGTTGGCGTAATAATAAACCGGCTTCATGCCATGCCCTGTTCAGTTTTCGTCATAGAGTTTTTCCCTGACGCTTCTGTCGTCGAATTTAAAATTCCATTCCCTGACCACGGCCTGCCAGTCACCGTAGTGCTCGGTCAGGTAGCCGCGGTAATCCGCAGGCACACTGTATCGGCGGCCGCGGAACTCCAGTGATCCCAGCTCTTCATAAAACCGGCGCGGCACGCTCTTTAGCACCGGGCGGTGCACACCCACCGTCCAGAAGTACTCGTCTCCGACCAGACGCTTTAGAAAGATGTCGAGGTTCACATCGCTCCTGAAAAAGGGCAGGGTAAAATGCTTGATCTTAATGATGCGCACCTCCCCTTTCCGGAAGTACTTCAGATCGCGGGTATACCGTTTGATCCGTACCTTGTATCCCCTGAGCCACAGGGCAGGCAGCGCCTTGATCAGCCGCTTTTCATGCTGCCTGGTAATGGTAATGTCCACATCATCGTCCCAGGGAAGAAGCCGGTTCTCCCGCACCACACCCAGAAGCGTTCCGGCCTCCAGAATGTAGGGAATGCCGGCCTTTTCCAACACATCGGCCGTGGCAGCCAGCATCTTCTCGGCGATACGAGCGTATTGACCCGTCAGTTTGTAGTGACCGGGCATTTAAAACTTTCCTTTCATGAGTTCATCGATTTTCGCCTTGACCCGAAAAGAGGCTTTCCCGTCGAGTCTGTGAAAAAAATAATTTCTGTACTTTTTCAGTTGCCTTCGCATCTCCCCGGTGGGATTCAGCGCCGTTTCCACGGCCCCCGGCAGATCCCGCGGATCATCGATATGCACAAAGGCACCTTTCAGCCAGTCCCTCGGATCGATAGAGAGCACCGGCATGCCGTCACTGTGCATCAGTCTCTCATAGGGAAGCACATAGATGACGCCATGCCTGCCCAAAGCCAGAAACTCATTGACAACACTGGATGTATCGCTGATCAGCGTGTCCGCCAGCATCAGATAAGGATAGATGTCAAATTCGTCTCTGGGTATAAGATACAGATTTTTCTCCTTTTTGGCCAGACGTTCATAAAAACGATGCTGGCTGTGGGGCGCGTACTTTCCGCCCCAGCTGTAGGGATGCAGCTTCACAATAACATTGTATCGCGGCAGAAGTTCGGTAACCTTCTCCCTGACATAGGGAATACAGCTGGGTTTGTACGAAGGTGCGAACAGAATCGTCGGCTTCTCCCGGCCGAGATTCAGACGCCGCTTCAGTTCATCGGGACGGTAGTACCCCTTCCGGAACAGGGGATCGAGCTTCGGAAGACCGGTGATATGAAACGTCGCTCTGTCATGCCAGCCGCATTGGCCTATATAATCATACCAGTATTGTCCTTCCAGAAACACATGATAATGGACCGGATGCTGCCTGACGATATTGCGTATTCTCAGGGTTTTGATGCCGACCCCATGATCCAGATGAATACGAAGCACATCACCGTATCGCTGAGGATTTTTCAGGGCGTCACCGCACACCACCACGTCGAAATCCCGGGTTTCTTTCGTTACCTGATATCCCTTTTCCTCCAGCTTTGATTGAATGCGGCTTCTTTCGGAGACTGTCCATATCTTAAAATAGGCACGCTGATCGCTGCCCACACGTATCCGGACATCATACCGATCATCCTCCTCCATCAGACGGTAAAGCGGCAGAAGGGAATTCAAATAATACTCTTTTTTCAGATCAAAAAGCACGCGAATCATTACCGCAGGTATCCTTTCCGGTATCGGGCATGATACAGCACCTGGGCTTTCCGAAACCAGTTGCCCGGTTTTCTCGCCAAAGGCAATCCTTCACGCTGAATCTCACTCAGGGCCTCATCGACCCTCCGGGCTGTATCGCCGTCAAGATAAGGATTCACTTCCATCATGTGCCGCCGCCTTGATTCCCGGTATTCTCCCGGATGGTCCAGGCACCGGTCTACAGCCGGCCGGCATTCATGGACATGCCGTATATCGATCCCTTTATCCCGCCGGTCCAGAGTCCGGAAAGTAATCACCGGCTTGTCCAGAGCCATGAATTCATAGACAACCGAGGAAGTGTCCGATATCAGCACATCCGCCAAGTGCATAAGCGGAGTGATATCCCTCTCCCCGGCCAGTCGGATCCGCTCATTGTTGAATTCCCTGAATTTCTCGACAACGTCCCGGCTCATGAGCTCATGAAACTTGATAATCCAGACTTCATTGCCTGCGGCCATTTTGGGTATCTCCGGCAAAAGGCTGGATGCGGATTCCATCTTCCGGCTGAAAGTCGGCGCGTATAAAATAACTTTTTGGTCCGTCCGAATTCCATATTTACGTCTCAGCCCGGCAGCCGGATAGTTCAGTATGAAATCGATCTTTGGCCAGCCGGTCTCTTTCACCAAAAAATAGCCGTATTTTTTTTGAAGACTCCGAAATCTCTCCGTGACCGCAGGGCCCGAAGTCATATACACGTCGAAAAAATGACGAATCCGGTAATGCGACAGTTTCTCGATTCCCAGACCGTGAAATATCTGTACTTTAACCCCCGGCAGCCGAAAATCCACAAAATTGCCGGGACAGATCACAAAATCGGGTTTCCACGAAGCAGCGGCACCGATCTCTTCAAAGACCTGGAATGCGCGCCATGATACGGGAAGATCCGCTTTTACTTTACGTGAAACAAAAAACGAAAGAGACCGCCCCTTCTTCTCCCCATACCGAACGAGGGGTTCGATAACGGGAATGGAATAATTTTTGGCTGCATAGAAAAGAATCTTCATATAATCATCTATCCCGCAACGGATATCCGGATCTTAAAAACTCCCTGAACCGGATTCAGGGAATACGGTACCCTTTTTTCAGCAGTCGCCTGCGGATGCGGAGCCGGCGTATTAAACCTTTCCATTCTTCAATGTGTCTTTGATCTGTGTCGTGGAAATATCGGCCGTTCGGGACAGATAAATCACTTCACAGAAGGGTTTTAGAAAATCAAATTGTCCTTTCCAGTCATCACCGATGACGAAAATATCGATTTGATGTTTTCGAATGTCGCCCGTCTTCTGCTCCCAGCAGGTTTCTGGAATCACTTCATCCACAAACCGGATGGCTTCCACAATCCTGGCACGGTGCTCGTAGGGATAAGTGCATTTTTTGCCCTTGACGGCATTGAATTCATCGGTAGAAACCGCCACGACGAGATAATCGCCCAGCGCTTTGGCTCGCTTAAGCATGCGCAGATGGCCGTAATGAAACAGGTCAAAAGTTCCGTATGTGATCACTCTCTTCATTCTGCTTCTCTCACTTCCCTGCGTGCCGTTGTTTCATCCTCGGGAATGGACCTTTCAGACGGAGGCCGTGTCTTCCAGCGCCTGTGCATCCAGAACCAGTGATCCGGGAATTGCCGGATTCTCTTTTCCAGAAGGCTGACATGTGCCTGTGTAACCGCCCGTATATTTTCAGGCGAGGCTCCTTTCAGATGATCCACGGTCAGCCGGTCGGTGAGAACCCTGTGTCTTCCGTCCGGCAGCCGAACCGCGCTGCCGAGAATGATGGGGGCTCCGGTTTTCAAAGCCAGAGCCGCCGGACCCTGATGCGTGGAAGCGGGCCTGCCGAAAAAATTAACAAACACCCCCTCCCGATGCGCATCCTGATCGCCTAAAATAGCCACCAGCTCATTGTTTGCCAACGCGCGAAGCACGCCGCGTATGGCCATTCCCAAACGAATGACACGAATACCCGATGAAGCACGCAGTTCATTGATGAATCCGTCAACCCGCCGGTTCCTCTGTTTCGCGGCCACCACGGACAGGGGATGCCCTCTTTTGGCAATGGCCGCGGCCATCAGCTCCCAGTTGCCGAAATGTCCGGAGAGCAAAATGGCTCCCCGCCCGTTTTGAAATGTCCAGTCGAAATATTCCTCATGGTCGAAAAGGATCAAAGTTCGAATCCGCTCATCACTTGCCGTTGAGGCGTGCAGCCATTCAAAGGTCATCTTTCCCATATTCTGATAAGACCGGCGGGCGATGCCCTTGCGTTCAGCCTCGCTCATTTCCGGAAAGGCCAGTCTCAAATTGGACAGAACCACACCCCTCCGCACCCGGAATACATGAAAAATCAGCCAACCGGCAAGATCGGCCGTTCTCAGAACCGCCTTCAGCGAAAGGCGGCCGAAAAGCCTGCATAAAAAAACCACGGACCGGTATTCAATCGTATGGCGAATCTTTTTCCACCGCTTCGAAGCCATCATCCTCTTCTTTCCAGGTGCGTTTCTTTTCTCGTACCCGTCTGACGGTCATGAAAAAAGCCGCCAGAAACAGCATCACCAGCACGAAACTGATCAGAAACGGCATGTCCAGTAACACCATCCATCGGGAAGAAACCCTGAGAGCGGCCATCCATTCCGCTTCGAAATCCGTGACATCCTGCCCGATGGCTTGCAGCATGGCCGAATCCATGTCATGATAAAAACGCAGCGCGCGGCAGATTCGGGGCAGAACATCTTCTCCATGCCGGCGAATCAGATATCGAACCGCGGAAACAGACTGCTGATAGGCCAGCGTCGCGTTTTCCGAGGGAAAAGAAAGAACCTCTTCAATTTCGTGAAGGGCGTAGACCTGGCCGGAAAAAACGCCTCGTGCCAGCCGCAGCGTTCCGTACAGATCTCCTTCCCCGGACAGATGAAGGGCCACGCCCTCATCAAACCACCGGTCCACGCTGAAACCACCGACAGCCCAGGATAACACAACATGGCTCAGCTCATGAATCAGGACCCGCTGCCTGTTGATCCGCGCCCGATGGATTCTGGGAGATTGCAAATAGATTACAGCACTCTGCGGATCCGAAGCCCCGACTCCCCATTCGGGGATCTGGCCATGTGTCAAACGTGAAAACTCCTGTAACGTGCCGGCAATAACAATCCGGATTTCCCGGCCGGTCTCATCACCCAGGCTTTCCCGAAGACGAGGCAGTTCCTCCGCTGCCAGGGAGACGACTTTTCGGGCATAGGCCCGATCTTCAGCGTGATGGAACACAAGCACCGGATAATGATACAACCTTTGCCATGAGGCGGCTGAAGAACACACCCCGGTCAGGCACAGTATGATCAATGCAACAAATCGCCTCATACACGACTCCCAAACCCTATAAGTATATAGAAAATACAATTTATACGGGATTTTCGCAAGGCAATTTTCCAGGAGCCGCCCTATAAACCCAAAACCCCCTGAAAAAGGGGGTTTCGACATATGTCTGGATTCACTCTTTTCGAGCTATAATTCGATAGAGAACGTCATGGTATTCTGCTGTCCCAATCCTCCTTGCGAACCGTAGGAATAATCGATCCGGTACCGGCTGAAAAGAACGCCGAATCCCGTTGAAAATCCCGTCATCCAGTCGTTCGCCGCCTGAATATGCTGCTCTCTGCCCCGAGCGTTGTACCCCCATCGAAGGAAAAAATGGGAAGACAGGGTAAATTCTCCGCCGAGCGCCCAATAGAGCCCCAAAGGCCAGTCGCTGCTCTCATAATGATATTTGATGATATTCAGGCTGATCAAAAGAGGCAGATGCTCCAGCCGCTGCGAGACACCCAGCTGATAGGTGACAGGCATTTTTTCTTTTTGGTTTACAAAGGCTTGAATCCCGTGGCCCGCGTTCAGAATGCTGAAACCGATGGACAAAGGCCGGTTCGGAAATGTATAGAGGACTCCCGCATCCGCGGCCGCACCCAGCGCAGAATAATCATCAATAACCGATTGAATGACTTTGACACCTACGCCCCATCTCCACCCCTTGCCCAGACTGTCGGAATAAGCCAGATTCAACACGAAATCACCCGGGCTGAAGGTTCCATCCTCGTTTCCGAAGATGTCGGTTCTTTGAATGGATCCATAATTCAGATAGAAAAGCCCGACGCCCAGCTTGCCGGGCCCCAGTGCGGTCACGAATCCGGCGAATCCGTATCGAATGTCCTGAGTCAGGGTTTGCACGGTCAAGGCCAGACTTTTATCCATAACCCGGCTCAAACCCGCTGGATTGTAGCGAAGAGAATGGACATCTCCTTCCACGCTCACGAAAGATCCGCCCATGGCCGCCGGCCTGGCTCCCAGATCCAGTCGAAGAAAATCAAAGCCGGTGACGCTCTCTCCGGCTTTCGACCTTCCGGGCGGAAAGACCGTTAAAGCCATTATGAAAAGAATCGCTGGTATTCTCATGACCCCCTCAAAATAAAAAACAGGATTTCTGCCCTGTTTTCAGACCGGAGCCACCCGTCGGACTCGAACCGACGACCTGCTCATTACGAGTGAGCTGCTCTACCAGCTGAGCTAGGGTGGCTGATATACAAGCTTTCACATTCTTTCAGGCGCCGCCTCTTTTTACAACCAGTAAAAATAAAAACAAATCTCTATAAAGTCAAGAAGAATCATTTTACCGATAAAACGCCGTCATGAAACGGCATTCATCCCGCCATAACAAAGACAAACCGCTTGAGCATGTGAAAAAACACAGACAAAATCAGCATCCGTTCAAGGCAGACGCCCGATTGGGCCGTCAACCGCAAGTACCGCATTTGAATGTCACAAACCGGGTGCTTTTCGCGGGCCGCGGGCCGGTCACACTTTTATTCTGCCGATCCATTCAGTTTCCCCTTGACATTTCCGGAAAAAATCAGGTTATTGCCATTGAAAACAGAACAATCAGTCAGGGGGACTCATCATGGAAAAAACCAAACAGACGATTCTGGATCTGGAAAACCGGCAAGTCGAGGCTTTCAACGCGGGCGACGTGGAAAAGCTGCTGTCGTTTTTTGACCCGGGGATCAGCGGATTTTCTTCCACGCAGCACATGCGGCTGGCCAGCCTTCACGAGCTCAAGAAAACATTTGAGTATTACCTGTCCCGCGGCGCCGGAGTGGAATACTCCATCTCCGATCCGTGCGTGCATGTGTTCGAAGACACGGCCATATTGACTTTCTACTGGGCGGTTCGTTACAGAGAAGATAAAAAGAAAAAAGCCATTACCGGACGGGGCACCCATGTCTATCATCAAATAGACGGAGAGTGGCTTATCGTGCATGAACACTTTTCACGCGCCCATCATCAATACCATTGAATGCTTCGAAAGATCCAATTCAATTACCGGCCGTCCAGGGGCCTCAGTTCAAGCGGATTGAGCAGAAAACTGTATACAGCCTCCAGCCGCTCCCGATAGGGTTCCAGAGACCGGCGGGTCAGGGTCGGCAGCCCGTCCTGCCAGGGAATCCGCTCCGGATCGTTCTTGAGTTTCTCCAGTTCCCGCTCAAGCCGCGGCTGCCAGACCGGCCTGGCTGAATCGGAAAGGTAGTCCGCCTGCTTTTGAATCATAACCGTGGCCATGCGGTTTACAAGCCGGGAGACCTCCTTCCTGCGCTGATCAATATAATCATCGCCGTACCGGGAATCTGATTCCTCTTCATCCTCCCGATCGAAGCGGTAATAGCCGCCGTCATCACCGCTCATGAGGCGAAAGGGCGGACCGTCACCCGGAGATTTTTGCAGCCAGGAGTAGTAAACAACCGTATATAGATAAAAATACTCTCCCAATCCCATTCCCCTGTCGATCAGGATCTCGTTGCGGGTCTTGAAATATTCCGCCATCTGGGGAAGCGCCCCCATGCCCTTTCCCACGACACCCAGTATACGCCAGAAACCGGCGCTTCCATCTTCGATCTCGTCGACTCGGTCGGTCAAAGCCTGAACAGCGGTCTCCATCTCTTTCCTGGCCGTTGCCAGTTCCTCCCGAACGATCGTGAAGGTTTCGAGGCGCCTTTCGTCTACTATTCCTGTTGAAGAAGGGATATAATCCTGAACACGACCGTATTCCTTCTCCAGCCTTTCGAAAGAGTCGATGGTGTTTCGAAAATTCTGCACCGTGTCCCTGACAAGCAGGTAGCCCACACCTCCCAATGCAATCACGATCACAATGAGTGCGGCGCATCCGATTCCGCATCCCAAAAGCCATTTGGATGAATTCGAAGCCATAACGCCTCCCGCTCCGGTTTCTGACCGATTGTTTCCCAGAAAAACACACCTTCATCAATATAAAAAAAACCGGAAGCAATGTAAATTTGTTTTTCAAATCATAAATGTTTATATTTAT